>NZ_CP190246.1:3115790-3427369 GCF_039652435.2 Niabella insulisoli | reverse complement strand
GCACGCTGACCAGCTTAAATGGTACTTTAGAAAGGGGCGTTGCGTCTACGCTGAAACCCGCCAACTTGCCTGTCGATCCGGCCAAAAGGGACGGCTATCAATATCTTCCGGAAGATTTTACTTACAGCTTTGGCCCCATTCTAAAAGCGCCGGCGGCTGGCGTAACTTTTGATATTCCTTCTAATTTTTATTTTGCGCCCATTCCGATCACTCAAATACAGAAAAACCCGAAACTGGAGCAAAGTATCGACTGGGGTGGCTCTTTTAATCCTACTTTAGAGTAAAAACGATAAAGCATCAACTTGTATAAACCTGCATGATTCGGGTTTATACAAGTTTTTTTAGTATACATCTTGTTCCTACGCCGGCCTCAGCCTTGCCTGTCGGGATTTACCACACGATTGTCTTATAGCAATTGTAATTTTGCCAGCGCTCAAATTTATCGCGATGAAACGTTCATTATAAAATTTTTGTTTTATCACACAAGGGAATGAAAATGTTATCCTGGCAAGTTCCCTGCCCGAAAGTTCAGGCGGCCCTGCCCGAAAGTTCAGGCGGGCATTCGACCCATAAAACCATAAAAAATTACGATGAAAAAAATTCTTTATGTCCTGTTGCTCCTATCGGCACAATATGTGGCGGCTCAGCAAAAAGTGGTGGATCTTACTTCGATTCGCTTAAAAGGTTTTACGCAGGAGGTCATGGCCCCCGCGGTTAACAAAGCCATGCACGGGGCCAAAATGAGGGTAGCCGGCCGGAGATTTGATAATGGTTTCAGCGTACACGCTCCTTTCTCGGCTTCGGTTTATCTGGGTAAAAAGGCATCAGAATTTACCGGTTTTATTGGCGTTGATGATGGTGTTACCGACTGGCCCGAAAAAAGTAAAATAGATTCTTTCGCGCGCACTGATGGTTACAAAACCTATTTTTTTTCTGATCCTGCCAGCCAGCAACAAACTTTGCTGGGCGTAGGCTACCAGCTTCAGGAAATGCCAGCCGGCTCAATAGAAATGATTGTAACAGGCGATGGCAAAGAACTTTGGCGCAGCGGAATTTTAAAACAGAAAGAGAAAGCGAAGCCGTTTACTATTGATCTAAAAGGCGTCGAACTTTTACAAATCAAAATAACAAATGGCGGTGATAATATTGGCGGCGATATGGCCGATCTGGGCCTGCTGAAAATAACAACTACTGCACCCGAATTGGTGCAGTTTGTTGATGAAGCCGATCTCGGCGCGCTTCGACGGGCAAATCAAAAACTGTCGCCCGAAGTAATGGCTAACATTCAGCAATTACCCCTTCATACAAAAAAAGTGGCCGCGAAGGACTGGCTGTTGGCCACACCCCAAATCAAAGCTACTATTGAGAGAAGCGCCGGCAACCGGATCATTTTGTCTAACGGATTGGTGAGCCGAACCATCGTCGCTGCACCGAACGCCGCGACGGTAAGCCTTAAAAACCTGGTAACGGGAGAAGAATATGTCAGGGCGGTAGAACCCGAAGCTATCATCAAAATCAACGGGCAGGCCTACGATGTGGGAGGACTGGCAGGACAGGTGAACCGGGGGTATTTATTAGATGAATGGATCAAAGATATGTATGCGGTGCCGGGTTCTTTTGTGTTGAGCGGTGTTGAAGTAACTGCGATAAAACCGCAGATAGCCTGGAAGGCAAAGCGATGGATAGCGGCCACACAATGGCAGGCAACGGGCCAGGAGCTCGTGTTATCTTTCACACATCCGGTTTTAACAGGCGTCGTAGTGAAAGTACATCACAAAATATATGATCATATCCCACTGATTGCAAAAACGATTAGTGTTATTAATAACTCATCTGAAAAAATATCGATCGATCATTTCACAGGGGAAATTATTGCTTATCCCGAAAAAGAAAACTTTGTTTCCGTTCCGCGCGTGCCATGGAGTAAGCCCAATTTTTTTATACAAAATGATTATGCTTTTGATGGCATGAGCTATGAAGAAAGCAATCAGTCCATTTCCTGGGAAACTGATCCGGCTTACACGTCCCAGGTCAACTATCAATTGCAAACACCATGCATTGTAAAAAGCCAGCCGGCAATCGGCCCGGGCCAAACCCTCGAGCGCGGCGAAAGCTGGATAGGCTTTAACACCTATATTTTAGCGCTGGACGGAACCGATATGGAACGCAATACTTTAGCGCAGCGTAAAATGTACCGCGTCCTTGCGCCCTGGATTACTGAGAACCCCATTTTTATGCACCTGCGCTCTACCGATCCGAAGGTAGTGAAAACGGCGGTGGACCAATGCGTAGCGACGGGCTATGAGATGATTATTTTAAGCTTTGGAAGCGGGCTGAATATGGAAAATCAATCCGACAGTAATTTGAACAAGTTTAAGGCAATAGCCGACTACGCCCATAGCAAAGGTGTTGAAATCGGTGGCTATTCCTTATTCTCGAGCCGCAGCATCAATCCCGCTACCGATGTGATCGATATAAAAACAGGAAAACCCGGTGGCGCCACTTTCGGCAATGCGCCCTGTTTGGGCAGCGATTGGGGTATAGCCTATTTGAAAAAGCTAAGGCATTTTTTTGAGTATACGGGCTTCGATCTGCTTGAACATGACGGGCCATATCCCGGCGACTTCTGTGCCGCTACCAACCATCCCGGGCACAAAGATTATTACGATTCGCAATGGAATCAATGGAAGCAATCGGTAGATCTTTATCAATGGCTGCGCTCCAAAGATGTTTATATGAATACCCCGGATTTTTATATGTTGAATGGCGCGAATAAAACGGGCATCGGCTATCGCGAAGTAAACTGGTCGTTGCCGAGGGCGCAGCAAATTTTACTGGGCCGTCAGAATATTTTTGACGGAACCTGGCGCCGCACACCTTCAATGGGTTGGACATTCGTGCCGCTGGTGGAGTATCAGGGTGGCGGAGCAGCGGCTACGCTCGAACCTTTATCTGATCATTTAAAAGAATACGCGGCTCATATGCAACAAAATTACGGCAGCGGCGTGCAGGCCTGTTACAGGGGAAGCCGGCTCTACGACACCGAAGAAACGCGCCTTGTGGTGAAAAAAGAAATTGATCATTATAAAAAATACCGCGACATATTGAACGCTGATATCATTCATTTGCGCCGCCCTACCGGGCGGGATTGGGATGGGATTCTTCACGCCGATCCCTTGCAACAACAAAAAGGATTTGCCATGTTGTATAACCCGCTTACAAAACCCATTACTACTACTATCAGGCTGCCGTTATATTATACGGGGATTTCAAAAGTGGCCAGTGTGAGCGTCAATGGTAAGCCAGCAAAACTTTACCCGGTCAACGGCGACCACGAAATGCGTATAGAATTGACTATTCCTGCCGAAGGCAATACCTGGTTGGTATTGGAACAGGGAAAGTAGCGATTTAGGCAGGAAGGGTTATCCGGTCTTTTAGCCAGCTGGCTTTCAAAGGGATGATCCAGCTCTCTTCTAATTGTTGCTTGTTGGCCACCAGGTTGTTAAAGTAAGGCGTATCGCCAGTTAGATAGCCATTATCCAATGCATATTGCACCTGCGTGTAGGGGAGAAGTTGTATTTTATCTTTGATAACAAAGGCAAGTGTGGTGCGATCGAAAAAATTAACGCCGTAGCTGGCTTCAAGCGATTTGATAAAACGTACGGAACTATCGGTGCTGCAGCCGCTGACACTCGCCGCAGTTTCGTCCGCTATCAGGATGACAAACTGCCCGAAAAATAGGAAACCCGCCGCGCGGACATCAGCGCCATGACTCTGCCATTGCGCAGTGAAAGATTCAATTTTTTGTTCGGCATCGATAGCTTCACCCATTGATAAAAGCCGGCTGGCCTGATACACCCAAACGCGAGAAGCGGGACTAAAATCAGCGGGCAACAAGTTTTTATAATTCAAATTCATAATGCAAAATTAACGAGAGCGGGTGAATGGTGAAAAGTGAATGGTGAATGGTCAATGGTGAAAAGTGAATGGTGAAAAGTGAATGGCCAATAGTGAGCGGTCAATCGTTAAGAGGGTTTTCGTCTTCGGGCAAGCTCATATGGGCAGCGATCAGCTCTGCGATATCCATCACTTTGACATTTCCTTCCTGCTCCGCATTTTTGATGCCATCTGTGATCATGGTGTTGCAGAAAGGACAGGCGGTGGCTACAAAATTGGCTGCCGTAGCTAAGGCTTCCTCCGATCTTTCAATATTGACGCGCTTTTCGCCTGGCTCTTCTTCCTTGAACATTTGTGCCCCGCCGGCGCCACAACACAAGCCCTTACTGCGGCAGCGCTTCATTTCCACCAGCTCTGCATCGAGCATTTCAAGAACCTTTCTCGGCGCCTCATAAATATCGTTAGCGCGGCCGAGATAGCAGCTATCATGATAAGTAATTTTTTTGCCTTTGAATTGATGGCCGTCTTTCATTTTAATCTTCCCTTCATCAATAAGCTGTTGAAGCAGGGTGGTATGATGTATGACCTCGTAGTGGCCGCCCAGTTCGGGATATTCATTTTTTAAAGTATTGAAACAATGCGGGCAGGCCGTCACAATTTTTTTAATCTCATAATTATTTAAGATCTGGATATTTTGGTAGGCCATCATCTGAAACATAAACTCATTTCCTGCGCGCCGCGCCGGATCGCCGGTACACATTTCTTCTTTACCCAGGATCGCGTATTTTATTTTTGTGGCGTCCAGGATTTTGGCAAACGCCCGCGTGATTTTTTGGGCACGCTGATCGTAACTGCCCGAGCATCCTACCCAAAACAGGATTTCCGGCGTCGTTCCGCTTGCCATCATTTCAGCCATCGTAGGTATCTTCATCATAATTTTTTTTCTGCATACGCTGTCTTTGGCCGCAGCGTTGCGCGTGTCGGATAAAATTAGCTTTTTTTAACGCACGGGCAGGTATATTTGCCGATAATTCATGGGTATCAGGAAATTTTTTGAGAGACTATCTAACTGGGAGCTGTGGAATTTTTATGTTTTGTATGCTCCGATAACACCAGTCTGGTTTTGGTATTGCCTAAGAAGCCGCGCGTTTTGGTTTTTTACGGCTTCCAATCCAACCATCACCTTCGGTGGGTTTGAAGGTGAAGGAAAAAAGGAGATGTACGCGCTTCTGCCTCCCGAGCTCGCCCCCCAAACACTTTATATCGAATCGGGCCTTCTTTTTAGCGAAGTGCTTTCTAAAATGGAAGCGTTGGGGATTCGATATCCTTTTGTTGTGAAGCCCGATGTGGGCATGAAAGGGATAATGTTTAGAATTATTGAAGATGAAGCCCAATTAGAACGTTATCACGACCGGATGCCCGTTGAGTATATCATCCAGGAAAAAATTGACTTGCCTGAAGAGGTAAGTGTTTTCTATTACCGCTATCCCTGGGAGCAGCGCGGCACGGTTTCCGGGTTTATTCATAAAGAATTGTTGCAGGTAAAGGGTGATGGGAAAAGCACGCTGAAAGCATTGATTGAGGCGCATCCGCGTGCGAAACACCGCTTCGCGGAAATGGAATTGATGCATGGCCATCGGTTTGATCGCGTTATCGATAAAGACGATATTTTTTATTTGTCTTTCGCCGGGAACCACAATCGTGGCGCAAAATTTATTAACCTCGACTCGGAGATAGATGATACCCTCGTAGCAGTTTTTGACAAAATCAGCCATCACGCCCAGTTTTTCTACGGTCGCTACGATATCAAAATAAAATCGGTAAATGATCTGAAAGCAGGCCGCAACTTTATCATTCTTGAATATAACGGCGCTGGGGCCGAACCCAACCATATTTATGATAGCGGGCTCACGATTTGGCAGGCTTATCGAACCATTTTACAACATTGGAAAGCCCTCTACAAAATCAGCAAATACAACGCCGCGAAAGGAAGCGCGAACTGGCCTTTCAAAAAAGGGCTTGACTATTTAAAAGCCGCCAGAAGGCATTTTGCCATCCTGGAAAAATATGAATAGCAACTTAGCTGCCTCGCTGTGAACCGGTGTTCTGTTGTTTGCTTACAAACGCGGCAGCGGAAGGTTTTTGAGCCAACTTGGCGTTCGCAGCCTGCTTTCCCGCCGCTTTCTTATTATCTTTTTTTCCTTTTTTATTGTTTTGATTCAGCAATGACATAATATTCAGTTTTTTCTGTTTTTGATCAATCCAATCACCAAATTTAAAGGATAAACCAATTGAATGGTTGTTAATATTAACAGGCCGCCGGTAATGAGCTGCCCGATTTTTAAAGAAACCAACTGCTTTTGCAAGGGGTCGTTTTGCAACCATTTTTCTAAAATTGGGTTGCTCCATAAAGCCGTGGCCAGCAGGAAGGAAACCAAGACCACCGTTGCTAGGATATGTATTTTGTACAATCTTTCGGACCAGGCCCATTTGATCGTAAACGTGTACGCCAGCCAAAGTGCAGCAAAATAAACGGCCGTAAACATAAAAATATGGGCAAAACTGATAACAATCATCTGCGCGGGCAGATGAATATCCAGGGTTTTCTTGAGCGTGAAAAAGGCTGCAGCAAAAAACAAAACCGAAAAAGCGAGTAATAAGTTATGAAGCGGCTTCAGTAATACCATTTCGCGAAGCTAAGGATTGCTTTTGTCAAGTGGTGATTACATGATAATCATTTAAATTTGCCGTTACTCAAGAAAATAGCATTATGAGCGCAGATAAGCATTTGGAGGAAGAAAAGAGCCTCAATTTTTTGGAAGAAATAGTGGAACAGGATTTGGCGGAAGGAAAATATAAGTCGATAATGACGCGTTTCCCGCCAGAGCCTAACGGATACTTACATATAGGCCATGCCAGCAGCATTTGCCTGAATTTTGGCCTCTCAGAAAAATATGGCGGCGGCACCAACCTGCGTTTTGACGATACCAATCCCATCACCGAGGATACCGAATATGTCGATAGCATTAAAGCAGATATAAAATGGCTGGGGTTTGATTGGGCTAATGAGTTATACGCATCTGATTATTTTGAAACCCTCTACGAATATGCCGTAAAGTTAATCAAGAAAGGCTTGGCCTACGTCGACGATAGCAGCAGCGAGGAAATTGCTGCGCAAAAAGGAACGCCGACACAGCCAGGCCATCGCAATCAATTTGCCGAAAGGTCGGTTGAGGAAAACCTCGAATTATTTGCCGACATGAAAGCCGGAAAATATAAAGACGGCGAAAAAGTGTTGCGTGCCAGAATTGATATGGCATCGCCCAATATGCAAATGCGCGACCCTTTGCTTTACCGTATCAAACACGCGCATCACCATCGCACCGGCGACGCCTGGTGTATTTACCCGATGTATGATTTTGCCCACGGCCAAAGCGACTCAATTGAACATATTACCCATTCCATTTGCACGATGGAGTTCGTTCCCCATCGCGAAGTGTATAATTGGTTAATTGAGAAACTTGAAATTTTTCCTTCGCGGCAATATGAGTTTGCCAGAAGAAACCTGAGCCACACGGTGACCAGCAAGAGGAAATTGCTGCAATTGGTCAATGAAAAATATGTTTCCGGCTGGGATGATCCGCGCATGCCTACTATTGCCGGGTATCGCCGCCGCGGCTACACGCCTGAAAGCATCCGCGACTTTTGTGACCGCATAGGTGTCGGCAAGCGCGATAATATGGTTGATTTAGGCTTGCTGGAATTTTGCGCACGCGAACATCTTAATAAAATTGCGCTTAGAAGAATGGTCGTGTTTGATCCTGTGAAAGTAGTTATTACCAATTATGAGCAGGAAGGAGAAATGTTGACGGCGGAGAATAATCCGGAAAACGCTGAGGACGGCAACCGCTCTATTTCTTTTGGCAGGGAATTATATATCGAGCGGGAAGATTTTATGGAAAACCCGCCAAAAAAATATTTTCGGCTGGCGCCCGGACAAAAAGTTCGCTTGAAGCATGCGTATATTATTCAATGCGACGAAGTCGTTAAAGACGAAGCAGGTAATATAACACAGTTAAACTGCACTTATTTTCCAGACAGTAAAAGCGGCGCTGACACATCGGGCATCCACGTCAAAGGCACGTTGCATTGGGTCAATGCCAATGATCATATTGCCATTCAAATCAACGAATACGATCGTTTATTTACAGTAGAAGATCCTGCCAACGAAAGCAGCGAATTTCAGTCTTATATCAACCCTCAATCGCTCCGCATAGTGGAAGGAGCGCTGGCAGAACCTTCGTTGGCGGAAGCTACCACCGACAACCGTTTCCAATTTTTACGCAAGGGATATTTTGTTTTGGACAAGGATTCTAAAAAGCCGCCGTTTATTTTTAATCGAACCGTGACCTTAAAGGACAGCTGGGCGAAAGCTGGAAAATAACACCTCTCTTTTGGTACCTAATTTGTAAGTTGAAAAGCTAAAGATCTAAAAATCTTCCATCAACTTAGAACGCATGGATATAAAAGAGTTTTTACTGGGCGCCGAAGACTGGCCGTTCATGCTAGAGATCGTATTACGCTGTTTTATATCATTTGTAGTGGTATTGATTGCGCTGCGGCTTACCGGCAAAAAAGGAGTCGGACAGCTTACCGTGTTCGAATTGGTCATTATTCTTACGCTGGGGTCGGCGGCCGGCGATATGGGATTTTATAAGGATGTGGGCGTCCTTTCTGCTGTGCTGACTATTGTCAGCATTATTATTTTCTATAAGTTAATTACCTACCTGCTTTTAAAATCAGATAAATTCGAGCGACTGGTCGAAGGTAAACCTGTGCTTATTATCGAAAACGGTTTATACACTGATGCCGTTGTGCAAAATGAGAATATTTCCTTCGATGAATTTTTCATGGAGTTGCGGCTTGCTGGTATTGAACATCTTGGCCAGATTAAGTATGCCATTTTAGAAGTTAATGGTGATGTGAGTGTATTTAAAGTGCCTAACGAAAAAGTAAAGCCCGGCCTGCATATTTTACCTGATAAAGTAAAAACATTTTACACCGAGCGTTTTCCCGCAGACGGATTATATGCCTGCACGTATTGCGGCACCACCGTCTATCAAATGGCGGGCGAAATCAAACGCTGCTCCAATTGCGGCACCTCCAAATGGTCCGAAGGCTCGGATTCCCAATGGGTGTGAGAAAGCCCGGAAAATAATCCGGCTTATTTACTCCTCAAATTCAATATGTTAAAAAAATATTCGATAGAACTCCCTGAAAATGAATTTGTTTAATTGCTTTTTTTTTATTATATTAACAAAAATGCAGAAGTGTGGCACGATCTTTATTATTAATAAGTACAATACAACGAATTAACGGCTATACCCCGACAACGATATCACGTTAACCAATACGACAGAAGTACAAGAAGCAAAATAGACTGCTGATTCAACGTATGTAATAGTTTTTCAATTTAAATTGATATTTTATAATATTGAAGATTTTGTGTTAGAGGGTTAACACAAAAACCCCAGCCTGAGGCTGGGGGAGGGCTTAGACCTCCTGTTTTTACAGGGGGTTTCTTTATTATACCGTCGTGTATAAAATGCTATTAAATCATAATTTGGAGCAATTTTCATGCCTTAACCGCATTATAGTTGCTTAAAACTGAATTGATTTGATCTCCATCAAAGAAAATTGGGCCTTCCGAATCGAAAACCTAAATTATGACTTCATTTTATTGTGCATACAGCAGGCATAAGTTGCTAACCGTCTTGCCCCAATGGGAAAATTTGGAGAAGCCTCATTTGAATTTCTTTCAATCAGAAAGATACCCTGGCCAACTATCCTTTACATTTGAGACCAGGATATGGCCTTCATCAAACTGGGTGAAAGTAAAATCTGATTTTTCAAGAGAGCTTGTCTTGATTTCATCATGAACGAGGGTAAGTAAGATAATCACCTGCTGAATGAAATCATCGCATTCTGATTTCACAAGCGATTTAATAACTTGATCGTAGCTAAGTCCTGTAGTCATGGTGGTTAGAGTTAGCTCTAAGATACGGCATTTCAATATGTAATCCGAAAAAACTTTGAAGGGCAGGTGCGTATTTTAATGTGGCTGGCGCGGGAAATGCAAGGATAATCCATTTATAGGAAACAGATCTTTCGTTGTTAGCCAAAAAAATAGAGCGGCAAACAATGATCTGGAAAGATCCCGTAGCCACTCTAAGCCCTCTAAACCGCCGTAAAAGTAGAAGAAAATGTGTAGGTAATCTTTTGGAATTCGACGAGTTAGCCATTTTTTTCGACGAACGGCTCGAAACGGGAGTTATAAGACTTTAACCCCCTTCTCATCAAACCGTAGCGCGTTTAATGAAATGCTGGCTACGGTTTTTTTGGCGCTACAACCTGCTGATCAAAAAGGTAATAAAAAAATACTAACATATTGTTAGATTAATCTAACTTTGAAATGTAATTTTTTATTTAAAATTTATAGATTAATCTAATTATGAATCGGAGTAGCTGGCGCGGGATGCTGCTATGGATGTTGTTATATGGCGGCATTGCCGAAGCGCAAACAGGCGATGTCAAAGGCAGGATCACGGATAAATGGGACCAACCCCTGGTTTTTGCGTCAGTGCGCATTCTGAATTCAGATAAAGCAGCCGTTTCGGACTCGCTCGGTAATTATGTGATCAGCGATCTCGAGTATGGAAGCTGGATTATGGAAGCTACCGCCACAGGTTTTAAAACTGCCCGATCAAAATTTAATCTGCAAAAAGAGGAAAGCCGACTGGACATTTTGTTGGGAGAAGTTGATCAGGAATTGGAGGAAGTGGTGATCTCCGGCACAATGAAAGAAGTGTCTCGAAACGATAGTCCTGTTCCGATTGAAGTGTATACGTCCAAATTTTTTAAGGCCAATCCCACCGCCACTATTTTTGATGCGCTGCAAAACATCAACGGCGTGCGGCCGCAACTCAACTGTAATATTTGTAACACGGGAGATATTCATATCAATGGGCTCGAAGGGCCCTATACGATGATTTTGATCGATGGCATGCCTATCGTTAGCGGGCTGTCCACCGTTTACGGACTGAGCGGTATTCCGCAATCGCTGGTAGATCGGATCGAAGTAGTCAAAGGTCCGGCATCGACGCTTTATGGCAGCGAAGCGGTCGGCGGGCTCATCAACGTCATCACGAAGCGGCCGGGAAATGTGCCGCTGCTCGCTGCAGATGTTTTTGCTACCAGTTGGAAAGAGTTGAACGTTGACCTCTCTGCCAAATTGCGCGCCGGCAAAAAAGCAACATCACTTTTAGGAGTGAATTATTTTAATTATCAGCATCCAATCGACAATAACCAAGATCATTTTACTGATGTGACGTTACAGCATCGCGTTTCTGTGTTTAACAAATGGGATGTCGAGCGTCCTGAGAATCGTATTTTTTCATTAGCGGGCCGTTACGTTTATGAAGACAGATGGGGCGGTGAAATGAATTGGTCGGCCCGCTACCGCGGAGGAGATGAAGTATATGGTGAAAGTATTTACACCAGCCGCTGGGAACTGTTTGGCACCTATCAGTTGCCGTTAAAAGAAACTCTTCTTTTGCAGTTTAGCGCCAACGGGCATGATCAAAATTCCGTGTATGGAAATATCCCATATCAGGCTAATCAAAAAATAAGTTTTGCTCAACTCACCTGGTTTAAAACAATTCAAAAGCACGAGCTGCTGACGGGTTTGGCTTATCGTTATACCTATTACGATGATAATACGCCGGCCACGGCCGATTTGAATAATGTGGGTTGGAACAAGCCGGCAAGAACCCATCTGCCGGGGCTTTTTATGCAGGATGAAATTGCGCTCCACGCCAATCACAAATTATTGCTCGGCCTGCGTTACGATTATAATTCCCTCCACGGAAATATTGTTACGCCACGCATTAATTATAAATGGAGCTCTTTTGATAGAAAGCATACGCTGCGCCTCAGTTTAGGAAACGGATATCGCGTTGCGAATGTATTTACGGAAGATCATGCCGCTTTGACTGGTGCAAGAGAAGTGGTATTTACTGAAGATTTGAAACCCGAAACCTCGTGGAATGCGAACCTCAATTTTGTAAAAAAGATAAATGTTGGCGCTGCCTTTTTGGGTTTGGATGCCACGCTGTTCTACACCTATTTTACCAATAAAGTCATTCCGGATTATGATTCGGATCCTAATAAGATTATTTATGACAACCTGAAAGGTTACGGGGTTTCAAGAGGGGTTTCTTTAAATGCGGACCTGGTGTTGCCCAATGGGTTTAAGGCGCTGATCGGTGCGACCGCAATGGATGTATTCAACAAAGAAAACGGCATGCGGCAAAGGCAATTGTTTGCCGAGCGCCTCACAGGCGTGTGGACCCTGGGTTACACGATCCCGGGTGTCGGCGTCAAAATCGATTACACCGGAAATTTATACGGGCCGATGCGGCTGCCGCTGTTGAGCGATCTTGACCCGCGAAGCGCCTACGCTCCCTGGTGGAGTATTCAAAATATTCAGCTTAGCCGCAACATCGGCGAAAAAATTGAAATTTACGGAGGCGTTAAAAACCTGCTGAACTGGACCCCCGCCAAGGGTAGCCCATTCCTGATCGCGCGCGCAAACGACCCTTTTGATAAAGAAGTGCAGTTTGATGCGGAGGGGCGCGCCATCGCTACGCCCGATAATCCGTATGGCTTAACCTTCGATCCTTCTTATGTGTACGCGCCAAACCAGGGCATCCGCGGTTTCCTTGGTTTTCGGTACCAGTTGTTTTAAAAATGATATGAAAGCGTCCGCGCTTAAATATAAATTAATTTTTGCCCTGCTCCTCTGCGCGGTGACCGGCATGGCCCAGTTCAAGCCGCTGCCGGTGGCCCGGGCCGACAGTCTTATGAAGCGGGAGGAAAGGCCCATGCTGGTATTGATCACCGCCGATTGGTGTACCTACTGTTTTCTGCAAAAGCAGCAAATTTCGAAAAGTAAAAACCTGCAAAAGCGCGCTGAAGATTTTTATTTGCTGGAGCTCAATGCGGATGAAAAAGAAGCGCTACGTTTTCGATCCGGCTTGTATCGGTATACAAAATCGGGGTGGCATGGCGTTCACGAACTTGCGGTGGCGCTCAACGGATCGGAGCGGTTGACCTTTCCGACCTGGGTAGCGCTTGATAAAAATTACCGGGTTATATTCCGCTATGCCGGCGTTTTAAAACAGGACAAGTTGCTGGAAGTTGTTGACGCGATAGCCACAAGAAAATAGAGGAGGCATCAGGCCTCCCCGCTTTTTCTTATTGAATTTTGGTAGTAAAATTTACCTCAACGTCAGTGCCTGATTTCGGGCTGTTAACCGGATCAGCAGCGGCTTTGCCGGGGGGATTGCCGGGGTAATGCCTCAAGGTGATCCTGATGGAGC
Source organism: Niabella insulisoli (assembly GCF_039652435.2). Taxonomy (GTDB): domain Bacteria; phylum Bacteroidota; class Bacteroidia; order Chitinophagales; family Chitinophagaceae; genus Niabella; species Niabella insulamsoli. Next base: position 3,414,032 of record NZ_CP190246.1, on the reverse strand, counting down.
CGTTGGCCGCTGCGCCTGTAACCCAGCTGCTCGTAGTGCCTAATGCGACCCCGTTTTCATCATTGTTTAGTCCCGAAACAGTGATATTGCTGCCGGCATCAGGCTCATAATAAAAGCGGTGGGCGATCGCTTCTTCAACTACTTCGAGCGTCACATCTTCGGCGGGGTTTTGTGTTTCGTTCAACAATTGCAGCGACACGTTGTAAGTAGTTGACGGAGCGAGCAAAATTTCGTCTTGTGTGGGAGGGGTGCCGCCTGGGCCGTCCGGGTCTTTAAACTGTGCGGTCACTGCTGTGCCGCCGCCAACCGGTGTAAAAGTCAGCTTCATCGTGGTGATCACTTCTTCTTCGTTATCTTCTACATCGACATCATCTTTTTTGCAGGCTGCCAGCAACACAGTCACCAGCGTCATACTCAATGCGATTTTAAATAAGTTTTTTTTCATCTTTTTTGTTTTCTGTATTAAAAAAATAGTTTAGGGATTAAAAGGAACTTTGATTCTGAATTGTATATTTCTGCCCATCTCATCTGTGAAATAGCGCATACTGTTCAGGTAATTTCTATACACGGTGTTTAAAAGGTTGCGCGCGCCAATGCCGAAAGTGACAGGCGTTTTGCCGATTGCAACCGTTGTGGCTGCGTTAAAATGGACCAGGCTGTAGGCGGGCGGCGGCGCTTTATAATCCTGGCGGCCATTTGCTTCGTCGGGGACGCGTGATTGGCGGGCGACATGCTGAAACTCGAGCGACACATAACTGTTCGACAGGCGTTTCCCATTTTTAAATTGATAAGCCAGGTCGCTGCTCATGCTATTTGCAGGCATAAGAATCAGCCAGTCTTTGGCTGAAACATTGCGGGCATACAACACGGAAAGTTTAGAAGTCCATTTGAGTGGGGCTGTTACATTCCAGGAAACACCGAGGTCTAAGCCATATAGCAACGCATTGGTTTGTGTGTATTCGATAAGCGGAAAGGCGCCGGCAATGGTCAACACGGCGCTATCAGGCCTGGGTTGCTGGTAAATAAAATTGTGGATCGAATTGGCATACAATAAAATATCTGCATCAAGGTTTTTGGCATTGTTTTGAAAATGAACGCCTGAAGTGATATGAAGCGATTGTTCGGGCTTCAGGGCAATATTGCCTTTTTCATAAGTGGCGGTTCCGTGATGGATACCATCGCTGAGTAATTCATTTACATAGGGCGCGCGGCTTGCCAGTCCTACACTGATGTTGGAACGCCAGTTATCCGAAATTTTATACACTGCGTTGAATGAAGCTGCAAAAGTGGAAAACTTAAAATCGTTATTGATGGAGTCGCCATTAAATTTCAGCCGGTTGGTATTAATCGTTTTATGGTCATAGCGCAAACCAGCATGCAGCTCCCATCGGTGCCGGCTCCATTTCTCAATAAAAAAGCCGCCAAAGGAATACGAAAAATAATTAGGAATAAAATAACGGCCGCTGTAACTATTATCCTGCTGCATCATCGAAATGCCTGCGGTGCCGTTGAAGCCATTTCTTTTGGGATGCTCCCAGTTGATATCTTCAGAAAAAGTGGCGATGGAGAGATCGAGCTGCGGGCGCGTGTTGGCGGCGCTTCTTACGATATCGTATTCCTGGCGATGGTTCAGCTGGCCGGCCAGCAAAATATTAAATTTGTTTTCGCCGCGTCGAAATGTGGTCTTCGATTTTAGCAGGTGATGAGCAACATCCTGATACGGCCGCTGAATGTCGTAGGTGCGCTGCCCCAGAAAGATTGCATCAGGTTTTGCGGCTTCGATGGCGCGCTCCAGGTCGGTAAGGTTGCCGATATGTGACCCGGTAAAAATGCCCACTTTGGTCGCGAAATGGCTGTAGAATAATTCGGTATTAAAACGCGCTTGTCGCCAGGCAGCCGTCACAGAAAAGTTTTTTTCCTCGCTTCCGGTATTGTTAAGGCGATAATCGGGTGTCGACACGTTGCCGCCTTTTTTAAACGTTCCCTGCAACCGGTAGCTGAAAGCAGGCCATTTTTTCAACTGCTGTTCCCACACGCCCGATACATAGTATTGTCCGTTGTTTGTAAAATACCCGGAATTAAATTCTCCGGAATAACCCGGTTGATTTCGCAGCGCTTTCGGTTCCACCAGGATCACGCCGGCAATTGCATCGGATCCGTATTTCAATTCATCCACACCTTTTATCACCACCAATTGATCCGCGATAAAAGGATCGATTTCGGGCGCATGCTCGTTGCCCCATTGCTGCCCTTCCTGGCGAACGCCATTATTAATGGTAAGAATACGGCTGCTGTGCAAGCCATGAATGACAGGTTTTGAAATGGAGGATCCGGTTTGCAACATTGTTACGCCGTTGATCTGGCTCAACGCTTCGGCGAGGGAGAAGCCCTTCGTTGTTTCGAGTGCGGCAGCGTTGAGCTCTTTCTTAAAGCCTGTATTAGCAGCGCCTTTTTGAGCTTCCACCAGTACTTCTCCAAGCGTTCGCCGCGCATGAGGCAGGTAAAGTTCTACATGCAGGTCTTTGTCGAGCTGGATATTTTTTCTAAGCGTATCGCAACTGACATGGCTGATGGTAAGGGAGTATTTACCGGTGCAAAGGGCGCTAAATGTAAAGTCGCCTTTTTCATCGGTGGTTTGACGCGCACCTGTTTCGTTAATCGTTACCGTGGCGCCGGGCAGCAGCTGCCGCGTATCAGCGTCTTCTACGTGGCCCGACAAACTGATGGAACAGTTTTGCGCCGTGGCATAAAAAGAAAAAGAACATACCAGGAGGATGGTGAAAATATACTTCAACGGGAAATCAATTCATAAAATGAGAAAAATACAGGAACGTGACGGTTCCTGAAACACAGATCATGTTATCCCATTGAAGGCGGCCCTCTTAAATCGATAAAGGCAGGAGGGGCTGCACTTGGCGCGGTGATAAAAGCCACAGCATGCAAACAGAACAGAGGCTTGCCATGTAAAACTACATCGTTGGCCTGCGCTGTAAAAGGAGAAGTGGCTACGAGCGAATTGCAATCGCATTGAAAGCCGCTTTGGCTGACGTGCGCTTTGCCGTCGGGCATTGTATGTGCGACAAAATCGATATGGTTGGCAAAAATATCATGCAGATAGCGTTTGGGACAACTGCTGATTGCGAAAATCAGAAGCATTCCTAAAGCCAGGGCCTTTAGTCTGTTTGGATATTTCAATGCAAAATTTGCCACCCAGTTGCAAATTTAATAAGTTTTGACAAAAGATCACCGGATCGCGGAAAATATTTGTGAAGGGTGGATGCTGAGTTACCTTTCCAAAGTTCAACCTGCAATAGAATTTTTCAATCCAAATTTTTTTGATAGCAACATGTTTCCAAATAAAAAGTTTTGTCATTTTTTCTCGGCCGAGTCTCCTGTAAGGGACTCGGCGTATGGTAAGTCTCTTCTAAATGCTGAGTCCACGGGCAGCTCACAAGACCATCGGTGAGATTTGACTAAGAAGGAAGAAGCTGGAAATTCGACACTTAAAAAATTGTTGAACTTGATGTCGGAGGACATTTAACGCAAAAATGAGTCAGCCATAAAGCCGTTAAACGTTGCCAACCCCTATTTTTAGAAAAGAAGCATTACAAAAGCCTATCGGCATCACTGCATTTACGCCGCATTTCGAAATCGTAACACTAATCACTAAGCGTGACCTTATTTCGTAGCTCGAAAATTTTTTCCAGCGTTAGAATTTCGTAGGTTATACCCAGGTGCTCTGCGCTTTTTTCGACCGTGCTGTTGAAGCCGGCTCGTTTTCTTCTTTCGTTGACCGTTAAGGGGTCTTTGATTGGCCAAATGAACATGAAATTTTCCCACTTGCCGCTTGCAGCATTTTTAACGCTCAACCCCGAAGCTTGTGTGCCGTAGATTTGCTCTTTATCTTTAAACATCAACGACCGATCGAGCATCATAGCATAAAGCCGAAAGCTTATCTCGTTTTTCTCCGCGGCCGTTTTTATAACGGGCAAATATTTATCAATGACTTTGGAATGTTGGATAATGTAAAACGCTACTTCGTTGCTCGGGTTGCCCACCAGCGAAGTGCCGGGATAGCCATGTTTGCTTATAATTTCCTCAATTTTCAAAAGATTCAAAGAGTCGATATTGTTTTGCAATTTCCATAAGTGGGCGGTTATATGCTCCTTTGCAACACCATAGGCTAATGCAAGTGAATCGCCCTTTCCTCTCATGTCAGCACTCAGCGCTCCTCGATATTTTTGATCCAGAAATTGTAAACTATCCAGTTCTCTTTTTAAGGAAGGATTGCTGATGGCTTGCCCCATGGCAGGCGTCAGGAGAAACGGAAGGATGAGTGTTAGTATAAATGTTTTCATAGTGTGATGGTTAATGTAGATGGGCGGTTTGTCTACCACAAGCCCCGCGCCCCTGTGATCCCGTTTCTGCACAGGTCAAAAAAAAGCAGCTACTTGATTGTAACTGCTTTTTTGTGGGAGTTGACGGGCTCGAACCGCCGACCCTCTGCTTGTAAGGCGGGTAAGCAGGTAGTCAACCTCCTGAAACCCGCGCCAATTGCAGCTCCAATTTTAAAAAAGTGCTATTTTAAAGAACTGTTTTGTTAACTGTTAACGGGTTTTGTTAGCGGATATCAGTTTGTATAGCTTTTACGTTTTTTTTGATATTATCCATCATTTTCTTTTGTTCCGCTTCAGGTACAATGGCGCCAAATTGTTGATATAATTGCCTGCAAAAATTGTCGTAGTTGTCCACGTTTGCTAATGCAATGTCTTCTCCGGCCTGCCCCTTTATATAAGCAAAAACGAATGTTTCTAGCGCTCTAATTTTGGCGATTGTAATTTTTTCTTCATTTGGTGTCATTTGTTTGAATTTTAAGATTAAAAAATTATTTACTAGCCTTCAGTAGTTCATTGAGGGCTTTCTCTATTCTGATAAATCGATCTTCGTTTTCGCTAGATTTCTGACCATTCAACTGCAATTGCCCTTTGCCCAACATGATCCATTCAGTGGAAAATTCGAAAGTTTCGCAAAGCTTGGCCACCTGTTCCAACGTGGGATAACGGTCGCCTTTTTCCATGAGCGAAATGTTTTGCTGGAAGGCACCGATTTTAGGAGCTAGCTCAGCAACTGTTTTAATCCCATGTGCCCGGTCCTTAATTATTGTCCTAATGGCCTCCAGGAAGCGAGATCTTATTTCCTGCCGGTAATCAATTTCTTTTTTTTTCGATTTGGACATTTAACTATTTTTGATAAAAAATAAATCGATATGAACACTCTTACAACAGATCAAAAAATCGAATTAATGAAACTGGCCGCTCAACTCGAAGCCAGAAATGGATGTTTATATATGGATGCTAGCTTAACTGTTGAAAACTATGAGAAGCTTGTAGCTGCTATTGAGAAAGAGCCGACTCCCACATCTTAACAAATTCGTTATATCCAAGGTCGGTTTCAAAAAACGCTCCTTCGTAAACGATTTGTGCCCTGTCATAATGTGAAATGACATAAAGAACTTTATCTGCATTCAATGAAAGCGTCTGCTTCGTTTTTGTGTCAAATATTTGAATTACCTTTTTACCCATACTGTGGTGATTTATTAAATTATCAGATTTTGGATCTTAGAGTTTAGAAATCGTCATCTGCCGTTACTGTCATATTATTTTTAATACTGTTTATTAACGCCTGCACCTCGTTGTGAAAGTTATTTAAAGCTTCTGAGGCATATTTTTTACCAGAGTCAGCCAAGACTATCATTTGGGTAAAAGACGCGTGTTTGTTATTTAAACCATTTCCGACATATCCGAAACGCTCAGATATTGGGATGTAGTTATTGCTTGGAGTTCTATTTGCAAAGTCAAAAACTCTGATTCTAAACCTGCCGTTATCTTTCATTGTAATGTCAATGGTAAACTGTATAACTTCAGTATGATTGCCGACGTTCATGTAACTTCCATAATTGAAGGTTAACACCCCCTTTGCAGCAAGTTTCCCTAACTCTTTATCATCAACTTGAGTTACATATTTCGCGTTCTTAAAAACTTTAACAAAGGACATTTTAGCACTTTTATAAAGGCTTTCTTTGGTGATAGAGGAATCAAGCTGAACTACTTCTTCATAAAATGGACTTCCGCTTTTGATCTCGACTTTAGTTTGACTACGTCCATAAAAAGATACTGCGATTAAAAAAATCGTAACTATAATTTCCTTCATTATTCTTTTTTTTAGGTTCGTTTAAGCATCCAGCCTTCTATAAGCCAGATATTGTGAATGTCTTGTTTAGGAATCTCAAAATCATCAAAATCAGGGTTGGCACTTTTTAGTAAAAATTTCGTTTGATCTTCTGATTTTCGAATATATTTCAAATAGCGATCTTCCCCGTTTTTCATTATTATGCCGTAGATCTGACCATATTCGAGATAGTCAAACCAGCGCTCTTTCTTTCGGCCAAAGCAGACACTTCCATTTTTAATCAACGGCTCCATGCTATCGCCGAAAACATTGAAGGCCACGCAACCGCTGAAGGCGGGTATATTCATCTCGTAGGCCGGAAACTCCACATTATCTTCATAAAAGACAACATTTCCGGCCGCAAAATCCACATCATAATACTTTACGGGCACTTTACCCTGATTTTCGCGACTAGTGAGAAATGGGTTTAGTTGAACTATTTTGGAATTTTCATTAACATTTTCAATGTCTTCATCTTGCGGTAACTCTAAGCTCAATTTATAGCCATGTTTGCGTAAAATTTGGGTAATAATTGCGGTATCTTCACGCTTAGGATTGCCCTTTCCGCGCTTCCACTGTCTAATTCTACTCTCAGGTATTCCGCTAGTCTGTGAAAATTTATAAACAGATATATCATTCTTTTTAAGAAAATCAAATAAATTATCAGAAATCTTTGACAAAATCGAAATATTAATTATACATTAATTAAATACGGTAATTTATTTGGATTACCGTAACAAGTTACCGTATATTTGCTCTACAAACGCAAAACGCCACAAAGTTGGCGAATTACAAAAAACGAAACAATAGCAAATATATGTCAAATCAAAGTGCAATAGAAGTTTCCCCTTACTCCTTCGAAAAAGGGTACCGACATATTCCTCAGATACATCAAGCCGATGCAATACAAGATTTGATGGTGTTTTTAAAGATCACTTCGGTTTCGAATCTGTACCGACGCATGAGAGGTGAAGTTGAACCGAAGGTATCCGAGAAGGAGGGCATTGAGCGCATCATCAATGGTAAATATAAAGTCGCTAAGAAAAACATTTGGGGGGCTTGATCATGAACCTAAAAGCTGAATTGACAAAAAGAGAAACTGAGGTTGCTGAGCTGTTAGCGTTTGGCGCTGCAAAAAAGCAAGTAGCTGGAAAGTTGGGTATTTCGGTCCATACTGTAGGCCAAACCGCCAGAAATATTTACGACAAAATTGAAGTTCAAAGCATCGGCGCTCTTTCTTCCTGGTGGCATATAGTAAAAGGCCGGTCCATCGCAGCGCAACCATTTCTCTCTGCATTATTACTGTTAGTTCTGATTTGTGTGAATGAATATAGCGACGATGAAAGTAAAATGATCCGGACCTCCCGAGCTAAAAGCACAAGAGTTTCAAAAACAAGAAAGCGTCATGAATATGACGATGATACAATCGATTTTATATGACCAAGTCGCAAGTAATAAAAGAAATTAATTCGATGGAGGCATTTGCCTACGCGATGATTGAAAAAGCCGAGAGGCTAAGGTTGGCCCTGGGGGTTTCTACCCCCGGTGGTTTTAAAAAAGTGAAAAAGGAGGGTGAGTTGAGCGACGAACAAGCTGCCAAAATAATCGGCAGAAGAAAAAAGTATTTGCAAAAAAAAGCGGCAGGATCACAACTCCATACCGCTAATTCTTAAATAAAATAAAACACAAACTTATGACACAGGAATTAAAAAACAAAATGCAGCAGGCGTATGACACGCTAATCAAGTATTCAAACAATGCTTTTGCGAACTCAAAAGAAGATTTGCCGCCTTCAATTCAGCAAAACTTTTATGGCAAAAGTGAAGCGTATGAGGCCGCGGCCAGGGTTTTAGATGCTACGCTTGCTGTAGCTGGAATTTACATCGAAACAGAAGATACTGATCGGGAAATTCAATCAAACCTTGATCGTAGGGAAGCCTGTGAGGCAGACGCAGAATTCGAAACTGCCGAAATCGAGTATCATGAAGCATAGGCCGGCAGATCGATGGAGTCGGTACGAATTAATTGCTGCCATCATTTTAATCACAGCAATAATATTTCTCTTTTACAATGCTCAATAAAATTCTATGGATAATAATTTTTGCCTATATGCTCGGCGCCTTCGCGTCGATGCTAGTCCTTCTTATAAAATGCTGCGTGCAGTTATTAAAATAAGAAACAGTATAGCTAAGAGCACGTCATTTTATCAGCTGTATAGCATCAGCTGCATGATCTCACTATTTAACCGGCTGCACGGTCACAATATTTATTCTGGGGGTTTGCTGGATTCATTATCCAAGCGCCGGGAAGAATTAAACTCTGTCATAAGCAGTTAGTTGTTACGGTCCTGCTATTCTTGGCCGGGACCCTTTTTAAAAACAATCTTTTTTCGAATCCTTAAATAAAATAAAAATGGAAAATCAATCACTTGAATTAAAAAGAGGCGAAAGCCTAAATGTAGAAACTGTTTCAGTAGATCAAATTGATCTTTTGGAAAAAGGCGAGGCGGCTCCGATCGATTTAATGTCGGATTACTGGACACCCGTGGATGCCGGCGATAAAAAGCGGGTTTTATTTGACCGCATAGATATTCGCCCGGTGCTCGACGAAAAGTCGGGAGAGATTATCGACCTGGAATGCGCGTTCTTTTTCGCTAAAGAAAACGGAGCAATCAAAAATATTAGCAACGGATCTAAAAGGCTGGTTGGCGCTATAACCGCATATAACATTCAGAAGGGCACGCCACTGGAGATCACCTATCTCGGCAAAAAGAAGAATAAAACAAATTCTCTTCTTTCAGATAACTGGTCAATCAAACCTCTAGTTATCAACATCGCTGCAAAATAATATTCAACCGGGGTTGCCCACAAAAAATAGTTTTATGAACGAACAATTATTAGATGCTTTGGACACTGCCGAAACCATGGAGGAAGTTGCGGAAAACGCTGTTCACAATGCACTTTCTACCATGGAGGAAAGTTTTGGCCTTGTAAAAAATAACCTCCTTTTGAAAAAGGGTGAACTGGATAAAAAGGCAGTTGAAGAGCTCGCGCCAATCGTAAACATTGAATCGGACGAGCAATTAAAAACGGTTCGCCGGGTATTAACTGACGCAGGAAAATCTATTAAAGAGGTTTCTGAAATGCGTCTCAACACTACGCGGCCAATCGACGCCTTCAAAAAGGAAATTATTTCAGTTGAGAAAGAAATATGCGCAAACCTTCAAACAGAGTCGGATCGGGTTAAAGGCCTTGCAGATTCTTATGAGGTAACTGAGGCCAAACGGCGCAAGGAAGAGCAGGAGAAGCTCCAGCGTGAAATCGACAAAAACAATGAGGTCGAACGGGTTCGGATCGCATTGAAATCTGAAGCTTCGATAAAATTTGATCGCTTTGTAGCAAATGTGGTTGAAGAGCTAAAAACGAGATTCTCGAAACTTACCCTTGCAGATTTTGATTCTAATATTTCACTGCTCAACAATTACAAGCCGATCTTAAAAGAGGATGCTTACGATTCATTCTTTGTTGCTTATTATAACAACGCGCTCATTCAGGGCGACGAATATCTCAAACTTCAACGCCACGCTAAAGTGGACATCCCTCTGCAAGTTTTCCAGGAACGATACGCAGCTAGTGTAAATGCTGTTGTTAGTGAAATAAAGGCCATGGTACCGGCGCGGAAAAAAGAATTGCAGGATCTGGCGGATTTAGAAGAGAAAAATGCAGAAGAAGCACGCAGGATCCGAGAAGAAAATGAGCGAAAAGCAAATGACGAGCGTGAAAAACGTGCCCAGGCAGCTAAGGAAGAAGAAGATCGCAAAAGAAAAGAGGCTGAGCAACAAACAAGCCAGCAGCAGTTGCAATCGCAACTATCTACGCAAAGCAAAATGCAGGCAGTTGGTCCGGTATCCGTAAAAAAATCTCTAATGAAAGCATCTGTCACTATTTATGATGCTTATAAAGAGCTTGTTTCATTCTATATAAAAAGTGGTGGCGATATTTCGAAGCTTGAATTTCTCGCAGATTTTGCGGCAAAAAATGGACAACCTAAAATTACAGGAGTAACCTACAACGTATAATGGATTACTACAGCAGATATGATTGGGTTTCAAACTCGTTTCTCAAAACAATAATGGGAAGCGAGTTTCCTCCAAACATCGACAGAATATTTGAGTTTGGGCGACTTGTCCATGAGACGATTTTGGAGCCGGAAAAGGCAAATAAAAGCGACAAAGATTACCAACTGGCTTTGAAAATGAGGGACACATTCTACGCTGACAGACTCTGTAATTCAATCATGTCCTATAGTAATATAAAGGTTGAGCACGAATTCTACCGTAAGGTTTCAGGACTGAAAAGACGATGCAAAGCAGATGGAGTAATTAAAGATTGCTCACTTATTCTGGAGTTTAAAGGCCTTTCCAGCACCAACGAAAAGGCATTTCGAGAAAGCATCACTCATTTTGATTATGACATGGGCGCAGCCTTTTACATTGATACAACCGGTATTGACCGAGAGCTGATCGTTGGAGTAAGTAAAAAGAATCCAGAAAAGCTTTTCCGATTCATGATCGAAAGGGGAGATACATTTTACATATCAGGTCGGAAAAAGTATATCAAAGCAATTTGCGACGGCCTTTTAAAAAGTTCAATTACCGATCAGATATCAGATCCTGAACAACTTCAAGAATTAATAAACGAAATATGATACAGCCAGATCAATTAAAAGCAATCCTGAACACAATTGAAGGGACTGATTATGCCGGCAAAAGCAGCATTGACCTTCTTATGGAATATGGGTTTCAGTTAAAGCAGTGGATGGCATTTTCCGGTGAGCAAATGTCGCTAGCAAAGGAGGCGCTGCATCGGAAAAAGAAGCAAGCAATGATTAACCTCGTTGCGAGCCTCGGCGCGCAGAAAATTCACTTGTCCCCGCTTCTGCAAAAAGAGTATGTGAATGACTGTTGTCACATGGAGCATGGAATTTATGAGTTAGCTGACAGGTGTAACAAAGCGTGCTCTCACTCAATTAATCTGGTTATAACCTGTATCAGTGCCCTGAAAGAAGAAATGAAATTATCTCAAGTTTTAAGTTAGAAAGAATGAGCTGTGAATTTCCTTTATGCCGTCAAAACGTTTACAAGAATGGTTTATGCATCAATCATCATAGAATATACGGCTCCGCTTCACCGGTGAAAAAAGCAGACCCTATTCCTAAGAAAAGCCAAACTCAAAAAGATCTTGACAAAGAGTATTCGAAGCTGGTGCAGGACATGAGAAATGAAAGTCCGCTTTGTGAGGTAAAGATAAAAGGTGTCTGCACGGGAATAATGGAGGGGCTGCACCATCTGCAAAAAAGAACTAGGAAAAATTTGTGCGATCGAAATAATGTTATCCGCGCATGTAACGCCTGTAACTCCTGGATTGAAAAAAATCCACTCGAAGCGATGGACCTCGGCCTATCAATTTCAAAACATAAAAAACAATAATTAATCATGTCAAAAAAGAACTTACCACCTATACACCTAGCTTGTTCAGACGACGAATTACGTCCAGCACTACAGCACGTAGAGATTATAGACGGCATTGCCACCGCCACAAACGCCCATATACTTGCTCAAATGAATTTGAGAACTTACAGCACGCTACCTGATGAATGCATCCGTGCCATGAATGGTAAATTAATTCATCGTGACGTTTGGGCGGAGATAATTGATGCGGATCTTATAGAGGTTAATGATGATATACTTCATTATGAGAAGGGAGGTATTAAAGCAGATGTCAACATCCATTGCGATCTTAAATTTCCCGAATATGATGCTATCGTAAAATCGGTTGCTAACTCAATCTTTGATCGCAAGTCATTCGTCTGCTTCAATCCAAAATACATACAAATAGCAGCAAAGTTATTTCCTTCAGAAAATCTGATCTGTCGATTCTACGAAACAAATGAAATGATGATATTCTTTCCTTCCGGCGAAGCAAAAGGGTATATGGGTATTATGCCTTTAGAGCTTTCAGAAGATGAAGCCACCCTCGACTTCTCTTTGATATAAGAAAAGTAAGATCTGAGCACGGTAATTCATTCATTAAAAGATTATACAAAAAGGAAAATGGTTTGTGATGACAACTGAACAGAAGATATCAGCATATAATGACTTTCTTATCTCCAAAATAAGAGTCGCTGAAAAACATGGCTTTGACACAGATCCTAGCGATTACCATCCGTCAACGAAAGGGCATCAGTCGGCTATTATTCAATGGGGCTGTAAGTTGGGGCGGGCTTTGGTCGCTCCGGATTGCGGTCTGGGAAAAACGCACATCAGCATCGAGGTCGAACGAATGATCATAAAAAAATTTGGCGGAAAAGGTTTGATTGTTACTGAGCTCGGAGCGTCTGAAACCTACATCAATCCGGATCCGGCCGTTGGTGAAGGTGCCAGGCTTGGTGTAAATATGGAGTATGTTACTAATCAGGATGAAGCAAATGCCAGCCAGTGCGATATTGTTGTTACAAATTACGAGCGCGTGAGAATGGGTAGCATCGATTTCAGTCAGTTCACCGTTGTGTGGCTCGATGAAGGCAACTACATTAAGAATATGGCCAGTGAAACAACCGAGGCTTTAGGCAGTCAGTTGAAAAATGTGAAGTACAAATATATCGCTAGCGCCACACCTTCACCAAATGAAGTTCTTGAGCTGGTAAACTACGCTCATGTGCTCGGTATTGCTGATCGCGGTCAGATCCTTACGCAGTTCTTTCAGAGAAATTCTACCAAGGCCGGCGAGCTTACTTTACATCCACAACATGAGGCTGATTTCTGGCTTTGGGTTCACAGCTGGATGGTTGCTATCGAATACCCGTCGGATCTCGGATTTTCAGACGAGGGATATGTGTTGCCAAAATTAAATATTCATTGGATCGAGGTTAAAATGGATAAAGCAATCGATGCCGGCCAGGAAAAGAACGGGCAAGGTAGATTGGTTGCAGATACCGGCGGGAATGATCTACCTACCAATGCAAAAATCAAAAAAGGGAGCATCGATGTTCGATTGAATAAGGCCCTGAAAATTGTCGATAGCTATCCGGATGATCACTTTTTATTGTGGCATCATTTAAATCCTGAACGTGATGCGCTGAACAAAGCTTTCAAAGAAAAGAATTACGGCTATTTAACCGGATCCCAATCTGCAGAAATAAAAGAAAAAAATATTGTAGCTTTTACAAAGGGTGAGCTGAAATACCTCGGCACAAAACCTGAAATAAGCGGCGTTGGTTGCAATTTCCAGCGCTATTGTGGCAAAGCAATAATGCTCGGTGTAAATAACGATTTTAATGACTTATATCAAGTCGTAAAGCGAATCCACCGGCCATTCAGCGGCTTTGATTCTGTTGACTTCTTTATCATTTACACCCCTGAAGAATATCCAATTATCCAAAACCTTAAAAGAAAGTGGAAGCAGCATAATGAGCAACGCGCCTGGTTAAGGGGTCTCGTTTTAAAGCACGGCCTTGATCATCAGGGAATGGTGGAAGAACGGAAGCGGACGTTTAAAACTGATCGGAAGGTATATGAGGGTAAGCATTATAAACTGGTAAGCAACGACTGTACGCGCGAATGGTTCGACCTCGAAGACAACCTGTTTGATTTTCAGAATAGCTCTTTCCCGTTTGGGAATCATTATGAGTACACGAACTATTATAATGATTACGGGCACAATATGAGTAATCAGCAATTTCGCCGGCAGTTGGACTTCTTTCTCCCGGAATATTTTAGAACGCTAAAGCCGGGCCGCATCTCAACCGTTCATCTTAAAAATAGAATTCACTACGGATCCGTAACGGGAAAGGGATTTTCAATTTTTCATCGATTCACGCATTTAGTTTGTGAGGCCATGGAACAGCATGGGTTTGAAACAATGGGATTTCACTACATCCCGACCTGCGTTGTGGGTGAAAATAATCAAACCTACCGCCTCACATTCGGCGAAATGCAGAAAGATAGTACTAAGATGGGCGCCGGCATTCCGGAAGAAATATGGGTATTCAGAAAGCCTCCTACATCAACAGAGAACGCATACGCCGATGTGCCGGTGAAGCATAATTGCGAATGCCCTCTTTGCCATGATCGAAAAGATTATAATTCTTACGTAAGGCCCAACTCAATCCTGCTATCATGCCCGAAATGTAATCAATTCTTTCATGAAAAGGACTTGATCCGACATAGCGAAACGCAATACTCACTACCTCAATGGCAAATTGACGCGGATGCTTTCTGGCTGAGTTCCGGCAACGGACTGATCACTCCTGAGGAAATGGGTAAGTGGGATTTGAAAAGGATCCGCAGATGGTGGAATGAATTTAATCCAGGGGTGATCTATGATTATGATGCTCATATTCAACTACTGGAAGATCTAGAGGGCAAAGGAAAGTTATCAAAGGAGTTCACCACGTTACCGATCGTTTCTAATTCAGACTATATCTGGAATAATGTGAATCGCATGCACGGGCTGAATTTAGAACAGTCGCGACGCAAGCAAAGAAATCACATTTGCCCTCAGCCAACGGATGAGGTTGACCGTGTCATTGAGCTATACTCAAACGAGGGCGACTTGGTTGCGGATCCATTTAACGGCTTAGGTACAACCGGTGTTTGCGCATTAAAAAAGAAGCGGAGGTATTTCGGGACGGAGTTAAATGACGAGTATGCCCGGCATGCTGATTTCTATCTCAAAAAGCAAGAAAACAAAGTTTCAATACCAACATTATTTGACTTATTAACAGCATAATTATGAAAGCATATATCAGCGGAAAAATAACTGGCTCCGAAAGTGATGCCGAAGAAAAGTTCCAAGATGCGGAATCTAAGGTGGCGGCGATGGGCCTCATACCGGTCAATCCGATGACTATAAATCATGAACACGATTTGACGTGGGAAAGCTATATGAAAGAAGATTTGAAGGCGCTATTGGATTGTCAGGCCATCTATATGCTGCCGTGCTGGAAGGATAGTAAAGGCGCTACAATTGAGCACAATCTTGCTTTAGAATTAGGATTAACAGTAATATACGCATAACCATGAAACCAACATCCACCACGGAAACAAAGACCTGCAAAACATGCGAACAGAATAAGCCAGTAGATGAATTCTATCGCGCAAATCCTGACTGGCCAGGTATCATGTATCAGGCTTCTTGCAAAGAGTGTCAGATAAAAAAGGCAAAAGAAAGATATCATCAAAAAGCAATGATCAGTTTTTTTTAATCACTAAAGTAAAACCAGAAATATGACATACAACATCACACCTCCTAAAAGCCAGATATGCGCAATACTGGCCCACTTAATCACCAGATCTGGTGTAAGTGAAAGAGAGCTACCCTTTAACGGTTTCAGGACCAGATTATCAGAATTACGGCGTGAACATGGCCTGAGCATTCAAGTAAGGGATGTGGAGTTTACGAATCAGTTCGGTCGAGATTCCAGGTATCATTTTCACTACCTGCTGGACCAGGACAAAGAAGGTGCGGTTGAATTGTATAAGAAATTAAATGGTTGAGAAAAGCCAATATTAAACATTCGGAGGTATTGAAAATGGCACTTAGAGATCAACCATATTTACCATTATACATTCAAGATTTTTTGACAGATGAAAAGTTGGCCCAATGTTCAGCAAAAGCGACGGGAGTATACATAAGACTACTATGCTTGATGCATAAATCAGAGGATTATGGAAAGCTTTTGCTTAAGCAAAAGCACAAGCAAACCCAAAACCAAATAAAAAATTTCGGCAACCTTATCGTTAAACATATGCCCTACGACTTCCATACCGTGACGGAATCACTTGCGGAGCTGATTGAGGAGAGTGTCCTCACAGTGGAGGGTGATATACTAATCCAAAAGAGAATGGTTAGGGATAATGCAATTAGCGAGAAAAGAGCAATTGCCGGAAAAAAAGGCGGGGAAAAGTCTTTAAAAAAATTTGCTCAGGCAAATATTAAAGCAAAAGGTAAAGCAAACTCTGAATATGAAAATGAAAGTGAAACTGAAAGTAGAAATGATTTAGAGGAAGAGGGTGTGGGAGAAGGAGGCGAATCTGAACTAAACGGATTCATGTCAACCGACTTGCCAAAAGACTTGAAGATGGACGAGCTACAAATCGGACAGACGATCGAATTTATAAAATACACCTGCAGGGTTGACCTGAGCCCTCCGGAAGCAGAAGAATACTTTGAAGCTTTTAAAATTCAAAACCTCGGTAAAAAGCAGTGGTATAACAACCTGTCAGAAGTATTCACTCATTTCCGCAATTCGTTAAAAATCGATTTAAAAAACAATGGAAAAGCAAATAGGACAAATACTAACGGACCTGGCTCCGATAGAAAAAGAGGAACAAGCAGTGACCGTATCGACGCCCTCAAAAACTGGTGAGCTATTGCCCGTTTTAAAAGAACAGCGGATTTGCAGCATTCCAGATCCGGAAGAGCCGCTTAGTGCCGTGCTCAGGTATTGCATGCTTTTGGTCGGGGTTCGGGCTAACAATCTTCCCGGAAAGATCGAAAAGGGTGTGTTACTGCAATTCATCAAGGATAATTACGGGGGACATACAGTATCAGAAATTCGGCTCGCCTTTGATAAAGCGATTGCCGGGAAATTGGACATTGATGATACAAACTGCTACGAAAACTTTTCTCCGGCCTATTTCGCTAAGATAATGAACTCGTACAGGCGTTGGGCGGCTGATCAATACCGACAGGAGGTTAAAGAAGAATTTAAACAACGCGATTACACCGAAGAGGAGCTTCGAATTCAGCAAAGAGTGCGAGCAGCTGAGTTCTACTACCGAATCAAAAACGGAAACGTAGAATCTGTTCCAGACGACGTGAAAGATATCCTGGTGCATGACGGAAAAATTGAAAACGTTCATCAAGCCAGCAGCTTCTTTGTGGATCTGTTGAATAGAGGTGTCACGGGCCTTTACTACGAAAGGATAGACTGAGTATGACTCGCCTGATTCTATACATCAACGGTCATTTTGCAGGTGAAAAGAAAATTAAAATACCGGCATATAATGACGAACGCAATCTGGATGAGAGAATGAGAAAAAAAGAGTTTTTTGTTTCAAAAATGGCGAACTCTCTAAAAAATGAAAAACACGAAATTTTAAAAACAGCAAAGAAGTATGAAATATTCCTTTGCCTTGAAAGTCAAATAATATGAAAAATCAATACGAACCCACACCGATCGCGGTGTATGATATCGAGAAAAAGCAGCCTATCGGTGTGTTTCGATCTTGCAGCGTTGCGGCGAGATATCTTTTCCCGCTCGGGAACAAAGAATCTAACGCACACAGGATTACCGAACGCGCAAACCGTAGAACGCGCATAGCAGGTACCACGCTGGGTACTGTTGCGATACGTTTCGCAAACGAGAAGCAGCGAAAGGTCACAAATGAAATCAGAAACCAAGTTCAATGTTACATATCCGACCCCTCCATCGGTTGGTAAAAATTTATAATCATGTTAGACGGAAACCTGGCCATGGCCAACCAATTTGAAAACAACGAGCCTGACCTTCTCGACTACAAAGGCATTACTGTCATCCAGCCCGATAACGAACTGGAGTATTGGCGGAAGCGCTGTTTGCTGGCTGAAGAGGTTATCCGCGCAAGTCCATGCGATCCGGATATCACTTTGGCGCAATTGAAGGCCGCTAAAAAGTATCATGAATTTTTAAAAGAAAACCGATGAACATAAAACCAATCTTATTCAGTACCGCAATGGTGCAGGCTATTCTGGCAGGAAGGAAAACGCAGACAAGGCGAGTTTGTAAACCTCAGCCTCAGAAACAATGGGCGGTTGAAAAATGGGTAAAAGAAGGCCCGGGCAGTGTTAATGCTTCCGACCTTACTGCCGCTGACATGGAATACGTAGACTTTATTGAAAATGCTAAAATTCAAATAGGCAATATTCTTTGGGTGCGTGAAACTCATTACTCATTCGGGCATTGGACAAAAACAACAGACGTCGAAACTGGAAAAATCGAATGGACTTTCCAAGATCTAACTATCTAAATGGGACATAATTACTTATATGAAGATGCTCCGCCTGAACTGGTATTGAGCAGAAAGACTGGCGGGTTGGGTTTTTACAGGCGTCCCTCCATCTTCATGCCCAAGGAAGCTGCCCGAATTTTCTTAAAAGTTACCAAAGTTCGGGTTGAACGGTTGCATGATATTAGTGTTGGTGATGCTGTTGCCGAAGGAGTTGAAACGTTAGGATTATATCCGGGATATGATATTTCCCCTAAAGGTAAATTCGAAGGTCTTTGGAATAACATCAATAAAAATTGGGACGCCAATCCTTTTGTTTGGGTGTACGATTTCGAACGAGTTGAAAAACCTCACAATTTCCATTAAAAATTATTCACAAAAAACCTCTATAAATATTCATTATGAGTGACTTATTCAACTTAAACGGCGCACATTTTTCACCTTGCGGGAATTACCGGTATGCGCTATGGAGAATATGGGATGACAAAAAGCCGCTCGTGATGTTTATTGGTTTAAATCCTTCAACTGCAAACCAGGATACCAATGATCCTACAATCACCCGTGTTTGCAGAATTTCAAGGTATAATGGTTTTGGTGGGGTGTACATGATGAATTGTTTTCCTTTCGTAACACCCTATCCGGAAAAATTGCAGAAAATACCAGAAGATATAATGCGCATAAATGATGAGTGGCTTGTCAAGGTTTGTATTCAGTGTTCGGATGTGGTGTTTGCTTGGGGCAACTTCGATATAGTGCCGGCTTCTGGTAGGTGGGACCGTCTTGCTAAAATGTTCCCTACCGCTAAGGCTTTACACATTAATAAAAATGGGTCTCCGAAACACCCTCTTTATTGTAAAACCAATTCAAAATTTACAAGCTATTTCCATCATTCTTAAAAAATAAACTCGCAACTATGGCAAAAAAGATAGAGATCACCGAAAAGCAAAAGGCTCAATTCAACCGCATGCTTCAAGCATTACAGCGCATCAAGGCGTATCAGTCACCGGATAGGTTGAGAAAAAATAGCGATAAAGACTGGGGGTTGGAATATGAGGAAGCCCTTGAAATGGCTTATGAAAATATGCAAACCGATGCCTCGAATGGATGTAAGAGTGTCAGGCCATTGTAAATACAATTTTCCACCCGAAATAGATAAATCCAATTACAAAAAAATTAAAACATTATGATATCTCGTGGAATGAAAGGCTCACTAATGCCATTGCTATTGGCCGCTGCAATAGGAACGACTACGCCAATTAACCCTGTTGGAATTGGCAAACCCAAAAAAGCGGTTAAGACACCGTTGTCAAAAAAGCAGAAAAAGAACCGTTCTAAAAATAAAGCGGCCAAACAATCAAGGAAAAACAATCGAAAATTTTAACCAATGCAACTTAAAACAAAATTAATATGAAAACAGGAATTGAAATTATTGCCGACGAAAGACAAAGGCAAAAAGAGGTAGAGGGCTTTACGGCTTCGCATGACGCGGAACATTCAGCAGGTGAGTTAGCTATGGCTGCAATGTGTTATGCTATGGAACCTTGTTGGAGACCCGCAGAAATGGCACCGTTAGGGTGGCCGTGGTGCAGTTGCGATCCTAAAGATGGGTTCCGTCCTTCACCAGATAATAGAATTAAGGAATTGGCAAAAGCGGGAGCTTTAATAGCTGCCGAAATTGATAGACTTCAAAACCTTAAACAATGATTAAAACAAAATTAATCGAAGGCCGCGTAACGATGCTGGCGGCTGATCTGCCGGAGGGGGCGAGCAACGTTAAGGTTGCTAATCATTTTGACGGATTAGCGCTAACGTGGGATGTAGAAACCATGAAAATAGGGTCTATTGAATTACCAGAAGGCAACTGGCAGCCGCTTGGATTTTTGCGGGATATTTCGGAGGAAAAGGCGCGCAAAATAGCTTCTTCAACCCATTTTTCAGGATTAAGAAGGTATCACAAACCGGGAAATATTCTAACGGTTAAAGAGTACTATTCTACGGCATTGAAATTTATCCACTCCCTTATCGAAAGCGAAGTGCAGACGGTTAATCCGTTGGGGAATAAACCTTACTACTCGTTATCTAATTACGGGGCATCACCGGATGGCTTTAAAAAGTTTGAAAGTGATATTGAAGCATGGCTCGCCGCCGAAGCCCAGACCTGGAAAAATATTTTTTTAATGATTAAAATGTAAAGAGATGGAATTAAAAATCAGACGACTATCAGACAACAAAATATTTACTGTGTGGAAATATATAAACACAGACGAGGAAATTAGCGTTTGGTGTCGCGATTGGTACGGGCGACATATAATTGGTGCAGATTGTGAATTTTATAAACCCGATAGCAATGACTAACACAATACAGCCGCAGGAGTTGCGCGTTGGAAATCTCGTGTTAATAGACGGGGTGCCGAAATCGGTGATTGAAATATCAATACATGGAGTTTGTTACGTTGATGACATTAAGCTTTTCGAAACCTACGGCAACATTAGCCCCATCCCGATCACCGAAGAAATACTGATTAAGGCGGGGTTTGAAAAAAGTTTCGGAACAAATTGGGAGTATGAACGTAGCATTGGCGCTATTAAAATGTATTGCCTATGGAATACTGAATGGTATTTTGAATTAGGCGGTATTTACTTAGGAGATCACCCAAAATATTTACATCAATTGCAGAATATCTATTATTCCCTGTTGGGTAAGGAACTGGAAATAAAACTTTAACCAATGAATAAAGAAGCCTTAGCCGATCGATGGCAAATTTTAGATAAAAGAGCGTGGAGGTTGTATATCATAAATAACGCCGCTACCAATGACGCAAAAACTTTTATCAGATCGCAACGCCTGCTTATTAAAACCGAAAGGAAAATCAAAATAATCGAGCGCCTTTTGCGCTGGAAGTAAAACTTTAAAGCTATGCAACACAATTTAAAAACTATTCAACCTTATTTCGACAGAGTTTATAATTTGGAAAAAACCTTTGAGGTTAGAAAAGATGATAGACATTTTCAATCAGGTGACTTCGTTATACTACACGAATACGACGATAAATCAGGAAGTTACACCGGTCGTAAAGTTTCTGGCTTTATAAGGTATGTTCTTCGGGATTATGAGCATATTTCGCCAGGGTACGTTGTATTCTCGTTAGATATTCAACATTGTGAGTAAAACTTTAAAACAATTAAAATGAAAACAGGAAAGTATAAAGTAACAGGTCTGTCAAAAGGCAACAGATTTACGTTTGAAAATAACAATGGAACATGGTGGGCAAAATCTGCCATGCCCGATGATAGATTTCAAGCATTATTTGAATGGGCGAAATCCGATAAAGGTTTTTGGTTTCAAAATATTTTAGCCAATGTTTCTTATGAGGAATTAAGTTGGGACGGCACGCCTATCGACGGTAAAGTTGTCGGAATAGAGGTAGAATTTTTAAATTAAAAACAGAAGTAAAATGAATGAAGAATTATTAAACCTATTAGAAAGAGCCTCTGGTTTAGTAGGAAATCCCGGAGTAAACATAAGCTCAAGTACGGATATTGCCTGTGATAAGTGGCAGGAAGATTACGAAGCGTACATAGCAAAGATCAAACAGCAAACCGAAAAAATGAACAATTGCTTTACCGGCAATGATATTTCAGGGCACCTTGTTGATTGGTTTGACAAAGGCGGCGTAATAAGTGAAGCCAAACCCCTACTCGATTACCTCAACGCCCGTGCAGCAGCATACGCCAGAGCCTATGCGATTAAAGTTCTGGAAAAGGCGGCGGAGAATGCTAAGACAAGGAAGTTAGGTAAAGGTCTTCCAGTTATAAGAATAGTTGACAAAGATTCAATCACAGACGAAAAAAATTTAGAGGTATGAAAACGGGAAAATGCTCTTATTGCGGATATGTCGGTTTCTGTTATGAGACAAAAGTTTCAAATTTTAGAACATACTTTTTGAAGGTAATAAAACTCTATTGCGCCTTCTGTTTTTTTAAAATAAAAATATTGAAAAAGAAATGAAAACAATCAACCCACAACGCGCCGTTATAGTTGATCTTGATTGGTTGGAAGGCGAGATAAAAGCCATAAAAACTGCCCTAAGTACTGGGTTTAATGCAGAACTTGAAGGTCAAGAATATGCCTTTAATAAAGTTTTGGAAAACTCCACCCCATTATCAAAGGTGTGTGAGGAGGCGTACAATCAAGGCGCAATAAATCAAGAAACAACATTCAACGACATAACTAACAGGCGTTATGATAAATTAAAACGAGACTTTCTTAATTCTAAAATCGAATTGAAATGAAAATAGACAAATGTAGTTGTTGCGGGTATATAGGAGCTTGCTACGACGTAAAGGTTTGCAATTTAAAAACTTTTTTTCAAAAGGTATTGAGGCCATATTGCATATTCTGTTTCATGAAATTAACAAAATTAAAAAAGAAATGAACCCAGGTAAAATTGCTATTGTCGGTAGCGGCCATATTGGGAAGACTGCGGAAACATTAGCCAGTATTTCAGAAAAAACCGGCAAATCAATCGCTATTGTCCAGCCGGAATATCAGAAAGTTAAAAAGGTCGAGATTTTTGAAAACTTGTATGCAAATCAAAACGGCATTATTACCTGTAGTGGCCGGCACGAATACCGAGAATACAAAGGACAATGGATCTGCCATTGCGGTAAAATTCTTACATAAAACATTCGGGAAATGAGCAACCGCTGGACACAGGAAGATATCGATCGCTTCAACGCAAAAAAGGGGAATTTACCCTCTAAAATTCCAGATACTCCAAGTCAGAATTCCGGAAAAACGGGTAATTCCGCTCGAATTCCGGAAAATCCGATGTTCGCGCTTGGCCGTATGAAGGCCGGGAAAATGAATAAAACCGAAACTTTGTATGCCGCCCGGTTGGAAGCGCTTAAGCACGCTGGTGAAGTCGTGTGGTATCTTTTTGAGCCCATGAACTTACGCCTCGCCGATAAGTGCTTTTATAAAGTTGATTTTCTTGTCATGGTCAAAACTGGCTTGCTGGAGGTGCATGAGGTAAAAGGCGGCTTTATTACCGATGACGCTCTGGTTAAGATTAAAACAGCCGCTGAAATATTCCCATTTCGTTTTATCATGGCAAAACTGGTGAAAGGTGAATGGGAAGTGCGGGAGTTTTAAAAACGGTGTTATCATATAGATTTAAAAAATCTCTAAATAATTTATCTTTGGATTATGAAACTTACAGATAAGCAAATACTTTTCGTTACTTACTATTTGGAAGATTTAAATGCAGCTCGAGCAGCGGAACGCGCCGGTTATTCTAAAAGAGCTGCACGAAATATCGGTTCTGAAAACCTAACAAAACCGTACATCCAAGAAGAAATCGAAAGGCAACGCCTTGAATTGCAGAGGAGATCTGAACTTACCACTGACCTAGTAATAAACGAATTGCGCGCTCTTGGCTTCTATTCTATTGAAACTTTTATTGAAACTAATAATAGGATAAAGGATTTAACAACACTAACAACGGATCAATTAAAGCCTGTTATTGGGATTAAGGTTACGGAAAAAATAACAACCATCGGCGATGTAACTGAAAAAACGATAACCACTGACCTTAAATTGTCTGACAAGAGAGGCTCTTTGGTTGATCTTGGAAGGCACCTCGGTATTTTCGACAAGGATAATAAGCAAAAGAAAATTAAAATAAAAGTTACGCGCAAGTAATGGCTTTTGAAGAGGTTGAAATAGAAATTGACAATTCTGTCTATTTGGATTGTTACCATCATTTACTTGAAGATAATGACATTGATATTGAGTTGGTTTGGGGTGGTCGCGATTCCGGAAAAAGCCATTTTGTAGGGCAGAAATCTGTTGAGGATAGCTTTACCCTTGATTATTTTCGGTGTATTTTAATTAAAGAAACACACGAAGCAATTCGCGACTCCCAGGTTGCCATGATTCAGGAGATAGTTGAAGATTGGCAACTCGATGATTTATTTGATGTTTTAAAGCAGCCATTAGAAATTAGATGCATTAATCAAAATAAATTTTTAGCACGTGGAACGGATAAGCCGGGAAAACTTAGATCAATTACCAATCCTTCTCATGTTTGGATTGAAGAGGGTAATCAGTTAACAGAAACGGCATTTATCACTATTCTTACATCGCTACGTAATAAGTATGGACGGGTAAAGCTTTGGATATCTTTCAATCCGGAAGCTACTTGCCCGGATTACGTTGATTTTTGGCTATACAAAACATTTTTTGCAAAGTATTATCCAAGAGATCTGTCTTTTACCTCTGAGCTAGTTATTGATGTACCGGGCAAGGATCCCGTAAAATTAAAGTACCGTTCTACGCATACCACATATAAGGATAATCCGTTTGTTTCGCCTCAACGTGTGGCGTTTCATGAAGCGCTGAAAGACTTGAATTACCACTGGTATCAAGTATTTACATTAGGACTATGGGGTAATCAGGAAAATGACTGTCCCTGGCTCTTCGCCTTCAATCGAAAAGTACATGTAGCTGAACAAGAATTGCACGCTACGAAGAAGGAAGTATTATTCCTCTCTTGGGATTTTAACAGAAATCCAATGGTTTGCACTGTGATGCAGAATTATAACGACACTTTGTATATAATCGATGTAATCAAGGTTAAAAATGTAGGTACTGAAGGGCTCTGTGAGATAGTTTTAACTAAATACCCTGGATTTCTATATATGGTAACCGGAGACTACTCTGGAGATACCGCCAGCTCCCTTTATAAAGAGCAAGTGACAAATTTTACACTGATTAAAAGCATGTTAAAGCTTAGCGATGGGCAAATAAAAATATCGCCTAACCCACGTCTTGAAAAAAATCAAACACTTGTAAATACCGTTTTCCATTCTTACAAAGTACTCATGTGCCCCGTTAAGGCTAAGCCTGCCATATATGATGCAGAAAACGTTAAAAAGCGTCCGGACGGCACAATTGTTAAAGATAATAGAGATGATCCCGCTCAGCAGGCGGACGTTTTGGACACTATTCGGTATTGGATTAATCAGTTCATGGGCTGGTTTATCAAAAAATAAAATGCTCATTTTGATTTATAATTTATCTTTATAATAAATTTGCTCTCATGAGTTGCGAATCAGGATGTTTTCAAGTTCAAGTTTCCGGATGTGATAATATTGAGTTGCCAATTCAATTGGCGGCAATGTCACCTTATAAGGTTCGGTTGCAACGACCAGGTATGAAATCGGTCTACGAACGCGATGTTACCACTAATAGCAACGGACACCCCATTTTGACCGGATACCCAGCAGGTTTATTAAACCGCGGAGAAACATTCAAAGCGACAATTCACAACGCGGCGGGCGACACAGTGCAGTTTGTTGTTGAAAGCAATACCTATTCGTGCATCCAAATCACTTTCGTAGCATACAGATGATTCAACAAGCCCTTATACTGAGTTTACAGATTTTGGCAATTCACGCCATCACCCTTCCGGGCATGATTGCGGAGCGTCCAAGAGCGATTGTTGCAACATGGATGGATAAAACTTTCGGCTTAAAGTGGAGTAAAACTATTCAAAAGCCGCTTTGGGGTTGCATTATTTGTATGTCTGGAATATGGACCATCATATTGACAATGAGCTTTGATTTGAAGCTGATTTTTATTGTTTGCGGAATTAATGTAATTGCTGACAAATTGATCTACAATGAATGAGATTTTGAATAGATACGGGTTTTCGATGTATTATGAGTGTAAAGTTTGCGGCGCTCAAAAAAAACATTACAACAATCGGCAAAAGCCCGGTTTTGACATTATTGTTAATACTAAAACCAATGTATTCTCAATATTCAAAAATAACATGCTTATTGAGGGGCCTTATATGGCCGACCAGCTTGAAGATAAACTGAAAAGTATATGATGGTAATTACCGGAAATAACAAACCTAATCCAAAGAAGATTTTTCCAAATTGTAAGCATATTATCGATTATGCCTTTACAATTAAAGATCGTCATTATTTTCAATTCAACGACCCGTTGAACATGCCTTACGATCGCGCAATGAAAGCCCTTGTATATTACAAAGAGGTTGACATGAATATTAGTCGGGAGGTTTTAGCGCAGCATACTACTGCGTTTGATTCTGTATTTCAAAAAGCTCAGATGAATATCGATGATTTAATCGAACTAAAGCGGCTCAATAATTTACTAAAAGAACGGATCGAATTGCCTAAAGAGCCAGATCTCATGTACAAACTAGCGGCGGTAGTTTTTTTCGATCAGTTTGAAAATCCCGACACGTACGAGTTTAAGTATGGAGAAAACAAAATCAGGCATTGGAAAAAAGAATCCGACCTCAAGAGTTTTTTTTTGTCAATGCCGCTCAGAACATTGATTCCGTATTTAGATTATGTAGGCGAGAATTTAATTACGTTTTCCCTGATGACCGAAAAAAGGACAGGGATATATATGGAAGCTCTATCATCCATGCAATCAAAAGGGTAGAGAACGACCTGGCGAAACAGGTAAAACTTGTAACCGGCTCCATATCTGGAGCAATACTTCATCATTTAACTATCTACGAATTTTATTTTGAACTAAATGAGCTTATTAAAAAGTCATTGAGGGAAAAATCGATTCGTGCCGGCACATCTAAAAGACGATGAGTGATGTATTAATAAATTTCAGGACGGAAGATGCGAGCCTCGATCAAGCCGCTGCTAAGTTAGATAAAATGACAGAAGCGGAAAAGGATCTGGCTGCTCAGGCTAAGAAAACCTATTCCGATATGGACAATTCTCAGAAGAGGATTGCTTCGTCTATTGATAACATGACAAAGGCGTCCAAATCATTGGATAAGTCAATTATTGCCGGTGCATATAAGAAATATTTACAGACAATTCAAAAAGAACTGGGATTAACTCAAAAAGAAGTTCAGGGATATATCAAAATAGCAAGGCAGGCCGCTCAGCAAAATATTCTGACCGAGGAAGATCAGTCCCGGGTGAAAGAGTTCGAAGTTTCTTTGAGTGTTTTAAATGATACACTCGAAGAGTTCAGCAATAAAGAAGATCAAACAATCCAAAAAACAAAAACCTTTCGACAGGAAATTAGAGAGGCGGAAATTGCCTTGAAAGAAATGTATGAAGCTGGCAAGGCAGGAACTCCTGAGTTTGATCAGCTTCAGCAAAAGATCGGAGACCTGAAAGATGAATATGGCGATTTTCAGAACACTTTTAAAACTTTAGGATCTGATACGAGATCAATTGACGGCCTTATTTCGCTTACAGCCGGTTTAACTGGTGGATTTGCTGCTGTTCAAGGCGCAGCTGCTCTTTTTGGCGATGAGAATGAAGATTTACAAGAAGCTTTATTGAAGGTGAATGCCGCTATGTCGGTATTAATGGGCCTTCAGCAACTTCAGGCTGTTTTGCAGAAAGATAGTGCTGCGATGATTCTGTTGACTACTATTCGCACTAAGGCTCAAACCGTCGCTACTAATATTCAAACGGCAGCTACTGGTGCCGGTACCGTTGCAACCAAAGCTTTGAATGTTGCAATGGCAGCATCTCCTATCGGTTTGTTTATCGTTGGGTTGACAGCGGCAATAGCTGTGTTAAACAGTTTCGCAGATTCAGCTGAGAATGCCACCGAACAAATGGATGCGCTCAATG
Source organism: Niabella insulisoli (assembly GCF_039652435.2). Taxonomy (GTDB): domain Bacteria; phylum Bacteroidota; class Bacteroidia; order Chitinophagales; family Chitinophagaceae; genus Niabella; species Niabella insulamsoli. The sequence continues at coordinate 3,386,104 of NZ_CP190246.1, read as the reverse complement.
AATCCGCGGATAAATGGCTGGACTTTTATGAAAAAGAAGCCAAGACAAATCAAAAATGGCTTGATCGAAATGCAGAGATAAAAAAAAATCAGGAGCTCATTAAAACCTTAGAGGTTATGGGCGGCAATCTAAGTGAGATCAACAGGCTCAAAAATAGAAACCTCCAACTTGAAAAGGTAAATACTCAGGTTCAGTTAATGGGCGTAAAAGCGGCACAGGAACAGGCTGCTGACAAAAAAAGATATACTGAACAAGAGGTCGAATTAAAAAGCAAGCTGTATGAACAAGATCAAGAGATTAACCGCAACAATATTCAACTTGGAAAAGATCAGGCTGCAGCCGCTAAAGAGGCGGCAGATAAAAGAAAACAAGCTGCTCAGGAGGCGCTTGAGAATAATAAGCAGATTTTATCCGAAAGAAAGGCGCTAATTGAAGCGGAATTATCTGAGCTCAAACGTGCCGGCCGCGAAGAGGAAGATATCTATTTACAGAAACAAAAAGCAGCCATTGATGCGCAGGCTGCGATCGCCGCAATTGACATAAAAGGCATCAACCAGCGCAAGGCAATTTTCGCAAAAGCCGAGGAAGATAAAGACGCTCTTGTAAAGTCATACCAGGAAAAGCAAACCGCCCGACAATACGAAATTGATAAAAAAGAAATTGACGCGCGATTGTCAGTCGTGGAAGAGGGTTCTGAGGCTGAGTTGATCTTAAAAAAGGAAGCTTTGGAGCGAGATGCATCGAATGAGCAGCTTGCCGCAGCGAATACTATCAAAAACGAAAAGGAGTTGGCTGCGATTCGTATTGCTATCAAAACAAAATTGCAGTCAGACCTTCAAAAACTTGATGAGGAGTTTGCGAAAAAGCAACTTCAAAATAAAACAGAGCTTTCTCTCATAAATGACCAAGCTGATATCCTTGCCAAACAGCGTGAGCTGATCGGGGTGAAGGATAAGGCGCAAATTTCCCGAATCAATCAGGAAATAATTGACATCAAGCTTGCTGGCATCGAAAAAGAAGAGGCTTTAAATGAAGAGTTGTATTCAAAAGGATTGATTTCAGAGGCAGAGTATCTAAAGGCTAAAGCCGAGCTGAACAATAAGTATTTATCAGAGGAAAACACCGCCACACAGTCAGCTTATGATGAACGAGAGCGCATGATCCAGGCTTATTACAATTCTGTAAACAGGCAGATTGAATCAACCTTTTCTTTAATGGCGAGTAGTTTAGACGAAACCCTTATTAATAGCGAAGGATTAAAATCAGGCCTGCAATCTGCGATGCAAGTTTACGCAGAGTTTGTGAAAATACAGCAATCCGACGCCACTCAAGCAGAAAAGAATCGAGCACTGGCCGTGGCTGGAATCGCAGCTGCTCAGCAAACTTTGAATGGTGTTTTCGCGCAAGCGGCAAATGAGCGAATGGCACAGTTGGATGCCCAGCTCAGCGCTTTAGATGAAGCTAAGCAAAGGGAACTTGATAATAAAAATCTCACTGAAGAACAGAAAAGCCAAATTGACGAAAAGTACCGAAAGAAAGAGGCGGCTGCGAAACGGGCGGCATGGGAGGCTGACAAACGAGCAAGACGATCTCAGGCTGTTATCAACACAGCCCTGGCGGTCGTTAACGCTTTAGCTACGGCGCCAACTATAATAGCCGGTATAGCATTAGCGGCTGTAGCGGGTGTAATGGGAGCGGTGCAGGTAGCTAAGATATCCAATGAGCCTGTTCCAAAATTCAGACATGGGAAAGTGAACATCTCGGGTCCGGGATCAGACACCTCTGATTCTATTCCGGCGATGATATCAAGAGGTGAATCTGTTATAAATGCGAAATCAACAAGAAAGTGGGAGGATGCGCTGATTGCTATTAATAACGACAAATTTGAGGGATGGCTTGATAATCGATTTACAGATTTCTCTTTTCCTGAAATACCTCCTATGCTGTGGAAGTCATTCGAGGATCGGAAAAATGACGGTATAGATTATGACAAGCTTGCCACCGCCATGGCCAAGCATCTTCCGGAAGCAACTTATATACAAAACAATTTTAATGAAGGTGATTTTCAGCATTGGGTTACAAAGGGCGGAAATAGAACCAGATTTCATAACAAAAGATATTCAATGAAATGATTTGGAGGTTTACCATAATAGACCGAAATAATGACCAGCATGTTATCGATGAGCCGATAGGATGGGATGATATGACTACTGAGATTAAAAGGGATCTCGATACACATGGTATTTTCTTTGATTACCAGGGTAACGATTTTCAGTTTGACGGCTTGGCCGCACGTCTGCTAATGTGGGAAAAGGATATTTACGGGATAGATGGAATTGCGACGTTGTTAATTGAATATTCTTGCGGTCAGGGTTTTCTTGAGCTCTACAGAGGTAGATTTATATTTGGTAAATACAGCAGCTCTTTAGGCGACGAATGCTTTATTAAGATGCCAATCGAGGCGGCTGGCGATATTATGGAGCTTCGAAATAAATGGGATCAGCCGGTAGATTTAGAAACATTAAAAGGCTTTGATGGCGTTACAGATCTACCGCCGTACGAAGCGCTGGCAAAACAGGTAAGCTTGCCAAGTAAAGGCGTTTCGATACAGGATTATTCTATCTCGAAAGAAACTAAAACAAAAACCTTCATCGGCATTCCAACAAATATTCCCACGGGAGGCGGACCAACCAATCCTGTGCAGGGTACAATGCAATATACATTGGGCTTAAGTGCAGATAATATTTCGGAAATAGGAAGCTTTATCGTAGAATCGGAATTGCAAGAAGAAATTCACGACGCAGCAGCCGGCATACCAGGATATGTTACTGGAAGCTATCCAGCCTACTATCCTAAATATTCACCATTACAAACCAGTGCGATAATTAATTATGCACCTGATACGCCAAACTATGGTGCCGTTACAAATCCAGCTCAGGTCAATACCAATATCAGCGGAAGCATTGCTGTTTTAAACTGCTCTATTTTTCATGCAGGTATAGGTTTTTTCAAATTGCCACACAGGGAAAATGCGGATAATGGAGAATCTCCTGACGATTATGTCTATTTAGGTCACGAGTTGATTTTTGCAACGCCGTCGGGCGATTTAAACGATGCTGTCCAACCCGGCAATACAATAAGTTTTTCATTTGTTTTAAATTCTGATGTTGATTTCAATGATGGCGATCGGTTTTTTCTCATCATAGCCGTAAATGATCGTAAAACAGCAGACCAGCAGCATTACATTGAGGATAATGACGCTTTTGGATATAGCATCACAATCAATCAAAATTCTTTTTTTAAAGCGGAAAATCTATCTCGCACAACTGCCACACTCTGTAAATTGTTCATGGTTAATGAGTCAATTAGCCGTGTTGCCGAAGCTATAACAAACGGGAAAATCAAAGGCTTTAGCGACTATTTCGGAAGAACTGACAGTCTTCCATACAGCCGGCCTCAAGATGGCTGTGGCGCAATGGAGGCTATTACAAAAGGCCTTTTTATTAGGAGGCAAGAACAAAAGCTGATTGACCGACCTCCTGTTTTTTCTTTGTCATTGAAGCAGTTATTCGAAGGCCTTGAGCCGATTCATCACATCGGGTTTGGCATTGAAGCGGATCCTAACCGGCCAGGATACAATTGTCTGAGAGTAGAAAACTGGAAATACTTCTATTCCGACGAAGTTGTTTTGAATTGTAGCAATATAAATAAAATAGATCGCTCAGTTCAGGAAAATGAGCACTACAGTTTGTTTTCATTCGGGTATGAAAAATGGGAAGCAGAAGAATATACCGGGCTTGATGAATTTCTGACAAAAAGAAAGTATCGGACTACGCTAAACAGCATAAGTAACGAACTAAATAAATTGTCCAAATTTATTGCATCCGGTTATGCTATTGAGATAACCAGGCGCAAGGGTAATGATGATAGCAAGGACTGGCGCTATGATAACGACACATTCATCATCTGTATGACAAGGCAGCAGACATATAAAGTCTACTTCTTCGCAGCGGATAATAAAATGGTAGTTGAAACCTATTCCGACACTGGTATTTTTTTAGTCGGAAGTATCAGCATTTCGGGTACTGTCAGCAATAATGGAACGCGAGATATATTCGTTACAAGCATCTCCAATCCCGGGGACGGTCAGCCTTCAACAGTAACGGTAGAGTTTAGCGGGGGTACAACAGTTGATGAGTACAGTGAAACCGTTTTGTTTCCGAGTTCAAACGGGCTATATGTCGAGCAAGGAAATATCCTTGCTCCCGAAAACATCATAGATCCGAACAGTATTTATAATTACCGAATCAGCCCGGTAAGAAACGCCATGCGTTGGTTTGATCAGATTGCATCTGGCTTTAAACTGCCTGGTAAAATAATATTTACGGATGGTGATGGTAATTTTTGGGCTAAGGGCAAATACGCCGGGTCCTGCGCCTTGGAGGAAAACGCCATCGCAGAAAACGACACCATCGAAAATTCGGTTTTTGAAAATCCTGAATCTGCTGCTCCTATACTGCAGCCCGAACGTGTGGTTTTCGATTATGATTTAAGCGCCGCTGACTTCAGGAGGATTAAAGAAAATCCATACGGCCTAATTGCTTTTAGCAATGAATTCGAATCGGGACTAGGGTGGATTGACAGCGTTTCTGCAAAACATAACGAAGGAATGGCAACATTCAGATTAATTCCAAAAAAATGACAATTTTAAATCTACCTTTCAGTTTTGTACAGTTTGCGCCAATATCGCAGACGGACTATATACTTCCTTTTTTTAAAGAAAGCGACGTTTGGTTTTCTTTAATTGTCCGGGGTGCAACATTTGCGGAGGCTCAGGAGATATTTTCGGCCTCCGATACTGAAATGCAATTATTGCTACTTTCTGGCTATGATAATGTGCCGGTGTCGGTACCGAGCCAGACATTGAGAAATTACACTATCGCCGACGGACTGAAGTTCAGAAAGTATAAAGTGTCGGACACTGATATATTATTTGTTTGGCAGCATTCGTTCACCAACGTGGTAACCGGTGGATCCCTAATTGCATGTAAAGAATGCTTTCAGTTAGGGTTGCTTTTTCGTGGCACGACAATGGTTTCAAATGTATTCAAAAAGGTTTGCGACGATGTTGACACGACTTTTATTCAATATTTCAGCGAGGATAACTCATTTCAGTTCTATTACTGCAATACTGATGATTTTCAAAATCGCATCCGTATTCCAGCTTTGATCAGACGTCCTCAGATAGTCACGAATCAAAATATATATGTCAGGTCTGACGGCACTCAAAAAGTTACTAAATCAGTCAAATCAAAAGAGTTTAATATGTTGATCGATTTCGCGGATATCACCCTTCATGAAAAAATAGACATGGCCTTAAGTCACGATAAGGTTTATGTAGAAAATAGAAACTATTCAGGAAGTGTGGTCGGATATGGAAACTATAATATTGATTGGGAAGGAGCAATAAATAAATTCATGGCTCAAGGGGATTGTAAACTTCTGGTTACGCCTTATGATACTAAAAATAGCAATTGCGGCGTTTGCGGAGACTGCACCGCGGTTGCAATTTTAACCAGCTCTCTTCCCAATGCAGAGGCTTCCGATTTGACTTATAACGAGTATATCGAGCTTTCCGGATCCGGCCCGTTTAATTTGTCAAATATTGTGGCACCGGCTTGGCTTACTGTATCGTTAGACGGTAATCGAATATTGTTGTCTGGTTCCATTCCACAGGAAGACGGCGTGCATGACGTGGCGTTTGATATCAGCAATTGTTTTGGCGTAAATACAGAATCATTCGCATCTACTATAACAGTAAGCTATATCGATCCGCCTGAACTGTTTATTAATGACATAACATCAACAAGCGCCGATCTGGCATGGCCGGCCGAGGAAGGCGCGACTGGGTATGAAATTTTAGTTCGATTATACATTAACCCGACTGAATCAAATGCTAAGGTCACGCTTAGCGGCTATCCTGTAATCGTCACGGGAATTACTCATGGATTAACAGGTCTGACAAGTGGATCATTATATCAAGTCTCAATAAGAACAATTGTTGGTAGCTCTACTTCTGATTGGGAAATACAAGATTTTTCAACTTTGTAAACAAAAACAAATGCCGAAAGTAGCTATTGATAAACTGAAAAATATATTTGCCGGAGCCGAGAAGCTGCCGATTTTTAAAGAAAGCAACGATCTCTATAATGCTATTCGCACGCATGCAAATGGAGAATATCCAGAAGCGTTGATTGACGAACGCCGTCCATCTGAGCCCGAAGAGATAAAAGCGTATCGCAAAGCTGTCTACAAGCCAGTTACAAAAAAAACCGTTTCGCGCGTATTTTCTTCCCTCGGAAAAATAAGACGAAGCGCTGATTACATGATCGATTATCCGGAGAAATCAAGTGCAAAGATTGTTGACAGCGAGTCGCTCAAGCAATACTGCGAATACAATCTTGGCGGTTTTGTGTCTATTACGAATTGGGCGTTCGATATATTATTGAAACAAAATCTTATCGACGCTAATGCTGTGGTTGCGGTAATTCCATTTAGTGCAACCACAAATGAAGCAGAATATTTAAAGCCGCTGCCGATTCTTTTCAATTCCGACCAAGTTTTTTGGCTGGATGAAGAATTTGCCGTTTTGCGGAGCAAACTGCAGGTGAATGGGCAAAATGAGTTCTACTATATCGACAATCGGGAAGTGACGGTTTTTTCTCCAGTCTCTGGAGGTTTTACGGTTAAAAACACAATACTTAATCCATTTAACGAAATGCCGGTTTTTCGTGTTCGTGCCGAGTATTACAAACAGATGGATCGCCATATAATTAACCGCTCTCGGATCGACTCTATGGTCCCATTTTTAGATGAAGCGATAGCAGAATATTCTGATTTAAAAGGATCTAAGATTCAACACCTCTACCCGCTATTTTGGTATTACCAAAATGAGGAGTGTAAAGCCTGTAGCGGGGTTGGATCTGTACCGGGAGAAAATGGTAAAACAGAATGTAAGTCATGTGGTGGTGACGGGAAAGTTAAATTTTCTCCGTTTGCACACTTAAAAGTTCAGGCTGCGCAGCTCGGTCAACAGCAACTTCCAACACCACCGGCCGGTTATATTGCTAGAGATACTGTGATTTTGGAGCTTCAAGAAAAAAGTTACCGCGGTCATTGTTTCGAAGCGTTAAGCGCTGTAAATATGCAGTTTCTTGACCAGACGCCGCTATCAATTTCGGGAGACGCGAAACAGGTGGATCGAGAAGAGTTGAACAATTTTGTTTACAACATCGCCGAGGATATAATTTTTTCCATTGACAAGGTTATCCATTTTATCAATGAGTGGAGATATTCTTTTATAGTTCCTGACAGACAAAAACGATTAAAGCAGTTGCCGAAAGTTCCGGTACCGCAAAACTTTGATTTGCTGCCTGAAGATTATTTAATGAAAGAGGTGACCGATGCCAAAAGCGGAAAAATAAATCCTCTACTGGTGGCAACATTGGAGCAGCAGCTTGCGGCTAAAAAGTTTTACAATAAGCCCGATCTGGCTCAAAACATTGATTTGATGTTTGACTTAGATCCGCTTCCCGGCTATTCAGTTGATGATAAAATGGCGCTGTTGACTAATCAGGCCATCACAAAAAAAGATTTCATTCTTTCCTCTTATTTGGCGTCATTTATAAAGCGAGCAATCAGGGAGCACCGAGAATTTTCTACGATGGATTATGACGGACAAATGAAAATCCTCATGAAATATGTTGATGAAAAGGAGAAGGCAAATGATGAGGTTGCGGCAATCCAGAATGACGTCCGCGAAAAAATAATGTTGGAAATGAATGGGAAAGAAGCTGAAACAGCAAATCAGTAATGAGCGATTTTAAGGATATTTTAAAAATTATGGATGAGGCCATAGAGGCCTTTGAAAATGCCGTGCCCGGCGTGCAGGAAAAATCTTTAGAGGAGATTATTAATCTGACAAAGGAACTTGAAACCAGAAACGGTAAGATAATTAACTCGGTTAAAAATTTACGGCTGATTGGTCAGATAAAAACTAAGCTAAAAAGGGCTACCCTTTCGCAAGAATACAAAAAAGCTGTCAAAAGTTTTGTCGCGTCTTTTGAAGCGATTTCAGCTTTGCAGATCAGTTATTTCAAGCGGTACGTCCCGAAGTTTGAACCAGAAAGAAAACTCGGAGTTATCAGAGAGTATGCCATTGACCAAACGATATATGATCTAATGGGACAGGGTATGGATAGCCAGGTAGTCGAACCAGTAACATCGATTCTACGAGACAATATCACCTCCGGAGGAAGCTATGCTAAATTTCAACAACAACTAGCGGACTATCTGATCGACAATGCATCCGGAGAAGGGAGATTGATGCGATACACTAAACAAATTACCACTGATGCAATTCATCAATACAGCGCCCAATACCATGAAGCAATAGCTCAGGATCTTGGTTTTAAGTGGGGCCGGTATGTTGGAAGCGACATCGAAACCACTCGGGAATTTTGCGACCTCATGACGGATAGAGATTATTTCCACGTTTCTGAGCTTTCAGAAATATTAAAGGGCCATATTGATGGCCGCAAGTGTAAGTTGAGTAAAACAACGGGATTGCCCGTCGGGATGATTCCGGGAACAAATACCGATAATTTTAAAATAAGAAGAGGTGGATATAATTGCCGGCACGGGGTTTATATGATTCCCGAATCGGCGGTTCCTGAAAACATTAAAAGCCGATTGAAAAAATAATCAGTCTTTTTTGTTTATTTCCCTTTTCAGGTCAATCATCACAGGTGGCCGGTCCCGGTGATGGACACACCCGAAATAATTTGAGGTGAAAATAACAGCATTTTCCCCATCGTTCTCCAGGTGCTCAATTTGAACATCCATTTCAACATTTACGCTCCTGCATACAGCCGAAACGCTTTGACTTCCAGTAATAGGATCGCCCCAATAGATACAGGTTTTGCAGTAATTACCCACCAAACAAAGTTATCCTTTTACTTTCAGATATGCTTCTTTAAGAAGATGGGTGATAGTTTCGCTTTTTGAAACTTTACGCTTTCTCTTTTTTGTGAGCTCCAGCTGTTTATCCAAAATAAGATTTTCTATCTCGTCTGGTACAGGCTTGTAGTTGATATTTCCCATGTATCAAAAGTACAGAAAATACAAATAATGTAATCAAATGAATTTAATAATTATCAAAATGAGTTTAATTTTATTCCAAGTTTAAGAATATTAAAAAAGTCAAGACATGGCAAATGTTCTAGTAGTACGCAAAACAGATCGGACAATTCACGTTGTACCCGTTGAGCAAGAAGCTTTTTACAAGTCAATGAATAACCGATTAAAAGCCAATGATCGAATGGTTCTAGAAGTTATGAGCGAAGAGGAAGCTAAAAAACTACCATTCTACGACAAAAATTTTAAAGGCGCCGGCGCAGCAAATGCTGAAATCCGAGAAAAGGACGAAAGAATTGCTGAATTAGAACAAAGGCTTGCAGCCCTGCAGGGTGGAGGTAAGTCGGAAGAAACCGCCCAGGAGAAAATTGCCAGAATTAATGCCGCTACTTCGCTAGAAGACGTGATTTTAATTACCGGCGACGATGAACGCAAAACAGTAAAAGATGCGGCTGAAAAGAAGGCAGCCTCGTTTCAATAGTAAAATCGCGGAGTGGCGCAGTTGGTAGCGCGTGTGACTCATGATCACAAGGTCGCCGGTTCAAGTCCGGCTTCCGCAACCAAGAGAACAAAAGTTCTAACACAAAAAATCTTTTATGCCTAAATTAGGAACACTTTTAGAGAAATTATTTAAGAAAGTAGGTATCGAAATTACCGACGAACTGAAGTCCTTAACTGACTTGGAAAATGAGGTCGGCGAAGATCAGTTCAAGAAAGTAGATGAAGGGTTGCTTTCTATTACTGCTGCTAAAAGCCATCCTGACGTATTGAAGCAATTGCGCCAAAACATTCTCGGCGTTGCAGATACGCAAATGGACAATCTGATTTCCGAATTGGGTATTACAGTTGGAGAGGATTTTGCAAACGAAAAAAACACCTACGAAAGAATTTCTAAGTTGGTAAAAGCTGCTGCGGCCGCACAAAAGAAAGCGGGTAAACCTGATGGTGATTTTGCAGCTAAAGAGGCCGAGTATAACAAACAGCTAAAAGATTTAAAAGATCTTCTTGCCAGTAAAGAAACTGAGTTCAAAACTACAAGGGAGACTGATTTAACGTCATTCGAACTTCAAAAAATACTTTTAGGTAAAGATTATGTCTTTCCTAAAGAAATGGACCGCTCCATCGCAATTCAAACGGCGCTTGCAGCTGTCAATAACGATCTTCTTAAAAAAGGATTCAATATCAAAAGAGATGAGTCCGGCCAGTTGGTAGTCGTAAATAAAGAAGGCTTACCGGCTTTTAATTCTTCAAATGAGGCTGTAGAGCCTAACACTTATATCGATGGCGTTCTTGCGCAAAACAAATTGTTGAAGGTGTCTGATCCTAACCCTCAACCTCCACAACCAGGATCAACCGGAGTTACAATACCTGGCGGAAACAAAAACGTATCGATCGTTAATGATATCGATGCGCAATTGGCCTCTATGTCGTAATTGTGATTCAATATCCACAATAATTCTTTTCAATCTTTTACAATGGCAAAAGGTTTGGCGCAAGCCTTAGTGATAAGCTCACGAGAAGCTTTCAGGGGAGCTACGCCTATGGATAAAATTACTCCATACGGTTACATGCAAATGCTGCTTGAGAATAAGCCCCCAACAGTAAAATCTTATGTAGATGACGGTAGCGGTTATCTACGTGACGTAAAAGTTCGCTACATGCAAAGGGGTACTCCCGGCAAATCAGTAACTACGGATGATTGTTCTATTCAGGTTCGCACAGCTTATCTGGATTACGACGTTCCGGCCACTCAGTTTCGAGCTCTTGGTATCGCATTCGAAGACGATCAAATCGCCAAATTCGAAAAAGATGCGTTAGGGATTATGAATGTTGGCGGTCCGGCCACACCAATCATGCGTGAGGTTTGGGACGCGATTATCAGTCAGGCCAACGGTCTTTTCGCTGATATCAACAATGATTTGCTGGCTATTCAGGCGGCTGCTTTTGGTACCAACGTTCGTGCTGGTTCAAATGCAGCTCAAACCATCAATTTTGTATTAAACGGAACTACTAACCCGCTGACTCAGGGTATGACGCAAGTTATGGCTGATGCTCAGATCAACGAAAGTAAGTTGCAAGGTGCAAAAATTGTTGGCTCTGGTTTGGTTCACAATTATAGCTTGCAACAAGTAGCTAAAAGCTACGATCAAAGCGGTGTGAATACTCGCCTGTTAGGGTTCCCAGAATTCTTTTATGATCCTTACGCGGCAACTGCCTGGGGTGCTAATCAGTTCGCATTGTTTGAAAAAGATGCCGTTCAACTGGTTAATATCGCTCGCTTCCGCGGATCAAAATCAGGATTGAAAGGTGGTGATTATTTCTTCACTTTGAAACTTCCTGTTGAAGATTCAATCGGCCAAGGAACTTACCGAGACTTCGAATTTGACGTGCAGTTGACATACAGAACCTGTCCTGGTGAAGTGCAAATTGGTGCTTTCGACGAAACTACCAATCCGCCCATCCAGCTGGGAAGAGGTTGGAATATTATCCTGATGAGTTCTTACACTCAGCTGAATATTCCTGCGAACTCTTATGCTACTGGAGATCGCCTGTTTGGAAACAACGGTACATATCGTTACACAGCAACAAACTCTTAAGGATAAGAAGATGGATTGTCTTCAAAATAGAATTGGCATTTCCGGTTGTGGCAGCACGCCGGATGCCATTCTTTTAGTAAATCAACTTCCCGGCGTTACTACTGATTTTATCAATGCGTTGATAAATGACGATCAGGAGACTTTTTTGGGTCTATGGGAGGATATCAAGCTTCGTGTAATTAAGAAGTTTCAGATCCTTGTTAAAGCTCAATTTAACCGGTGTTTTACGATTACGGACAATTCAATACTGGAATGTTTGGTTTGCGAAAATAAAGAGCTCTTTGACGTTGCGTTGTGGTATTTACACGGCACTGAGTTAATGATCGAATGCACTTCCGGAGATGTTTTCAGCCAATACAATACAATTGGTTACGATAAAGCCGAAAAGTTGAAGATTGAATTCTATGGTGAGTTTCAAGCCGCGCTCAATGATGCCGTAATAGGAATTGATCCACAAAAAAGCACTTGTTTTCCCGATGTTGTTTCATGTTCGGGTGATGCATTAAAATGGGATTTTGCCTGTTTATGATCGACGTTACAAGTAATATGGGTGAAGTAATTATCGGCCTTCAATCTAAAATTGAGGGACTTAAAAACCCGGACGGACTACTTCGTACAGTAGCCCTTTCCGTTCTCCCGGAGATGAGAAAAAGAGTACACGTTGAAGGCAAGGATAGTACAGATTCTCAAATTGGAACATATTCCTCAGCATATATGAAAGTCAGAACTGGGGATTACGCCAACTCTGATCGAGTAATTAGAGGAAAAAATAAAGGCAAGGTTAAGAACGCAGGCTATTTTACCAAAGGACAAAATGCCACTTACGATGTTAAAACGCAAAAAGCGAATCTAGCGCGGCCGAATTATCGCAGAGGTTCAGATACAAAAGTAATTCTATCTCTCACTTCTCAGATGGAAAATGACATGAGTGTTATGGCAACATCGGACGGATACGGCATCGGATATAATAATCCATTTAATTTGAAAAAGGCCCTCTGGAATGAAGAGCGATATAAGAAAAAGATTCTTTCTGCTCTTTCGCAAGGAGAGGTTGAATTGGTAATAACCGTGGCCGAAAATTACATAGAAGAAAACTTAAAATAATTATGCCTTTCAGTCCTCAAATAACAAATCATATTAATGAGACTTTAAAGGCTGGTTCTTTGAATAAAAGTAAGCTGCAGCCGCTGAAATTGTATGGACTCTGCACGACGATCGCACACAAGGAAGACGACAATGTCGCTTTTCTACCAGCGGTAGTTGAGGCTGGGAAAATTACAATACTTACGGCGGACGATAAGCATGCTTTAAAAATTTATCACAAAATCTTATCAAAATCGTACAGCGTTGAAAGGCAATCGTTCGGAGACGAATCGAGTTACAAAAGCACAACAGACGTACAATTGATGGTTTACAACAATTCAAAAATTACTGGTGTTTCAAAATATATTATTGAGCCGCTTCTTGTTTTTGGATTTCCTCAACAGCTGAGCCCACAGCTTAAAAATAATTTGGGTCTCACAAAATGCACGATTAGCGTGACCGGCTCCAACTTCGATTCGGTTTCCCTTTTTCGGCAAGAGTTTCCGGGAGCAACATATTTTCTAAATCAAAATATTGAATTGCTGCAAATAAGATACAGAATTGAAACAATATTTAGCACCGCATGCGTAGACGCGTGTTTGTGTAACTAATCAAAAATTTTTACAATGCCTTACTACAATAATCTTGATTGCGCTGGAAGTGAATTTGCACACGTTCATGCGCCTTGCCCTGGAGGAAGGGAACCAGAGTTCGGCCGCGTTCGGCAGTCTGGGTTCATAAAAGAAGGATATCTTTCTACGATCATAGCAGCTGCTGTAAACCTATCCACATGGCTGACTGCCTGGGAAACCGGCATTGCTGCTGGAGATATAATCGTTCTTCCAGAAACTAGCGGATCCTTCGATCCCGGAACTCCTGCGGAGCTTCAGGGATTTGGAGATCGACCCTCTAGCAATGGACCTCGCACACAGGTTCTTAGCGTTAATGATCCGGACTATAAACTGAATTACAATTTTTACAATGATCTCGCTAACAGAACAGATCTTGTTCCGTTCTATGTAACGAGCACATTGATTCACATTTTTGATAAGGCTTGCACGGCTTATGCCAGCAATCCGGTAGAAGATGATCTAAATGCTCAAATAGTTTGGAATTTTCAAGCTACTGTGATCAGTGAAAACTTGCCTCAGTTTTACCCGGTTGAAACAATTAAGCCGGCGATCAAATACACCCCAACAACTACTCCGGTTGTTTATAACACAATTCTTGAATTTTCGGCAGATACAGAAGACACTGGAGCGTCTGTTACCGCTACGGTAGCCGAAATTGATGAGGATGTAGAGTTTCAATTCAATTCTTTAACTGGTACTACTGGCACAGCTGTAACAATGGCTGTTTATGTAGGTGTTACACAGGAATTGACAGTATCCTTCCCATCTGACTACATCGGTCGGCCGTTCCGATACATCGATAAAGAAGGCGTTAGCCATGTCGGAGTATTCACAAACGGAAATGTAAACTTCTAATGATAAGGGCTACTCCGGTAGCCCTTTTTAAATTAAGTTGGAGATGATTTTAGCTGCTAACAGCGCTTACTCTGTAGTAAGCGACTTTACTATATCATTTGCTGAGGCGGGTATTACTTCTGCTAACACTCGTGCTATTTACAAAGTATTTGGGTCTCTTTATTCTTATGTGCCCGGCCGTCCAATTAATCAAATTACAGGATTTGAGGCGGGAGTTGGATATTATGTAATTACTGGAAATTCATCATTAGACCTAACCGGTATAGTTAGAAATGGCGGCAAGCTGGATGTTAATTTCATTTTATCATCAGATTGGTACACAACCAATATAATGAGTCCTCCTGGTAGTGACATCACGTTAGTTGCTAAAGAGGCTGGCACATATAGTAATTTGCTACTTGCTAATGGAATATCGGCGCCGTCTATTACAGTCGAGACCTATGAGGTGGGCCCAAGTAGTGATTATGATAGAGTAGAGTTTAGATACAAGTATAGCAGTGCCACGTGGACTAAAGTTCCAATCGAAAAAATACAAGGTGCGCCACGTCCTCTATTCACCAACAGCGTGATGACTACCCCGAATGGTAATCGATCATATCAGGTGGTTAGAAATGGATCTGAAGGATTTCCGTTGGTATTTTCCAATCTTAAGAATAGCTACGGTGCTTTTGAGTCTCAAATTATCAGTCCTGAAGGAACAAACATTTCTCCTTCCATTTCCGAATCGCAGTATAATGATAATAGTGCGGTATATCTACACTACAATAGAACAATTGATAGGTACACATTACAACTTGTCGCTAAGCCTGCAGCTAAGCCAACACCTGGGATTTCACTTAAGGATCTATTAATTGAAGGGGGTAATCCCATCACAATAAATTTTTCAAACGGCCTAATATTCGATGCTAAAGGAGGCTATCGCATCTTGCAAGGCGGAGCGAATATTAGCTTAGGAAACAAGGTAGTTTACTTGTCTTCTTCTGCTACAGAATTTTTGGACCCCGACTTTAACACAAGGGGTACAGGGCAGAATGTTTATTTGTTTGCTGAAGCGTTTGATACGGCACAATACTTTCCGCGACAAAACGCAACAGTAGTGGGAACCATATCATCGGCATCAGGATTTACAGCTACACTACCAGCTTTTCAGGCTGTCATTGAGGATACAGAGGCGCCAGAATTTTCCCGTTGGGCCACTTTGGAATTAAAAGATCTATTGCCTCATAGAAGCTATGAGGCCTCAAAGATCACTGATTATTTGTCCGACTTTATTGCAAAGTATTGGGCTAGGAACGAAGATGTGACAGTATGTATGGTCGGCGATTCTATCGTAACGGATCTGGGTTGGAATACACCTTTGACCGATGCAATGTACAGGCCACCATTCATGACGGAAGATAACCTTAACGCTTTTTTAGAGAAAAAACTAAGGTGGCGCGAGCAGCAGTACAACCGATTTGATGTGCCGGGTCTCTTCACTGAAGTATTAGGCGGTGGAACATCCCAGGTATTGAGACAGGATGGAGAAGTTTCTGGCGCATGGGGAGTCCATGGCCCAGCTTTTATTCTACCTACGACTAAAGTAATAGATGGTGGAACTAATGCTGGCGTTTCATTTTCGTATCCGGCTGGAATGAGGCGTTGTAATGCTATCCTCCACACCGATTACAAATGGGCGGCAACTACATCAATTTCTATAGCCGGAGGCAACGGTAGGGTACAGGTAAAAAACGAGTCAGGTACATGGGTGGAGGCTAACGGGTACACTTTTTCTGCACAGGAAAGTAGCGCTCTAATAAACGGAACTTTCAGGAAAAGTCAATATCAAAAACGCATACACATGCGCTCCCTTACTGATCTGACGGCAAAAACTATTACGATACAAAACAGCGGCGCCGGCAGGTTTGCATATTGGGGTATTGAATTCAGCCCTCATGAGTTTATGTTTAATTATATCGCTGCGTCAATCGGGTCACAAGCACTTTACGGTCTTTCGCTAAACAAGGCTTGGCAGGTAGACGCGTTTAATCCCGATTTGATCTTGATGGAAGTTCCCATAATTAACGAAGGTGTTCAGAGTGGTAGCGGTACCGAGCCTGCAGGTGTCGAGCCTTATGTAATAGCTGGGCACTTGGAAAGCTACCTGAATGACATCGAAACCGTTAATGCTTGCCCGGTAGTTCCTTTCATCGCTTGGGGCGGTGCCGTAATGGGTATCGTTGAGGCTTCAACAGGTAGATGGGGATACACCACGTATAATGGTCATAATATTACGGTAGATGATTACATTGGAGCTTTGGTTAACAAAGCAAAGGAAATGAACATTCCTTTATTGAACTTTTTTCATCGATTTACAGAAATAGCCTATAGAAAAGCCTCATTAGATGGCGTAACCAATATATATACCGCTGCAATTGCAGGTTCTGGAACAGATGGTAATACATTCTTAAAAGACAGTGCTCACTTGAATGATTATGGAATAGAAATCTTAAAAAGGCTTCTTGAACCTTATTTGAATATATAATGGGCTGGATAACAGAAATACTGGGAAGTGATAACGCTAAACCTGTGTGGGCCAAATTCGCGCATGCGTTGGATTATATCATCGGTGATTTAGGATCGGTGATCAGGACGGCTGCGATTGTAGCCGTGGTTTATCTGGGAATTGCATACGGTAAGCTCGTTCGGGAGATAAAACGGGATTATGTTTCTCCAAAAGAATACGCCTTGAAGACAACAGAATTGCTTTCGGCCCGTGCCCGAGCTGACAGCATAGAAAATGTGCTTACGAAAGAACGACAGGTATTTAACAAAGAAGCGTTTCGCTTTATTGACCTTTTGAGAATTAAAGATTCATTGCTTCAGGAGGAAAGGTTTATAAGAAAGGGTTATGAAAATGTAATAAAAAAAACTATCAAATGAAATACGCAGCATTAACATTGATGGGTTTGTTGCTGTTTGGATTCGCTCACAACACAGACAGTCAGAAGCGAGACACTATAAAACCACCAACGCAGCAGGTAGCTGATCAGCCCGAAATCTACGCTGTTTACCGGTTAAAGGAAATTAACGACAGCGCAACCCTTGCAACAAAAAAGCAAGATGTTGAGCAGGTAAAGCAAAGCTGGTTAACATTTCGAAGTTTGAGTAGACGTTTGATTGCCTATACAAATCGATTGAAGCAGGAGTATAAAGAACAGGTTGTAAGAGACACGGTTGTCGAATACATAATTCTCGATGACCCAAGTGAGCTGAAACCTCCGGGACAGATTGACCCACCGCATGTAGAAGCGGCGGAAAAGAAAGAAAGCTGGATCAAAAGATTATTCAAAAATATTTTCTAATGAAAACTTTACTTATAAAACACTGGCCATGGCTGATTGCCTGCCTCTTATGTTGGGTGATCGGCTTTTTTATGGGCCGGGCGAATAGCGATGTAATTAAAAAGATTGTATATGTTAAAGGGAATACGGTAGAAGATTCGCTCATCGCACCCAAACCTATAAAATCTGAAATTCCGGCGGATCCTGTTTATCCAACTAAAAACGATACTGTTTGGATGAAAGGCCAGCCCGGTGAAACAATTATAGATTCGATACCTTATCAAGTTATCCAGAAAGTTGATACCAGTAAAATTATTTCGGAATACATCACATTAAACCAGTACGACAATACGTTATTCGACAACAGTAACGGGAAATTATCTGTAAGGTCCAACGTACAATACAACAAGCTACAGAGAATTGACTACTCATTTACACCGATCCAAAAGGAAATCACCATAGAGCGAAAACGAACATTTACGCCATTCATTACGGGATCCTACAACACATTTAATCAAGCCGCTGCTGGCGCCGGCATATACATAAAGAATATTGGTATCGGCGCCAAATATATAAAAGACCTGAGTACAGACAGGACGGGTTACGAAGGTGGCATTTACATAAAATTTTAATCATGAAAATTACAATCGATACATCAAAAATTACAGGGGAAGATATTGGGTTATTTCTTTCCAGGTACGAGGTGAAAGATCCTGTTGTTGAGCCCGAAAATCCGGAACCAGAGCCGGAAGATCCTCAACCGCAAGTTGATCATGTTTTGGACTTTGTAGACGCTTATTATAAAGCCTCCGGAGTAGTTGAAGTTGAAGGCGTATCCATTGGAATAAACCCCGAAAAAGGTGATCGGCATATGCTATACGTAGGTTTAGAAAAGCCCACAATCGCCCGGCCCTATTTATTAAACGGTGAATTAATTTTTACGAATCAGCCGAATGCCAATTTTAAAACACTCACTCGGTTGAATAGCAATCCTTTCTCATTCCCGGAAGAACAAACAATTGTATTTAGAAAAATGCCAGGCACCGACTATGAGGCTATTTCGAGCGGCTGGGGCAATTATTACTTAGGCTTCTCGAGCGACAATATAAGAGCAGGAAACAGCAATGCTTATTTAAAAGCAAAAGCATTTCCTAATTACTTCGAATTGTCGTTTATCCATGCAAGATATGAAGCAGACGGCATTACGATTTGGCTGAATGGAAAGAATGTTGGAAAAGTTGCCACTTCTGATATTAGCCGTCGATTAGGGTACGGCGTGGGAATAGAGACTAATTCAACAGATTTCAACTGGCTTGCTACAATGTATATCGAGCGCGGTATGACCGATACAGAACGGGAACAGTATTTTAAAACTATATCGGTAACGTATGATATCGGATCTATGCCGGCGCTGCCTTATGCCAGCGATATAAAAATCATCAACAGCGGTGGAAGATTGACGGTCGGTTATAAATACAACGGCGAGTTCCCCGAGGACAAAAGCAAGGTTGAAGTGCAATGGTGGCAGATGGTTTCGGGGCTTGGTAATCAGAAATTAATCAGCACAGAAAACAGTATCGCATCCACACGTGGCGTTAAAGCGTGCGTGAAAGTAACCGACGTGAAGGGTAGGAACTGGATGTTTGTCTCAGGTCAATACAATTAAATTTTAGCAACATGATATTTATTTCAGCCGGTCATAACAGCAAGAGCAAAAAAGTAAAGCGCGATCCCGGCGCTGTAGCTAACGGATACAAAGAAGGTGATTTGGCAATTGAATTTCGCAACTTGGTGTGTAAGGAGCTGGACGCTCTGCGCGTTCCCTACATCACAGATTCGGATGAGGAAACGCTGGCCATGTATTTACAACGCATTCGCACCGGTTCGGGATCGGTGGTGATAGAATATCACTTCGATGCTGCGACGAACTCGGCCGCTACCGGAACAACGGGATTGATCGAGGCTGCGGCAGATAGGTTGGATAAAGCATTTGCAAAGGAATTGACCGATACAACTGCGGCCGTTTTAGGAATTCGCAACAGAGGTGTTATCGATGAAGGGCAGAGCCATCGCGGCCGGTTGGGGTTGATGCGCGAAGATGGAATTATCTGTTTGTTGGAGCTTGGGTTTATATCCAACAGGAGCGATTTGGATCGGTATTTTGCTAATAAAGATATTTTGGCCCGACGCCATGCTGAAATTATAGTGAAATACGAAAACATTATCCCATAATCTTATGGCAAGCAAAATAGAGACAGCCCTGGTATTATTATCAGGGCTTTTTTGGAATAAAAAAAATTTTAAGTTATCCACAGGTGAAAAACTTTTGCAACCATATAAATGCAAAAACTCTACCTTGCACCTAGGACATAAAAAAACCTCTCCCGGCAAGGAGAGGTAAAAATTTTTTTTGATTTAATTGAATTGTTCGTTCTTTTCGTCGGTGCAAATATTAAACGATTCAACTAATCAGCCAAATAAATTTTATTGCCGCAACCGCGGATTTTATGCTCCTATTTTTTTTAATGTAAAAAAAAGGAGGAAAAATGCAATTAGCAATCTTCAAGTATGACCGAGATGGTCTAAATCAGTTAACAACCGTGGAAATTGAGGGGGAGATATGGTTTCTCGCGTCGGATTTGTGTAAGGTGTTGGAAATTCAGAATGTTACACAAGCCTTGAGCACCCTGGATGATGATGAAAAGCTACCCTATGTAATACATAGGTTAGGTCAAAAGAGAACTGTTAATTTAGTGAACGAGAGCGGTTTATATGCTTTAATATTCAAAAGTAGAAAACCTTCAGCTCAACAGTTTCGAAAATGGGTTACAAAAGAGGTTATTCCAGCAATTCGAAAGTCGGGAGCTTACATGGCAGGTGGAGCGATGCCGAATTTTATTGTTCGGTATAATGATAATTGGCATAAGCTTGACACCGGTTACTTTTCAGTTATTACCGAATTATACGCAAGACTGTATATGCGATTCGAAAAGGAGGGGTATGTAATTCCTGACAAATCGCTTACAGGTACAGAGTTGCGCCCGGATGTTAGCGTGGGAAAATGCTTTGCCAATTTTTTAGACAGTCACTACCCAGCTGTTTGCAAAGACTACAAATATTATAAACACACTTTTCAGAACGGAGTTGAAGTTGATGCCAGGCAATATCCGATAGAGTTGCTGCCAATATTTATTCGATTTATCGATAATCATTGGTTGCCTAAGAATGCGGAGGCTTATTTTAAGGAAAGAGACGTCAAAGCCTTAAAATATCTTCCCAAATTGCTTAGGGCTTCATAGTTATTTAGTAGCACCGACTTGCCCCTCAATCGAGGGGCTTTTTTTATTCTAAAATTTATTGAAAAGTGTCGCTCAATCCACGGAAGTCTTGCTAATGCGCTAAGGTATGCTGCTAAAAGTAAGAAGAAAATAATAAAAAGGTTAGAGGGCTGGCACCGTTGCTAAACTGGTATCACCATCTTAAAGATAAGAATTTTCGAGAGAATTACAGCGCCAGCGCCTGCTCCAGCTGCTTTGCGATATCGGCATTAAATCTCTTTTGCGAAGCAAATTGCCAGCCCTGTTCGATCTGCCAAAATTGCCCGGCAAAGTAATCTCCTATTCCCGCCTTTCCCTGCCTGCGCACATACAAGTGATAAAAGGTCCCACCGGAGCCGGGCACGCTTGTCAGAAAGCCTTTAAATGATTTGTCGTTGGTTTTAAATTCGACAGGAATTTTCATAACAACAAATTTTGCGGATCCTCATTGGGTCGCGGCTTATTCGGCTCAGGCGATGTTCGAAACTCTTTGTCCACTTCATAAGCATCCATTTCCGATTCGCTGATTTTGAAATGCGCTATTTCTGTGATTTGCTTTTCGTTTAAAGTGGGATCCAGCCAATATTTCGCCAGCTCCTCATCTAGGATTAAAGGCATCCGTTTTTTACTGTTGTGAATTTCCTGCATCAGTGTGTTAGCCGCCGTTGTGCAGATAGCGAAGGTGGGCACTACTTCGCCAGTAGCGCGATTGGTCCAGAGATTGTATATGCCGGCCATGAAAAAATGCGGCCTGTCCTTCAAATAAATAAAGTGCGGTATCTTATCGGTAGCCTTCAACTCTTTACCTGATTTCCCAATCTTCGGCACATGCTTCCATTCGTAAAAACCGGATGATAAAACCAGGCATCGATTCCCGACATTCTTTTTGAACATGGGTTTATCCTGCATTTCCTCGGCTATAGCATTGAGCGTTGTTACGGGCGGGTGATATTTGCCTTTCTCATCTTTATAGCCGCCACGGAAATTCGATGCCTGAGCACCATCCGAAATATATGTCGGCAGAAATCCCCATTGCATGAGCTCGTTTACGTAAGCCCCTTCGTTATCTTTTAGGAGCACCGGCCAGTCTGGATATTCAAACCCGCTGGCGACCGGTCGGTTGAAGGGCACGGGGTCAATTTTTTGATCCTCAAAAATTAGGCTTTGAGGGCTGTGATAAGAATTGTAGTAACACATTATTTAATGTTTTCGATGTGCTTTTTTAATTGCTGGTTGATCTCATCCAGGATATTGGAATCGATCTCGGGTTGATCATCATCAACAACATATAATCCGGGCTCATCGCTTTCTATCAGCTGCGTAACCACAGATCCTTTGATCGGATGAAGCAGGTAAACATGAATCAGGCCTGATGGCACAATACCATCCCCGTCATCAACATAATCATAATTTAAGCTTGCATAGTAGGCATACTCGCTATCGTGCAATTTGAAATACAAATGCCCGTAATCGCGAAGATTAATTAGGTTGCTCATAAACTGATAATTTTAGCAAATATTTAAAAACGAACTTTAAATTACCAAAAAAGTATTTGATGTCGGTTAAATAAAAGAAACCCTTACTTTTTTCAACTCCTCGTGTTTCCGCTGATCATGGAGACGGTCATATACAGAATGGACTAATTTTAAGCTTGAATGGCTATTTAAAGCTGCTGCATGTTCGTCCGAATTGTTGGTAACAACTTCTGTGGTATGCGTGTGTTTTAATTCATAAATAGTGTGCTTTGTATTAATACCATATTTTTCGCTCTGCACGTGAGTGGCCCAGCGCCGCTTGATCTGGTCAGTTCTGATCTTTTTGCTTCCCGGAACCAACCCTTCGCTAAAGATGTAATCGTTAGGCTGGGCCGTCTTGCATAACAGCTTCCAGTATCTTAGAGAGTGATTGGTAATTGTCTTTTTCACTTGTTTGTAGGATTTGCCTTTTTTTATCGTGACAACATAGGTTTGATTTGCCAGATCTACGACATTACGCTGTACATCCATAAGCTCAGTAATTCTCGCGCCGGTAGAAAACAGGATCCGGATGAAGAGGCGGAAGGATGTTAATTTCTTTTTGCGCAAATGTTCATCAATCCGTCTGCGCTCGTAGGAAGGAATCCCGGCCTTTAACCTTTCGGTCCATTTCCGTTTTTTAATCTCCCTGGCCGGATTGTGTTCAATGGCGCCCTGCTCAATTAATTCCACAAAAAGCATATTCAAGCATTTGCGGTAAACATTGAACTGATTGTTATTCCAAACCTCTTTAATGTTGGCGCAATTGTCAAGTATCGCTCTGATGTGCTTAATTCTGGTTTCTCCGACTTCCAATCCTGTCAATTTGAGGCTGAAAATGGATTTCGTGGCATATTTAACCACCCCTTTTACTTCTGCTCTGGTAGTCGGCGCGACGTCAATCGTTTCGGCAGATTTCGCTAACGCTTTGTAAAGCCTGGTTGACGGAGAAAGTATAGCTTCGTATTCTGTATCTGGCTTAAATTCCTGTGTGATTGGATTGAAACCTTGCTCGACTAAGATAGTAAGTTCGCTTTCAATAATCATTTTGGTCGCTTTCGTCCGCTCTCGATGCGTGAAAAGCTCGTTCATGCCTTTGAGTATCACTTGTTTGGGAATGAGATTTCCCTGTTTGTCTACCCTTTTGGGATCGTAAAATCGGTACGATATGTACCATTTTTCTTTTAAAGACTTCTCTCCGCCTTTTTCCCAGTTTTTAGGATGAACGGTGAGGGGGCTGCACCAGCAACCGTTGGGGAGTCTAATTTGATTCTTGCGCTTCATATCTTTTTTGTTTTGTTAACTCGAATTGTTAACGTTTGAAAAATATTGAAGCCGCAAGGCTAAGGTTGAAAAAGGCCGAAACTCAATACAGTATTGGATTTCGACCTTTGTGGGAGTTGACGGGCTCGAACCGCCGACCCTCTGCTTGTAAGGCAGATGCTCTGAACCAACTGAGCTAAACTCCCTCTTTTATTTTCCCCTTGTTTGTAAAAGGGAGTGCAAAAATAAGGTAACCGAATCTAATATTCCAAAAAAAATATCATTTTTTTTTACGCATCTTGCAGCATGGCAAATACTTACTGCGATTTTGTAAAAGGCAAAGGTAAACGAACCGTTCACGAATCGTATCACGACCACGAATATGGCTTCCCCCTTCAATCAGACAATGAACTGTTTGCAAGGTTGGTGCTCGAGATCAACCAGGCCGGGCTCAGCTGGGAAACCATTTTAAAAAAGAAAGACAATTTTTACAAGGCTTTCAGCAATTTTGACATTGCTAAAGTAAGCCGCTTCAATTCGAAGAAATTCGATGCGCTTATGCAGGATGCAGGTATCATCCGCAACCGGCTGAAGATAAACGCGGCAATCGAAAACGCCAAAACCATTGTCGGCTTGCAAAAGGAGTTTGGTTCATTTCAAAACTGGCTCAACCATCATCACCCGCAAACCAAAGAAGCCTGGATGAAACTGTTTAAGAAAACGTTCAAGTTT
Source organism: Niabella insulisoli (assembly GCF_039652435.2). Classification (GTDB taxonomy): domain Bacteria; phylum Bacteroidota; class Bacteroidia; order Chitinophagales; family Chitinophagaceae; genus Niabella; species Niabella insulamsoli. Next base: position 3,361,593 of record NZ_CP190246.1, on the reverse strand, counting down.
ACCGGCGGCGAAATCGTCAATGAGTTTCTGATGAGCACCGGCTACCTGCCCGGTTGTCATAGCGAATCCTGCCCTACATATAAAAAAATCCTCAGGCTAAAGCCGATGTGGATGCGCAGATAGTTTATTCAGCGCTTTTAATAGGCAATAACTGGTCAAACATTAATCCGCTCCAGCCCTCGCCTTTACCGGTTGTTTTGGTCCGTCCAATCCACAAAAAAGTAGCACCGTTGAGCCAGCGCGTTCTTTTGTAAGATCGTTTCACAATCACGCCGGCGCGGGGCACTTCCTCCTCTTCAATCAAATGTTTGCCGGGCGGCTGCTCGGTCAGCAGTTTGCTCAGCGGCGGCGGTGCGTTGGGGATACGTGCCCTTTGCAGGCGCACTTCCTGCCGGGCCAGGTCTTTATGAACCGGCACAAAAGGAATCCAGTTTTCGGGAACGCTTGTGCCTAATAAGTAGCGGATTTTTGCTTCGGGGTCGGCCGGCGTAAATTGTTCCTCATACCTTTTGGCGTTGGCTTTAATTTGCCGGTTACCGCCCGCGGCCGAGGGTACGATGCTTTCAATAGCCCAAACCATATTAGTCATTTCATCCCGCATAAAATTAATCTGTTCCAGCGGGTCGCCTTGCTGAATTTTATAGGAAGCCGGCGCCAGGTAGAACCGGTTGCGCGGAGAGGTGAGGTTTTGCCGTTCCGTATGGCGGAAGCAGGCAAACTCATGCCAGTTCATTTCGGGATCTTTGAAAGTTGGCTCCACGAGGATATTTTGTCCAAACACATCCGTCACCATAATGCCCTTGACTTCGCAAAGCGTGTTCATCTGCATTTCATAAGGCAGTACAAACCAGTCGTTGGAATAGGTGAGTCCATATTCTGCAACGAGCAGCGATAGCAATCCGCTGGTGCCGGTTTGAATTTTTCCGAGATCCACGCGGCTGTCTTCCATTTGCCAAAACCTCGGATGGGGCATGCCACTATATTGCAAAGGCGTTGGCATAAAAGTCTGAACAAGCGTTTCGGGTTTGTCCGTTGCGGGACGGGTGCTATTTAGCGGCTTTCTGTTTTCATCAAAAGTCATCCAGTCGATCTTTCCGGAGACATATGCTTCCGCATCGAGGATAACGGTTTGGCGCCCTTCAGGATGCGGCAACTCCATGCCAAAATTATATTGCATGCGATTGGGCATCCATGCGTTTTTGTGATCGTTGTGAGAAGGGTAGAGGTAATGAAACCATTTTTCAAACTGCGGCGCTACCTCCCCGATCAGCTGTTCGGCCGTTGTGGCGGCTATCGCCGGAAGATGATTAACAAACGATGCATAAGATCCGTCTTCGATCGCCTGCAGCAACTGGTAACCATCAGGCATACTGTCGCCCACCGATTGCGTCAGATAGAGCGCTTCCCGGTCTTCAGCGTGAACATCGGCGGTTAGCGGGTATTGCCGGGAAAAATCCGGTTGCAGATCCTGAAGTGCTGAGTCTTTTAAGAATTTACAAAACTGGCGGCCCATTTGCAGCCGGAGGTAAAAATCAATATCCGGCCCCTCGTTTTCGATAAAAGGCTCTAGCGGCGATGCCGACGCATCATAAGCAAAGGAGTTTTCTTTGAACTGCACCAGGCCGGGTTGCTGATGTTCGGATAAGATCTTTGCCTGGTAGGCGGTTCCCGCGTCTTCGCCCTGGAATTCGCCCAGCTGCCACTGCCGGCACAACATCCATAACGGGTCGGCCACTTCGGCGCGCAGGGTTCGGTCAAACTCATCGGTTCGCGGCAAACCCTCCAGCCGGTTGCGGTTTGAGATTAGTGGTTTGATAAATTTATAATCAGGAAGATTGACTTTAGTAGTAATCTTCAGATTGCTGAATTTGGTGAGTTCTATAGCCATGATCTATTTTTTTTAATTCCACTTTTTATAAAGCTGTAGGTTGGCTGTTGCCGCGAGTTTTTGAAATTTATCGCTAAGCAGCAGATAGTCCAGAGATACATTCGCTTCGTTGACGTCGAAAGAGGCAATAGTCATGGGTAATAGCACGCTGAGTGTCTCATGCTCCATGATATGGTCAGGCTCTACCGCTCTTGATTTTGACCTGCGCAGCGTGTCGTCCAACACGCCCTGTAAAACATCCCAGTCCCATTTTTCTCCGCCCGTGGGTTCTATGGCTACGATGATCGATTGCGGCGCGGCAGCGTTGGGCTGATTGTAATGAAAAGCTACGCCGGTCACTTCATCAGCGATCGGAATTTTTTCTGTCCATTCGTCAATGATCCAGGCCGATTGTTTTTGCGCAGTTTCAAAAGCGGTTTCGCCGATCAGCGCCAGCGACACGGTATCATCCATAATAGTAAAGGGAGCTCCGGCATATTCCTTAGGAAATTCAACGCCCAGCCAACTATCATCCGGCCGGAAAGGCACCTGCGCCATTTGCAGCCGAAGATCACTCTGGCTGATGCTTTCCGCCATCGTGCGAACGGTTTCAAAACGCGCCACATCTTTTCTAACGCGGGCTACCGACTGAATCCAGGCGTCTTTCAGGGCGCCTTTGCTCAACTCATTTTTCTTTTGATGATAAGCGAGCAACTGCGATTCGTTGGCGAAAGTTTTTTGAAGATCGTCGGTGTTCGCATATTGAAATTGCGGCAACGGTACGAAATCGTCTCCCAATAAAATTTTCGACGCCTCGGTGTACAATTTTATTTTATTGAAGATATTTGTTTCACCAGCGGCTGCGCCCAGTTTGGCATTGGTCTTCGCGATTTTTGTTCCCAAAACCTGCCAGACTTGCTGCGTTTTTTCGAGCAATTCTTTTTTCTTTTGAAGGGTAATAAAAGTGAGGTTTTCGGGATAGGCCAGCTGTACGCCGTAAGTCGAAGCGGTGATCTGAAGCTGCATCATTTTGTTGAGCGTCTCATCCGATAACTCGATGCGCTCGTAGCGCTCTTTTTCGTTGGGCTGCGCTGCCGCGGTTTGAAAGAAATCCGCTATTGTCTCAGGGTTAAATTCATCTTTAGGGGCAACGGGCGCGGGTTCGGTTTCATTGAAAGCCTGGTATAATTCCGAAAGTTTTTTCCATTGAAAATGGATGCGCTCATGCCATTCATTAAAATCGATTCCTGAGTCATCGGTGCTTTCATTGACGACTTTTTTTCTGGAGATAAAATCTTTTGCCGAAGCAGCGCGGACGCTGCCGATCAACATTTTCAGGCTACGCAGCAACGGATAAACTTGCGCCAGCGTTTTGCCCGGCTTTGAAACTGCTTCCGGGCTGAAACTGATTCGGACGCCTGTGGCGGTATCAGTGTTTTCCCGCTTTCTAAAATAATAAGCGATACGACTTTCCAGCTCTGTGGCTCCGCCGCCCAGGTCTTCGGGGATCATATACACCAGGTCGATAGGATGCAGCTCGAGATCGGAAAGCGTGATCATGATGGTGTTAGTGGCATTGCCATTCGCATCCAGCGCTGCCGCTGTACAAAATATTTGTTGGGGATCGCCGATCAACTCCGATAACCATAAGTTCAGCCCCGGTTCAAAACGGGCACGGGGCGATAAGACAGAGGGCCAGCCCACACCCAGGCTAAGGCCGCCTTCTGTTCTGAAGTGAACTGAAATGCGGTGCGTGTAAGTAAACAAGCTCGACCGCGGCGTTTCAGTTACTTGTATTTCAGGCGGTGTGTCAGCCAGCAGCGTCGCGTTGAGCACGCCGGAAGTTCTGTCCTGGTTGCCCTGCGTCAGTTGATACGCGCTTTCCGCCAGCAACAGGTCGTTGCAGGCATCCAGGCTGTCGGCCAGCTTATCTCTTATTTTTAAAATTTCAGTACGGTCGCCCTGGTTGGCTACCAGCGTACCGATTTCTGATACGCTCGCTTTAATGATTTTTAATCCATTGACAACAGGATAGGAATCGATTGTTTCCTGCGCTTCAGCAGCGCCTTGTTGAGGAACTGAAATATTTTGTATTTCATATTTATTTCTAAACTCATAGATGTAGCGGTTTAGATTGGCAATTCCTTTTGTGGTGGCATCATGAACCGCCCGTTCAAACTGATACCCGAGCAACGCCTCGATCGACTGGCCGTTGCTCACTCCCTGTAAAAGGCTTAGGGCATTCCGCGTTCTTTCGCTGGAAAGATTGATGCTAAAGGCTTGGGTTTTGCTACGCGACGCATGGTTTTTATAGCCCGCCAGTAAAAGTCCCATAGCTGTAGCATGGTTTAATGAGGGCACATGGGTGAAGCCGGCATTTTCTTTCAGTTTGATCGGAGCTATGCCATTCGACGGTTTTAATTGTTGGGGCACAGCAGCGGCAGCTAGTGGGATGTGGGTTGCTGCCTTCAGGTTTTCAACCCAGCCATAAGCGCCAATGTAAGCTCCGGTTGGCGCGGCGGCGCGATTGGCCAACGCTCGCCGTGTGAATAATCCGGTTTGCCATGCATCTAAGCGGTAAGAACAGAGGTCCACAAAATCACGCAGGTTTTTTTCCAGCGTTTTGGTGGAAAGCTTCGCTAAGCCGCTCATGGCTTTTTTCATTTCAGATAGCTGCCTGTTTTCGGTTCCAACGAACTTACCCAGCAGATAGTCGCCCAGGTTGCCGCGAACATTGGCAAACTTCACCCGGTCGAGTTTTTGCGGCTCGCCCCTCAACAGTTCGTAAGAGGTAAGATCGGGCGCCGCTTTGTCAAAATTGTAAAGGCTTTTTTCAAAACTGGCCAGGTTAATGGGCAATTTGTTTTTGATATAGAATTTCGTTCCGGCCTGGCGCAGTTCCGTAAGCATCGCATGCCTTAGCCAGATAGCCAGGAGCGTGCGCGGCGGTTTATCGCCGTCAAAATTTACGGATTCGAGCGCCGCCACAGTGGCTTTCTGTGCCATCCATTCGATATAATTTAAACCCGATTTGGGCAGCGCTGGCAAGAACTCATTTTCCGCGCCGGCCACATTGGGCAATAACAGTTTTTTATCGGAAAGCGGGGTGGTGCGGTCATAGAAAATCATGTTGCTGATCAACGGATAGAAACTGTCTTTTCCATATACGAACCCGAGCGATTTTAGGAATGTAACGATGCGGTGGTTGAGCGCCTGTACATCGTTTTGAAGATTGTTGATATTGATATTGCCCAGCGCATAACTGAAGTCGGGAAGGTTGCCCAGCCGCTGACGAAAAGCGACCGATCCCGAATGCAAGCCCAATATTTTCAGCAGCGTCTCTGTGTCGCCTCCTTTTGCTACCGAGGGCACTTTGCCCGCCACCATGCCATCCCATATCTGCTGCAGCCGGTTTAGGCAAAGCGCCATACCCGTATAGAATTTCGAGTTCGTTTCAGTCCACCTGTCTAAATCGCTGCTTAGTAAAACGCCATACGGCTGGTCGCCCACCCTGATTGCGGGAAGCGGCCCTCGCGCCGAAACATAATTTGTAAAAAATGACCTGATTAGGTTCGCATCGGATTCCTTAATGACAGGATCCATCAATTCATTAAAATAATAAGACAAAGTTGCGGCATATAAGGCCGTGTTCATCATGAGCGCCTGGGCGTGCTCGCTGAGGTCGCCGTTATTGACTTCATCCAAATGGCTGATATCTATGCCCAGGATTCTTGTAAACAAATCCAGGTCTGATCCGGCTGTTTTGCCCGTCTTTGCGCCGGTGTAATATCCCCTGGCTAAAAGATCTTCATTTTTTACGTAACCTGACCCGTCTTTCTCTGTGTTGTTGGTGGGCGTTCCCTGTTTTAAGAAGGAGAAGCCTTTCGACGCACAATGATGGTTTTCAAAAAGCGTTTCCAAAATCATCTTACCATTATCCGCATCAGCCGAATGTGCGAGGCCCAAAACGGTGAGGCGTTCCAGTTTGTTGCCTGTAGCAAACATGGTCGGCTGAAGCCTTATTTTCATGCCGAGTCCCAATTCAATGGCGCGATCAAAATGCTGCAGCCAATCGATGTCTTCATTAAACCGTATGTCGTTCGCTTCTTTTTTAATGGCTTCTTCTGCAGCCATTGGATCGGGGCCGAGAAAAACTGTGTCTGGTATGATGTTCCCGATCTGTTCATGAACGCTTTTTCCGTTTCTAAAAATGGTTACCACAAAGCGATCAGGAAGCGCCTGCGTCTGGGGCGCGCGTGTCCAGGAGTGTGTTTTTATTTCCGGATAAGTTGGAAATTGAAGCGTTGGGGCAGTTGCGTCCATATTGATCCAGTTGACGGGCTTGGTGCTTTTTGCAACCCAAATAGCGCGCTGGGCGCCGGTAACTGTTTCTTTTAATTTTAACCATATATTTTTTCTGGCTTCCTCTTTTTCATCCGGGGAAAGCTGGCTGCTCACATCGGCCATGGCCGTCCAGTAAGCCTGGCCGGCATCAATTTCGCCTTGGGTCATAGCGGGTTCGTGCGTGTTGGTATGTATATCGTCGGGGAAGATGCGTATCCATAGTTCAGGCACCGAACTGATGGGTGGGTTGACGAATCGGGTTTCAATACGCACTGGCAGCATCACCACCGGCACTTTGCCGTTAAGCTCTTTTGTTAGTGAACGAATATTGAGCAGGTGCAGCTTTTTAATCGCTTCATTGAGGCTGATGCGGCTATTTTTCAACCTGGCTTCTGATGTTTTTAGCTGTTTGAATGCGCTCGATTCATCCGTTGCTTTGTATCCTTTCTGAATCTTTAATTTGTCAGCATAAGTCGTTTGATCCGTACGCTGATAATCGGATCTCAGTTTTTTTATATGATTGATTTGTTCCTGAAAGCTTGCCATGAGTTGGGTGTTTATTTTTTCAAAATGATATCAACGGTTCAGTACATTGGTCTTATATTGAATATATTCCTTCACGAGGTTGGTGTGGAGCATAAGGCCATTGCTTTTTTCAGTAATTTCTTTGTCGAGCATTTCGGTGGCATGTATGGCCACCATGACGGGACGCTGTAGCAGGATGGAAGCCATATCAGCCGCGCTTCTGCCCCAGGTTCCTTTTTTATCCTGATTGGGGACCGGAAACGCAGCCGGCGGCGTTGCGCCAGATACAAAGGGGATGGGTGCGCCATTGAAATTTTCCCAGGAAAGGTCGTTCCAGCTCAGTGCGCCCGCTTCGGTTTTCTTGAATGCTATATCCATTCCAAACCTCGGCTCGCCCGGCACTTCCGCCACGATAAAAAACCAACCTTCTTTGTTGTTCTGAAAATCAGCAACGGGCTTAGTGCCTGCTGCTTCCTCGATCGTCAGATCAAAACCTAACAGCTTAATGTCGGGCGGCAGCTCGGCCTGGTACAAGGGAAAGCGCACCTGTTTGGCTAAATCGGTGTCGTTCAGATCTGTATTGATATACCATTTATTATCTTTTTTAAATGCCTTTTGCGCGTAGATGACCGTGTTGGGAAATTTTTTGAGCAGCTCGCCTCGTATCACAAAAACCAATTGTTCCGCATCACCTTCTTTGTCGCGGGAATTGTTTTTTCCAAGTTTGCTGTTTGCCGGCCATTTGTGAATCGGCGCAATATCTTTTAATGCTTCAGCGTCCTGCGATGACGACTGCGGCGTGATAAAGCCTTTGACATCCCAAAACTGGCGGAAATAGCTGCCGCGCATATCGGTTGGGTATTCGCGCCACAATAATTCCCTGCCCATTTCAAAGTTGAGGCCGGTCATATAAGATTCTATAAATTTTTGATTGGTCCTCAATAAAGAAAAAGTATTGGGCTGGATCAAATGCAGATTGGGTAGCAGCAATTCTTTGTCGCGGTCGACCAGTAACTGATAGGTAGGCGCCGGAAAATCAGGATAGGCCATTGCGGGTAAAATATCATCCACCGGAGGTTTGAAAGTGCCGACACCCCAGGCGATCAGCCCGTTGATCATCTTTTTGTAGGCTGTGGAAGGCTTGATGGTTTCGAGTGTTTTTCCCGCAAGCGTTTGAAGATCTGCAACGGGTTTGGAGGCCGGTGTTTCCGTAAAGTTGAAGCGAAGATTATAGTCGGCATAAGCTACTTTATAATCTTTATTGGCAACGTTGACAAAAACCGGCGGCTTCACCACATCTGGTTTTACGACAATATCGGGGCGGACCACTACATCGGGCTTTACCACTACATCGGGCTTTACCACTACATTGGGTTTGATGACTACGCCCGGGCGCACGGTATTGTTGCCGGTAACGATATGCGGCTTGATGGGTGTTACGGGTCGGGGTTTTAAAGGGGACAGCGGTGTAACGGGCGTGAACACAGGAGGTTTTACAACATCAGCTTTTAAAAGCACGTTTTGATTAAAAACAGTGTTCCAGGAGGTGGGTTTTGGAAAACCTCCGGTGTATTCCTGAAGATTAAACATGGATGTTTTGTCCAGGTTTGATTGCAGGCTCCAGATTTTTAGATCGGTGATCTTTGCAGGCGCTTTGATAGTATCCAGGTTTTCTACGGCCCTAATCGTTTTAAAATGATCTACCGATGCGGCGGTAATGCCGTTTTGCACGTTAGTCGCCTTTACCACGGCAGCGACGTTTACCGGCGCCCTGCTGTTTTTTTCAAGACTGCGTGTCAGCGCCGTATTGGGGCGCATCAGCTTCTGAATGGCGGGCATCATGAGGGCGTCGGGGACTTTACTATCCGCAATTTGTTTTTTGATGGTGAAGTTTGCGGCGAGTATTTTTGAAGAAACAATGCGTGTGAAATTCAACAGTTTTTCCGGTTCAAGTTGTACAACATTTTTATCGTAAGCACGATCCATGATGTTAGCCATCAGTTGCGCCAGTTTTGCTTTTCTGTTAGCTTCCAAAACGTCCGCCAGTTGCTCCCATGCCTGATCCATAAATTTTTCCTGCCCGTCCTGAACAGCCTTAACGCCAAAGCCTGCCGGCACCCGGTGGCGCGGGTCGCGGTTTAGATCGTTGTACCAGATCTCAGAAGTTTCGTTAAAAGTCGGAACGAGCTTTTCGCCGGGTTTTGCCAGGTTTTTGCGCATGGCATGATACATTCCGTAAAAGGGAATGGTTACATACGGATCCTGATTGGGATCTTCTAACTGGATTTTGTTGAGGTTGATCAGTTGGCCTATTTCGCTATGGAAATCGTTAAGCGTAATTTTTGTGGATTCGGCGGTTGGCGCTTTTACGGCGCCTTCCAACAACACCGACACAGGATTGGTGGCCGGAATTTCATCGCTGCTGCCCAATTTGAAATAGCCGGGTTTGGAGCAATCCATTGGCCTAACGCCTACTCTTTTATCCATTACCCGGGGTTCTATCAGCTTCACCAGGCTTTCGAAATCAAAGTTGGCGCCGGTTCTGAAATGCCAGCGGTGATAGACCGGAAATTCCATTTCGGAGGCGTCGCCGCTCCAGGACGCTTTTTGCGCCTGAACGCCTTTAATGGCTTTCCCAAGGCCCGCCAGCCGCCCGGTTTCAAAAGTGGGCACTAAAAAAGCGTGATACATAAAGTTGGGTTCGAGCTGGCGCGGGCAAATGATCCGGCTATATACTCCATCCGGATCCGCCTTCGCTTTTTCTTTCAAACTTTCGATATACGTTTCAAGTGTCGATGTTTCATTTTGTAAATTGGTATGCATGTGCGCCCATAAATGCAGTTCGGTGATGGGTTGTAGCGCTTCCATATTTTTTACAACAATCGATTTTAAAGGTGTTTGCAGCGCGGTATCTTCAAATTCCGATTCTTTCAAAACAATTAAAGTTAACCAGGGCCGCAGGCTCATATTATTTGCGCCTGCAGCGCTGGCAGGCGTATAGCGCCACGGAAAATCTTCGTCATAAAATTCAATATAAGGGAGATAGTTGGGTTCGAAGTTCGATACGCCTGCGCGTGGTTCATTTCTGATAATCATGTCCGAGTGAATACCGATAACATCGCCAGGCCCAACAAGGGTAAAGTTTTGCGTAGGCGCCGGAAGCGTGTTGTTGAGCGTTATGTTGACCGCCACTTTCGCGCGCTCGAGCATCACACCCGCGCTGGCGCCCAGTGTGTCTTTTTCAGTAATACTGGCTGCGATGCCTTTTCTCGCCCACGAAAAAAATCTGTATGCTGCAAAACTCATGATGAATGATTTATGTTTTTAAACAAGTTCGTGAAGGCCCACTACCTGCAACTGGTCGGCCATTTCAGGTTTTTGGCGGATCAAATGATCAAATGATTGCATCATTTCCGCATAACTGCCGGCTCTTAAATTTTGATCCCATTCCTTCAAATTATCGTTTGAAGCCAGCGTATATTTTCCGTCGGAAACCCTGGTGGGAACCGGCGCGTTGAGTTGATTCTTTTTAGAATTTTTCCAGGAAAGTGCCGACCCCGCAGCCCCCGCGTTGCGCACCATTTTTTGGAAATTTCTCAGTGGCAGCCTGACCATCAGTTTTTTTCGCAATGGATTATTGTCGTAGGTATAATCAAGTTCATAATTCAATTCAGACGAATCGAGCGTGGTGGCCGCGAGTTGTAAATTGCCTGTATCATTGATGGTAACGCCGCTTTCCAGTTTTTCAAAAGATTTTCTCGAAAGTTTTTCGGCCTCCGACAAGGGTTGGTAGTTGCCCACCGCGAACGATTCTTCGTTTTTAATAAAGGGAAGGGCAGTCGTTCCGATTTTCACCTGGGTGATAATAAAGTTGGATTCAGCTTCATTGGCGGGTTTTCTGTTGCCGTATTTTTTTATGTTAAAATTCAGTGGCAGCGCCCGCTGGCTAAAGCTGATCGCACCGAAAGGATGGATCAGTAAATCAACCTGTTCATCTTCCAGTAAAGTACGTAGCGTGATGTGGATATTATTAAAGTCCGGGATGATGGGTTTCCAATTTGACGCTTTTCCTAATTCTGCATTAATAATGGCTCTAAGGTCTTCGGTTTCGGCTGCGATTTCAGGCTTGCGTTCGCCCCAGCTTTTTTCAAATCCGATCGTAATGGTGGCAAACAATATTCCAAATGAAACTTCTCCTTCGATATGCCAGGGCGTGGGGCCGGAAAGCACGCCAAGAAAATGGATGCCAAACAGTACATTGCGGTTACGCCTGATGGCCAGCGTCGCTTCGAGCCTAACACTGAAGCTAAAGGGGTCGAAAATGAATAGCACATCGAGGCTGAGCATCCCGTAGAGATTGAAGCCCATTGGCCCTTCTGCCAGTAATTCTGCTTTTGCGCCAAACTGAACGGAATTGGAGGTTACCGCAAAATAACACTCAATGCCCAACCGCGGGTTATCGCCGCTCAGCAGCTGAAGGCTGATGCGGTCCATTTCGCGGAAAGCGCCGGGCAAAGTGGGCACAACAGGATAGTCTTTAAAATCGGGATGAAACCCGCCGATGCTTAATCCGAAAGTGCTGGCATCGCCCCAGGCCACCACCAGCGCCATGCTACCTGTGAGCGGAAAGCCAACCAGTTGCGAATCGAAAAGAACGGCTTCGAAATATAAGAACTGGTTTTGAAAATCGATAACGCCGAGAAAGTTGACCTGTATCTTTACCAGCGCCGTTTCTTCTGTGGGCAGGGCCAGTTTTACCACGCCGAGAATTAAAATTTTTGGCTCAGGCAATTGAAGGATGATACCCAATTCTATGGAAATCAATGTGGGCGTGCCCCAGCCGATTTTTCCCATAATGCCGATCAGGAACGAATCCTGTTGAATCGGAAATATTTGTTTGATATCGCTGATGATACGATTGATATTGCCGACCACATCTTCGGGGAAAAGAACGCTTTTGATCGCATTTGTTTTCAGGCCCACACGCAAGGCTTCTACTTCGGCCCTGCGGTTCACGCCCAAAAGCCCGCCGATGCCGATCAACGTGAAGCCAAAGCCCAATTGAACGGGTGAAAATTCGGCAGTGATGATGATCAGCAATGAAAAGCCTCTAGAGCCGTCGGGCATGATGGTGTTGAGGATGCCAACCGCTTTAAGATCAAAGAGGTTTTTAAAGGAAAGTTCAAGCGCTCCGAAATATTCGCCTTTGTCCGGATCGAGATACAAGAAACCTCCGCCCGTAACAACGCCCGCATTTACCCTGATGCCTGCGCCCGTCGGCCATTTGATACCGGGTTTTAAATCATAGCCCAAAATGCCGCCGTTATTATCGAGCTTCAGCGCATTCAGAGTCATGCCCAGTCGGCTGATGGTAATGGTAATGACTGATCCGAGTTTGATCCAAAAGTCGATGGAAACTTCGAGTTGAAAATTAGCAAGCTGCGGGTCGGCATTAACCTTAATGGTTAGCATTTCAATGCCAACAATATCGCCGAGATTAAGATGAACAGGCATTTGTTTGTTCAACGCATTCAGCAGCTTCGCAACGATTTCCTCAACAGGGCCTCTCGAAGCGGGCGCCAGCGCTCTGCTTCCGGATTTTTCGCCGGTTCCGATATTCCCATCGCCGTCCACAAAAAATCCTTTCTTTTGCGAAAACCCAATACCCAGCGGAAATTTGTCTTTGATGTCATCGGGTAATAAGTCAAACGGGAAGCCGCTCAGATCTCCCTTGCTAAACTCGTAATGGATGTTCAACACACTTTTCACCACAATATCCTCCGGTGTAACAACAAGGCCCAGCTTGGCGGTGCCGATTGCGAATTTGATCGCCGGTTTGTCGAGCAGCGCGATCATTTTAGGCCTTTCGGCATTGTAAGCATAGCTGATGAGGAACTTATTGTTTTCGCCTGCAGCGGCTTCCGGCAGGGTTCCGATGCGAAACAGGCCGTCGCCGGCTAGCTTATATTCGATGGTATGTTTATTTTCATCGAAATTAAAATTGCCATCAATATTGGCCGAGAGCTCTGAAACAAAGGCAACGCCACCCTGGTCTTTCGGTGCAAATACCATCGTTCCAAAACCCTTTCCTGAACCGGTAGTTGTATCATCGGTTCCCGTTTCGGCGCTAATCGGTTTCACTTCTACACCAAAGGTTAGCGTGCGATTGGAAATGGCATCGGCAATGGGTGTTTCAGTTGATGAAACACCTTCGTAGCCATAGTTGGAACTGATGACCAGGCCGTGAACGCCTTTGGACCTTAAGAAATGATCTAGATAGAACAACCCGCCCGCAATGATCAGAAAAAGCGCATCCGATAAAGCAGTGGCGCCTTCCGTGTCATCGAGCCCTTTGCCCAGTTTTTTAAAGAAGCCGCCGATATAATCCGTAATAAAATTGGCCGAGCCGCCCGCTGCTACGGCGTTTTTATCCAAAGTGTTCAGCAATTCGATTACCGCATGAAAAGCGGGCTTGCGGCGGCGAATATAATCGAGTGTCAGCAAGTTGAGTAGCGCGGTTACAATTTCTCCGGCCGTTCTTTCTTCTTCTTCATCGCTGGCGTTAACCGCTGCTTCGATGATGCCTGCAATGCCCATAATGAGCGAGGTGAGATCGGCAATTGCGCCGGCTAGCATGAAGGGGTCTACCTCATTGTCTGCTTTGTCGATATATGCCTGCAGGCCACCGGTCGCGGGCGCACCAGTGCCACCGCCGTCAGCGTTTAATCCTAAAGATCCCAACAGCTCTACACGGGCCTGGTCGTCGCCAAACATCTCGATGGCGGGCTTTAAAATATCGTAGAATATTTTCAGTATTTTCTGAAACAGATCTTCGCTTTCTTGGTCAGCCATACTGCAATTTTTTTAAAGATGATGAGTTTGTTTTTCTATGGAAGAACAGGTTTTCCGGCTTCGCCCGAAGGCGTAGTGAGCGGTACTTCATACACCATGTTGGCGCCTTTCAATTCGTGTTTTAGTTTCCAGCTGCTTCCGTCGGCTGTAAAGCTGATCAACCCGATGTTGGCGCCCCAGCCAATGCGCCGGGTTTTACCTTCTTTAAACATTTTTTGATGGCGCTGCACAACCTGAAAATAACCGGTCTTCGTTTGGGCGGCGTTCGCCAGATTAATTTCAGCCTCGACGGGATCGTCTTCCCACGGCCGCTCATCTTTCAAAACTTTTAGTCGCCAGCGCCATTCGGGTGCTGGGCTCACCGTTGCGCCCGGCACCCAACCTTCTATCGGAATGGTGCCAATGCCTCCAAATGCTGCGTAAAGCCGGTGCCTATTGCGCGCAGAGACGGATCCGGTCTTGGTAATGGTTTTTTCTTTCCACCCGAGCTTGGAAATACTTTCGCCGACATTTGTAAAAATGCGTTGTATCATCGCGCTCTTTAAAATCGCGACATTTGACATCCATTCGTTTTTTAATGAGCTCGCTGTCAGTTGCACAATGCGGCTGCTTGGGACATCAACGGCGCCTTTCCAATAATCCATCACCAGTGTGGCGCCGTAGTGCACATCTCCGGAAAGCAGGATGACTTTTTTATAGCCGTTGAGCTTGCCGATGAGGCGCTCAAAACTTTCGGTGTTGAACCCCCAGGCTTCATAATCAAATCCCAGGCGGCCGCCGATAATGCCGGGATTACTTTCGTCGTTTTCTGCGAGTGAGATCAGCGCTGTTGCGGCGGGTTGTATTAATTCTTCAAAATTGGGAAAGCCTAAAACAGGGCAGGGTGATATTACGAAAATAAAGGGTGGCGTGCCGGTCAGCGTTTCAGGTGTTTGAGTGGCAAGGCTCTCCTCTGAAATCAACTCGGGCACACTGTTCAGGCCTTCATAGGCGCGCCGGGTTCGGGTGTCCAACACAAGCGCATCCGCAACACCCAGTTTTACCTTATAATGCCAATTGACCGTTGTAGTGGTTCCGCTCATGCCCAGCAATGTTTCTATTTTGTCTGTAACCTCAGTCCGGACGCTGGCCAGGTTCCGGTTCTCGGCGTGGCGATAGCAAAATTCATTGATGTACATTAATAGTTTTGCTTTTGTGCCTGCGTTTCCAATTTCGTTAAACATCAGGTCGGTGGCCTGTTCATAATCGTCGGGCGTATTGCCCCAGTCCTGAAAGACCGTATAGGCCATCATTGCATTTCTGATAATGTCTCTTCCGAACGGTTTAGATAAAACCTGGTTGTTCCAGCGCTGGGTGATACACCAGTCGTCTGTAACTTCATGGTCGTCCATGATCATATAGGTGGGCACATTGGCAAGCACGCGGCTAACCGCGGGAAGCTTGCTCATAAAAGCAGCGATGTTAAGTATTTCATCGAAAAGGCTTGCTTTTATCTCACTCCGCCACTTTTTAAACTTTTCATGATTGTTATCCCTGAACTGTGTTTTTGTGAAGGTCGCTTCGCTAAAAATATAAGCATCTGTTTGCCGGATATTTTCGCTATCGCGGATGAGATTGACAAGATTGACGTCAGCGTCAACCGCGGCGCTATCGACAAATTTGCTGATCGCCTCGTTCATTTTGGTGTTGAATTCCGGTTTCGACCTTTCCGGGATCGCTTTAATGGCGCTATGAAATTCACGGTTCCAGGAGCGTATATTCCAATAAGTGAGGTAGGTAGCACAAAATTCTTCGAAGGTCAGCAAATGATTGGCCGCGGCGGAACTTGTGAACCCTGCATATTTATTAACCAGCCTTTGGCGGAGTGTGGGCGGGTAGGCGGTGATGTCGGCTTCAAGATCTTGTTCAGCGCCATCGCCCTTGATTTTCATTTTTTCGCTGGCCGTCGCTGACCAGATCCCAACGCCGTCAAGGCTGCACATATAGCGAAGCAGCATCGTGGGCACTTCATCGGCATATATCTGGTCGCCAGTCAGAAATAAAGCTTGGGGCCTTTTAGCCGCTGTCTTCCAGTTGTCATCCTTTTTTAAATGTTCATCCAGCAGGGCAAGCGCATCTTGTCCATAACCGTGCATTTTACGACAGGAGCCGTGCACCACATTTAATTTATCGGGTGTGCTGCCGGGTGGCGCAAAAGATGGCAGCGTATCCGCCTCATAACCGATGGCCAGTTGTTTACGTCCTTCGGCAGTGTCGCCATCTTTCAAAAATTTGTCTGAAAGCAGGTCTTCCTCCTGCGGATCATCAGGATTATTAAATAAAATATTATAGCTATATACTTTGGCAGGATTGAATCCCGGACTGGGGATTTCAGCGGTTACGACAGCTATCCATAAATTGTTTCCGAATTGAAGGCAATGGGTGTTGCCGGTGGCGACAGGCGTTAAACTGGTATTGAAGAGCCGGCCGCTTCCCGAATGCTTGATGCCTGAGCCCTCCCAAATTTTGAGGGTGATATGATGATTTTGCGTAAAGGCGAGCCATACGGAAACCTTGTTGGTTTCCAGCCTTCGGATAATGGGGCCGCAAATTATTTTTTGAAGAGCCATATCAAATCTCGTTTTTGGATGGTGTTAAAATGTTTGCTGCAATACCATGCTGAAAGCGCCATTTTTTATGGAAGCCAGGCGCGTCTGCAAGGCTGGGTTTTACGTATAAAAAGTGGAAGGCATAAGTTGGGCGTTTAAAGGTTATGGTAAACTACCTATCGGTTAACTGCCTGGTAAAAGTACAATGGTAAATGACCAAAGCCGTTTTTAAGGCATCGCTATTTTGAGGGATGGCGCTGATATTTTTTAGATTGCCTGCTGTTTCAGGATTAATCCCTATCTTGTATTTTTCAATAAAACAAAGCTATGTCCGCAGGAAAATTTAAACAGTCGCTCAGTCTTTTTGATGGTACAATGATCGTTGCCGGCTCCATGATAGGATCCGGTATTTTTATTGTAAGTGCCGACATGACGAGGAATTTGGGAACTGCCGGCTGGTTGATTGGCGTTTGGATTTTAACAGGCATTATGACGGTTTTTGCGGCCGTCACCTACGGCGAATTGTCGGCCATGTTTCCCAAAGCCGGCGGCCAATATGTTTATTTAAAAGAAGCATATAATCCGTTCACAGGTTTTTTATATGGATGGAGCTTTTTTTCAGTCATTCAAACGGGAACAATAGCTGCGGTGGGCGTGGCTTTCAGTAAATTTGCCGGCTTTTTTATACCGGCCCTTACGATGGCCGAGGAGAATATAATTTTTCAGCTCGGCGACTGGTTCAAGCTTTATCCCGCCCAGTTAGTTTCTATTGCACTGATCATTTTTCTTACTTATGTAAACACAAGAGGGGTGAAGGAAGGAAAGCTTATTCAATCTGCATTTACGATTGCGAAACTATTCTCGCTGTTTGCCCTGATTATTTTCGGATTATTACTGGCCGCTCGCGCGGATATATGGGATAGCAACTGGGCAACGGGTTTTGACATGAAATTTACCGAAAAAGTGTTTGACGAAAGCAGACGTCAGGCGGGCTGGTCTTCGTTTAATACGCCAGCTACCTGGATGGTAGCTATTGGCCTGGTAAGTTCTGCCATGGTGGGCTCGGTGTTTAGCAGCGTGGCCTGGGAAAATGTAACTTTTATTGCCGGCGAAATTAAAAATCCCAAACGCAATGTAGGGCTTAGCCTTTTTTTGGGCACGTTGATCGTAATAACGGTTTATGTGCTTACCAATATTATGTATGTCGCTGTGTTGCCTTTGTTTCCTCCGGCTGCGGATGGCGTGGCCGCATTTGCAACCGAATCCGCGTCGCCCAATGTCGCTTTCCCGTTGCAGGACCGCGTTGCCACAGCGGCGGCTTCAAATATTTTCGGCACCTACGGCGCGGCAATTATCGCCGTGATGATTATGGTGTCCACTTTTGGCTGCAACAACGGGCTGGTGCTGACGGGCGCCCGCGTTTTTTATACCATGGCGCAGGATCGCTTATTTCTTCCGCAGGCCGCGTCGCTCAACAAAAACGCAGTGCCTCAATGGGCTTTATGGGCGCAATGCACCTGGGCAAGTTTATTATGCCTTAGCGGCCGGTACGGCTTATTGCTTGATTATGTGGTATTCATCACGCTGGTGTTTTACATTCTCACAATTATCGGAGTATTTCGCCTGAGAAAATCGCGGCCTGAGGCAGAACGGCCTTACAAGGCATTTGGCTATCCTTTTATTCCGATTCTATATATCTTGCTTGCTGGAACAATGGCCATTGGGTTGTTGTATGCAAAGCCGACGACCTCTTTATTAGGTTTGGTGATTGTGCTGATAGGGGTGCCTATTTATTATATAGCCATGCAGAAGCAAAAAGTAAAAGGGTAAGCTTCCTCTGTTTTAGTGCCGAAGTGTTTTTTATTTTTCTATATAATTAGGAGCGGGAGATGCCCAATAGCCCAAATTGTGTTGCACATTAAATGTTGTTGAATCACTGTATATCGAAACGTCGCTGTTGATGGATTTAAAACCGGTATCGCCGGTTACGGGTTTTCCCGAATTGTGCCTGTTAATAAATTTAAAAGGCTTCACCGTTCCGGCATTTGCAGAAATATCGGTGGCTGCCATCGCCGAACTTTGAAACTCAGAAGGCTCTGTATATTTTTGATGCCCATTGAGCGAGCGCCACCAGTGCAGATCTTCGCCAAACATAGAGGTGTGTGCCGACCAGGTTGTTGCCTCTTTACCATTTATCAGCGAGGGAACGCGTTGCTCGCCCACAAAATCTTTCACGCCTGTCGCTTTATCCGTCACCCATAAGCCCCACCATTTTCCCAGAGCATCAGATCCGCTGGGGCCAGGTTTCAGTTCAAAATAATAAGGGTGCCCAATCGTCCAATTATAACGATACATGATTTGAAACCCACCACTTTCTTCGTTGCCGCCATTGACCAGGCCCTCGCTTTTCCCGGCATTTGAACCCCAGATCGAAAAGTTGATAACCTTGCCCTGGAAAGTATTTTTGAACAATCCATTTGTCTGAAAACCCGCATAGCCACCGCCAACGCTCGACGACGCGTTGTTTAGCGCAAAATTATAAGCATAGTAATGTAGTAAACCCTCCAGGGCCAAAGAGGCGGGAGGGTCGGCAACCGGCACGAACGTCCATTCTAGGCTGTTATAAGCCTGAGCCGGAAAGTACCAGTCAGAATAGGTGCCGCCCGGACTGTGATAAACCGGTTTGTCCGAAACATCTGCCGGTTTACTATTTTGGGCAGTTGCATCTCCGTAGAAAAGGCAGGAAGCGACCAGTCCAATAAGCGGTTGAATGAACTTTTTCATGTAGACGTTTTATCTTGATAATGATAAAGATATTCAAAGCTGGCGGAACCTTCCGTCTAAAACCATTTTGCCTCGTGCTTCTTAAAATATCGCTTCTGGCCCGCCGGCACAAATTTTTCCACACCTTCCCTTCAAAACCTGTGTATAAAAGGCCATGTCAACAACCGTTTGATGCTCTATATTCGCCGATACAATAAAAGTTTTTAGAGTGAGATTAAAAAGTCTGGAAATAAAGGGTTTTAAAAGCTTTGCCGATAAAACCATTGTGAATTTTGATGACAATGTGACCGGCATTGTGGGTCCCAACGGATGTGGCAAATCGAATATTGTGGATAGTATTCGCTGGGTGATTGGAGAACAGAAAATCAGCGCTTTACGAAGTGAAAATCTTGATAGTCTTGTTTTTAATGGTTCTAAAACGCGCTCAGCAAGCGGCCTGGCAGAAGTAAGTCTTACTTTTGAAAATACCAAAAATCTACTGCCCACAGAGTTTAGTACTGTTCGGGTAACCAGAAAATTTTACAAAAGCGGTGAGAGCGAATACCGGCTTAACGATGTGCAATGCCGGTTAAGAGATATTCAGAATCTTTTTATGGATACGGGTATCAGCACCGATTCCTATGCGATTATTGCCCTCGATATGGTGGATGATTTGATCCGCGACAAGGAAAACAGCCGTCGTAAAATGCTGGAACAGGCGGCTGGTATTTCAATTTATAAAACGAGAAAAAAGGAAGCCAAACAAAAGCTGGACGCAACGGAACTCGATTTGAACCGCATTGAGGATTTGCTTTTCGAAATTAACAATCAGCTGAAAGCGCTCGAAAATCAGGCAAAAAAAGCGGAAAAGTACCACGAAATAAAAAAGGATTATCGCGAAATCAGCATTGAGCTGGCCAAGGCCGCGCTGGAAGGCTTTAACCTGACCTATAAAGATCTTACTGAAAAACAGGAGTCGGAAGCGGATAAAGTTACACAGCTTGAAGCTTCGATAGCCACCGGCGAAGCCAATCTCGAACAGGAAAAACTGGTTTTTGTTGAACGGGAGCGCGCCTTGCAAAGTATGCAACACGCATTTAATGAGTTGCAGCAAAAAGTGCGTACGAAAGAGGGGGATAAAAACCTCGCGGTGCAACGGCTGCAATATTTGAAAGAAAAGGAGGCCGATCTAAAGGAATTTTTAGATAAATCAGGAGCGCAATTAAAGGGTATCGAAGAAAGTATCTCTTTTACGCAGGTGCAGGTAGCTGAAGAAGAAAAAGCATATGAAGGGTTCACCGGCCAGATTGAAAACCTGAAAACGGAAGCCGATGAAAAGCGCGGCATTTTAGATGCCAAACGAAATGCCCTGGAAGATATGCGCCGCGAAACGCAGATGATGCAGCGCAGCCAGTTTGAAGCTGAAAAGAAAGTAGCGGTAGCCGATACGTCGATTCAAAATTTGCAAAGAGCCATTCATCAGATCGAGCAGGAAAGCGAGCAGCGGACTGCCACTTTCGAGCAGCTAGATAGCGAAAGAGGGCAGAAGGAGGCGGTGCTTGGTGAGAGAAAACAGTCGCTCGAGCAATTGCTGGCCCACAACGAGCATACCAAGGAGCAAATTCTTCAAACGCAGGAGGCGCTTGACGCGTTGCGCAACGAAATGGCCGAAGAAAGCCGCAAGCTCGACGCCAAAAAGAACGAACATGATTTATTGAAAAGCATGATCGATTCAATGGAAGGATATCCTGAAAGCGTGAAATTTCTTCATCAAAATAAA
Organism: Niabella insulisoli; assembly: GCF_039652435.2. Lineage (GTDB taxonomy): Bacteria > Bacteroidota > Bacteroidia > Chitinophagales > Chitinophagaceae > Niabella > Niabella insulamsoli. The sequence goes on along the minus strand of NZ_CP190246.1, from coordinate 3,340,874 downwards.
GAGTGGAACCATAACGCACCTATTCTTTCGGATATTATTTATGTAAAAGAGGAGTATCGTACAGCGCTCGAAAACGTATTAGAGCCGTACCTCAACTACTACGTGGTTAATGATTTGCAGCAGGGTTTGCAGGCGGTGCATCTTTTGGACGATCATAAAAAGGGAAAGGCCAATTTCTTTTTGCTTGATAAAATTGGCCAGTCTGTCGCCGCAGGTTCCGATCATTCTTTGGAAAATGCAACGCCCGCGTTGCAGGTCGTGGAAGTGGATGAAAAATACAGCCATCTCGCGAAACACTTGCTGGGCAATGTTTTCATTGCAGAAGGTGAGGCTGCGCTCAACAATTCAAATGGTTTCACGGTCATCGAAAAAACCGGCCGGTATGTAAAAGGAAAACATACTTTGACCGGCGGAAGCGTTGGGTTGATCGAAGGGAAAAAGATCGGGCGCGCCAAGAATCTTGAAAAACTGCAGGACGATATCGCGCAACAGGATGCGATTGTTCAAAACCTCCGGTCTCAAATTCAGGTGCGGCACAACGAAGTGATCGCGTTTAACGAAGATCTGCGTGAAAGCGCGATCAAAGAAACGGAAAAGGAAATACAGGAACTTTCCAATCAGGTATTTTCCCTTCAAAATAAACTTGAAAACATCCAGGGCCAGCAAAGCGCTGCCCGCAACAGGCTCGAAGACCTGAACGAACAGTTGCAACAAACGCAATCATCGGTAGCAGGCGTGCGTAATGAATTGAGCGAATTTAATGAAGTGCTTCAGTTAAACGCCAACAGGCTTACGGAAGCCGAGGAAATGTTTAAAAGCGCCCAGGCCGCGCACGAAGAATCGTTGGGTTATTATAATGAATTTAACCTCAGCGTCACGCGCCAGCAAAGCAAGGTGAATGCTTTGAAACAAGAACTGACTTTTAAGAATAACCAATTGGAAACGCTTCAAAAGCAGGTGGAACAAAGCAATGATCAGTTGGCGGGTACAAGCGAAGAGCTTATTCAGAGCGAAACTTCTTTGGTAGCGATTGAGGATGAATTGCTACAATTGAGATATGCGCAGGAGGGCGATAAAAAGATTTTGGATGAAGCAGACCAGGCCTATTATAACCTGCGTAATCAGCTCAGCGAAAAGGAAAGCGAACTGCGTCAGAAAGTTAAAGAAAAGGAACAGGTGGAGCATTTGCTGGCCGCTATAAAAGATAAGCTCAATGAATTGAAATTGCAGTTGGCGGGAACCAAGGAGCGCCTGAATGTTGAATTTAAAATTCAGATAGAAGATATTTTAAACGAAGAACGAACTTCGGAAACAGCGGTTGAAGAACTGCAGGAAAAGGCCGATCGGTTGAAGAAGCGTTTGGAAAACTTGGGAGAAGTAAATCCCACGGCGATCGAGGCGTATACTGAAATGAAGAAGCGCTATGAATTTATCGTGGAGCAGAAAAGCGATTTGGTAAATGCCAAGGAAAGTTTGCTCAAGACGATTGAAGAAGTGGAATCGACAGCTAATCAAAAGTTTTTGGATACGTTTAATCAGGTGCGGGAAAATTTCCAGAAAGTGTTTAAGTCGTTGTTTACCGAAGACGACCAGTGCGACCTGGTGCTTGAAAATCCGGAAAACCTGGCCGAGACCGGCATTGATGTAATGGCAAGGCCAAAAGGTAAGCGGCCGACCTCTTTAACCCAATTGAGTGGTGGAGAAAGAACACTGACCGCAACGGCCCTTTTGTTCGCCATCTATCTGATCAAACCCGCGCCATTCTGTATTCTCGATGAGGTAGATGCCCCGCTTGATGACGCTAATGTGGGCAAGTTTACGAATATGATCCGCGAGTTTAGCGACAATTCGCAGTTTATCATTGTGACGCACAATAAAACAACGATGAGCACCGTGGATGTCATTTATGGGGTAACGATGCAGGAGCCTGGTGTGAGCAAACTGGTAAGTGTGGACTTTAGAAGCCTCGCTGCTGCGGGATAATAAAAAAATAGATACTAAAAAAGCCGCTTCTTTTTGAGTAGCGGCTTTTGAGTTTTCATAGATAATAATTTTAGTCCTTATGCATGCCTTTCATTTTTCCTTTCCACCTTTTCATCGCATTGCCGGTGATCGTAAAGCCTAAACTCAGGCCAATATTGCGATGTGTAAATGAGTTTAAATCAGCGTCGTATTTGTTTTCAACAAGACCATGATAATAATTCACATCATGATTGATGGTAAAGCCTTCGGTTACCCGAACTGCGAATCCTAATGATGCATTGGCGCCGGCGTCAACTTTGGTACTCATCACTCTTGTGGTTTTAGCGCCTGCAAACACATCGTCGTCGCTAATCGCATATGTTTTACCGCCGACTAAAAAGCCTACCGAGCCGCCGAGGCCGATGCGTGGTCGCACTCTGTTGGAGGGGTCTCCCAGCGTAAACATAGCTCCCAGTGGCAGACGGATATAATTCATGCGCTGTTTGGCTTTATCCGCTTCCGTGTCATTGTCGATTTTAAAGGTGCCGCCCTCGGAGCTGAAAAAAGTACCAAGCCCGATGGCCACGTTGTCGTTAAAATTGTAATACGCCGATCGCCCAAAAGCAACGGTTGGGTGAAAGGCATACTTAAGGTCTTCATTATTTCGGTTACCAACGGTCCAGCTATGCCCAACCATTACTTTATCGCTAATCGCCCAGCCCTGGGCTTGACTTGTGACCGACAGCGTCAGGAAAAAGATGGTCGCGTAACATAATTTTTTCATGTTGTAGGGTTTAGTAGTTGGGGTATTAAGATGAAAAACCGTGCCAAACAATATCAGGTTAGTAAAAACAACTAGCTCAACGATAACAGCAGCAAAGGGATTATTTTCAACAATGGTCCGTACGTGCTAGATTTAGCGGCGATTTTTCTTTTTAAAGGGGTATTTTAGATTATTACCTCATGCTCTCGCGATAGTTTATTAATTTAGCAAACTTTTTAATTTTCTACGAGTTTCATTAATATGATTACAATCACTTTTCCGGACGGAGCAAAAAAGGAGTTTGAAGCAGGCGTCAACGCGCTGGGTATTGCAAAATCAATTTCAGAAGGGCTGGCACGCAAAGTTATTGCCGCCAAAGTAAATGGAGAGGTTTGGGATGCAACGCGTCCTATTAACAATGACGCGGAACTGTTTTTGTTAACCTGGGCCGATGCCGACGGTAAGAAAACTTTTTGGCATTCTTCTGCCCACCTGATGGCGGAGGCTGTGGAAGCCGCCTATCCCGGCGTTAAATTTTGGGTTGGCCCGGCGTTGGATACCGGCGGTTTTTATTATGATATGGATTTGGGCGACCGCAAATTGTCTGAAGAAGACCTGGCTGCGCTTGAAAAGAAAATGAATGAACTGGCGAAGGCGAATAATGTTTACACCAGAAAGGAAATTTCGAAGTCTGATGCCATACAATATTTCTCAGAAAAAGGAGATGAATATAAATTAGACCTGCTTAATAATTTAAACGACGGGGAGATTACCTTTTATAACCAGGGCAATTTTACCGACCTCTGCCGCGGGCCGCATATCCCGGCTACTGGCATCATTAAAGCGGTGAAGTTAACCAGTGTGGCCGGCGCTTATTGGAAGGGCGATGAGAAAAATAAAATGCTAACCCGCGTTTATGGCATTAGTTTTCCCAACCAAAAAGAACTCGACGAACATCTGGCGATGCTCGAAGAAGCCAAAAAGCGCGACCATCGCAAGTTGGGCAAAGAGTTGGGCATTTTTACTATGGATGATATGGTAGGCCAGGGTTTACCGCTTTGGCTGCCGAACGGAACGGTGATTATTGAAGAGCTTGAGAAACTGGCTAAGGAAACGGAAGAAGATGCTGGCTACAAAAGAGTGGTGACGCCCCATATCGCCAAGGAAAGCATGTATGTGACAAGCGGGCACTTGCCTTATTATGCCGATAGCATGTATCCGCCAATGGAGTTGGACGGGGAAAAATATTACCTGAAAGCAATGAACTGCCCGCATCATCACAAAATATTTGATGCAGAGCCTAAGAGCTATCGCGATCTGCCGTATCGCATCGCAGAATATGGAACCTGTTATCGGTATGAACAAAGCGGCGAATTATTTGGCCTGATGCGCGTGAGATGTTTGCACATGAACGATGCACATATCTATTGCACCAAAGAACAGTTTGCTGACGAATTTCGCGCGGTGAATGAAATGTATTTAAAGTACTTTAAGATATTTGGTATCGATAAATATATCATGCGGCTTAGTTTGCACGACCCTGAAAAGTTGGGCCAGAAATATATAAACGAGCCCGAGCTTTGGCTCGAAACAGAAGCTTTAGTTCGCGATGTATTAATCGAAAGCAATATTCCTTATGTAGAAGTAAAGGGTGAAGGCGCTTTCTACGGCCCTAAAATCGATGTGCAGATTTGGAGCGCAATAGGCCGCGAGTTTACGCTGGCCACCAACCAGGTTGATTTTGCACAGGGGCGCCGTTTTAACCTTAGCTTTACCAATCAGCACAACGAACCCGAAGTGCCTTTGATTATTCATCGTGCGCCTTTGGGAACCCACGAGCGGTTTATTGGGTTCTTGTTAGAGCATTATGCAGGTAAGTTCCCGACCTGGTTAGCGCCGGTTCAGGTTAAAGTGCTGCCGATTAGCGACAAATATTTGCCCTACGCAAAGGAAGTGGAGCAGCAATTGAAAAAAGCAAGAGTGCGTGCCGAAATCGACGACCGCAATGAGAAGATCGGTAAAAAAATCAGAGATACCGAGCTTCACAAAGTGCCTTACATGCTGATTGTTGGTGAAAAGGAAATGACAGAACAATTAGTGTCCGTAAGAAGGCAGGGCAAGGGAGACGCCGGCACCGTAACTACTGATGAATTTCTAAACGGCCTGCTAAAGGAAATTGAAGAGAAAGCAGATCATTAAATAAATAAGGCCCCGAAGTACACTGCTTCGGGGTTTTTGTTCACAAGATCCCCGCCCGGCGGATGCTAAGAAGATCTATATCCTGATCTTTACATTGGCGTAAAATGAAGTGTAATCTTTCATGAAACCGGCTTTAATCTCCATTAAAAAGGATTTTAAATAAACGCAGGCGGGAAGATTTATTTCCCCGTCGCCCAGCGTATGGTGCATCGTTCATAAACAAATAATGTCAACGTACGCAAGGTAAAAGAGAAAACGACGTCAAAAATGTTTTCTTTTCAGACATTACTTGCCCTCGAAAAAAATAGCACGACTTAAAAGATTCGTTTTTGAACAAACAATTAGTTGTATTGTTTTAGAATGGTTTGAGTCGAGACACCGATACATTGGGTAAATTTTGTTTTATGATTTTTCGTTTAAAGAAGGTACACTCCAAAATATTTCTAACGATTGTTAGTTTTATTAGTTCTTTTTCCATTTCCGCTGCTCAGGCCCCATCAGCCGACACTTTGCTACAGCGGGCCAACCTCGATGCGCTGATCGATTATGCGCTCGAACATCAGCCCTCTGTCAGGCAGGCGACACTTGATCAGGAAATCACCGATCTCCAGATTAAAAACCGTTTGGCGGATTGGTATCCTCAGTTAAACTTTAATTATACATATCAGCGCAACTTTCAACTGCCTGTTAATATTATTGGAGGTAACCAGGTACGGTTTGGCGTTAATAACACCTCGGCGCTTCAACTCACAGCTTCGCAACAAATATTCAACCGCGATGCGTTGCTGGCCAGCCGTACTAAGCAGGATGTAAGGGAAGCGGCTGCTAAGCAGACGGAAAATCTTCGTATTAATTTGGTAGCAAACGTTTCAAAAAATTTCTACGATTTGCTGGCGACTGAGCAACAAAGAAAGATCACCGAAGAAAATATTATCATGTTATCGCGCAGCCTTAAAGACGCGCGTGCGCGCTATGATGTGGGGGTAACGGATAAAACCGATTATCAAAGGGCTACCATTGCTTTAAACAATGCCGTCGCTTCAAAAAGGGAAATTGAAGAAGCGTTGAAGGCGAAGACGGCCAATATCAAATACCTGATCAACTATCCCGACGAGCGGGAACTGACTTTTGAATATGACAGCGCACAACTTGAATCAGAAATCTTTTTGGATACAACATCAACTGTAAGTTATACCAACAGGGTAGAGTATCAGCAATTGCAAGCGCAGCTTCGGTTGCAGCAGGCTAATGTCAGCTATAATAAATGGAGTTATATTCCTTCAGTCGCCGCTAATGGCGCTTATATCCGGAACTTTCTCAATGATGATTTCGCCAAACTCTACAACCAGGGCTTTCCCAATTCTTATGCAGGCTTGACACTTGGTTTCCCCATCTTTCAGGGAGGGAAAAGGAAGAATAATATCATCATTGCAGAAAAACAGGTGCAGCAAACAGAGTGGGATCTTGTCAATTTTAAAAACCAGGCGAGCAGCGAATATAAAACAGCGATGTCTCAATATAGGGCCAACCTCGCCAACTACGTGGCTTTGAAAGAAAATATGGAACTGGCGCGGGAAGTCCACAGGATTATTGAGTTGCAATACAGGGAAGGGATCAAAACCTATCTGGAACTTATTACAGCGCAAACCGATCTGCGGTCGGCCCAAATCAATTACTTCAATGCGGTTTATGGCCTGTTGAGCAGTAAGATCGATGTGAGGAAAGCGGAGGGCGCTATACGGTCAGAATAATACAACATTAAAAATCGATAACTAACCAGATTAATTCGAAGCAGGCGATGGCCTGCGATCATCAAACTAAAAAAGCAAAACGGATGAATATCTTTAAAGGATTTATGGCCACGGCGTTATTACTGAGTTTCGTGGCCTGCAAGGATAAAAAGCAAACCGCAGCTCCTGCCAACGCCGCTGTGCCGGTATCGGTGGTGCAAGTTTCTGAAAGCGGCAACGCAGCTTATTATGATGAATATCCCGCCACCCTGGTGCCGCTCAATCAATCGGAGATCAGGCCTCAGGTGACCGGTTATATTACTGGTATTCATTTTCAGGATGGCGCCAAAGTTTCCAAAGGACAAAAATTATACACCATTGATCAGCAAACCTACCAGGCGAATTATCAGGCGGCATTGGCGCAGGTTGCTGTTCAGGAAACTAATCTGATTAAAGCGCAGAAAGATGCCGAGCGCTATCATGCCTTAGACGCGCAGGATGCCATCGCGAAGCAACAGGTTGATTACGCGGATGCAGCGCTGGCGGCTGCCAAAAAGCAATTGGCCGCAGCTAAAGCCTCGGCGAATGCAGTAAGGGCCAACGTGAACTTTGCAACGATCTACGCGCCGTTCAGCGGAACAATCGGTATTTCGCAGGCGCGGCTGGGTACCTCGGTTGTGGCCGGGCAATCGGTGTTGAATACCATTTCTACTGATAATCCAATGGCAGTGGATTTTGTAATCGATCAGAAAGAAATTTACCGTTTCTCAAAATTGCAGCAATCCAAAAACACAATCGACTCCACTTTTTCACTTGCTTTTGGAGATGATATTTATCCTCAATACGGAAGCATTAAAATAATTGACCGGGCGGTGGATGCGCAAACAGGCGCGATTAAAGTAAGGCTTGTTTTTCCCAACAACAACCACCTGTTAAAGGCGGGCATGAGCGCGACGGTTCGCGTTTTAAATGCGGCTTCTTCACGTACAACCCTGGTGCCTTATAAATCGGTGGTGGAACAGCTGGGAGAATTTTTTGTGTATGTTTTGGCCGATAGCAGCAAAGTGACCCAACGCAAAGTTGTTTTGGGACGCCAGTTGGGACCCAACGTTTTGATCAGGGAAGGCCTGCAGGCTGGAGAAACGATAGTGACAGAAGGCGTTCAGAACCTGCGAGAGGGTGCGGTTGTAACAACCGACACCACAAAAGCAAAGGCGCCGGCAAAAAAATAATGCTGGATGTAATGAAGTGTCAGAAAGGGTATGTAGTGAAAGTGTTGGATAAAAAGGAAATTTCAAACAAGAAATTGTACAAATGATAGCAGACGTATTTATAAAAAGGCCGGTGACGGCGATAGTGGTGTCGATTGTAATTGTGCTGGTAGGAATTATTTCAATGCTTACACTTCCGGTGGCGCAATATCCTGATATTTCGCCGCCCACCGTTCAGGTATCGGGCAACTTTACCGGGGCCGATGCGCAAACGGTAGAGCAGACGACGACTACCGCAATGGAAACGCAGATAAATGGTACGCCCGGCATGACCTATATGACCAGCAACAGCACCAGCAGCGGGCAAAGCAGCATTACGGTGAATTTTGAGGTGGGCACTGATATCAATATTGCAACGCTTGATGTGCAGAACCGTGTGAGTGTGGCCGAGCCCACCCTGCCCGACGCGGTAAAAAGACTGGGCCTTACGGTTCGTAAAAGAAACCCCAGCATCATGACGGCGCTGGCGTTTTATTCTCCCAATGGCACTCATGATGAAACCTTTATCGGAAACTATGTCAACCTCTACGTTAAAGATGTGCTGCTGCGCGTAAAAGGCGTGGGCGATATTTTTTCCCGCGCTGATGATTTCAGTATGCGGGTGTGGCTGAATCCGTCAAAAATGGCTGCTTTAGGCATTTCGCCGGCAGAAGTAAACGCCGCCTTGCAGGAGCAAAACCTGCAATCCGCTGCCGGAACGATCGGAGGAAACCCACAGGCGAATCAGCAGGTGTTTGAATACAGTCTGCTTACCAATAGTCGTATCAACACACCGGAGCAATTTGAAAATATAATTGTCCGTTCGAGGCCGGCAGAAGGAAGTGTGGTGTATCTGAAGGATGTCGCTAAAGTGGAGTTGGGCAAATTTGATTATTCGATCAATGCTTTTGTGAGTGGCAAACCCGCGGCGTTTTTGCTGGTGTACCAGGCGCCCGGCGCTAATGCGCTCGATACTTACGAAGGCATTATGAACGCGCTGGAAAAACTGCGTCCTACCTTTCCCAAGGATATCGACTTTAAAGTGCCCCTGGAAACCGCGACCGTAGTTGAAACATCGATCAATGAGGTGATGCATACGCTTATCGAAGCGCTCGTGCTGGTGGTATTAGTGGTTTTCCTGTTTCTTCAAAACTGGCGCGCCACGTTAATTCCGGTTCTGGCGATTCCGGTTTCGCTCATCGGTACTTTGATATTTTTCAATTTGCTCGGATTCACGATAAACACGCTTACGCTGTTTGCATTTGTGCTTGCTATTGGTATTGTGGTGGATGATGCTATTGTGGTGGTTGAAGCTATCCAACATAATATCGATAGCCGGGGCATGTCGCCGAAAGACGCGACCGTTAAGGCCATGAAAGAAATATCTGCGCCGGTAATTGCTATTGCGCTGATTCTGGCGGCAGTTTTTATACCTGTTGGGTTTATTCCCGGTATCGTAGGCCGGTTATATCAACAGTTTGCAATTACCATTGCCGTTTCGGTTTTACTGTCAGCTTTTGTGGCCCTGTCGCTCACTCCTGCGCTGAGCATGCTCTTGCTAAAACCTACCGATACAACAGGAAAAAAAGGCAATATACTAGACCGCTTTTTTGAAAGATTTAATAAATGGTTTAATAAAGTAACCCTAGGCTACACAAGAAGTGTGGCGAAATGGATCCGTAAAACGCCTTATGTAGTAACGCTGCTCATCGGTTTAATCGTTGCTATGATCCTGCTCTTTAAAACAAAGCCGTCCGGGTTTATTCCTATTGAAGATGAAGGTCGGATGTATGTGACTTACGAACTGCCCGAGGGTACGAGCACCACGAGAAGCATTGAGATGATCAAAACGATCATGGCCAAAGTAGAAGCTTTGCCTGAAGTGGATGTAGTAGGTGGTTTGGCAGGATTGAATATCGTGAGCTTTAGTAGCAAGTCGAATGTAGGTACGATGTTCGTAAAACTTAAAAGCTGGGACGAAAGGAAAGGGGCGGAGCACCATGTGAACGCCGTGATCGGAAAGGTGATCGCTTCCACCAAAGATATTAAAGAAGCGCGCATTATGCCGATTGCGCCGCCAGCCATTCCAGGCCTCGGCGCAACAGCAGGTTTTTCATTTCAATTGCAGCAAACCGGTTCCACCGACGACGTGAAGAAGTTTGAAGCTGTGGCTACAAAATTTCTCCAAACAGTTAATTCAAAGCCGGCTATCGGCCGTGCCTTTACGTTTTTTAATGCGCGAACGCCGAGCTATCGTTTGAATGTGGATAAAGAACTGGCCAAAAAGATGGGAGTAAACGTAGCGGAAGTGTATACCACCCTTTCCAATTTCCTCGGAAGCAGCTATGTAAACGACTTTAACATCTACGGGCGCAATTTCAGGGTAATGTCTCAGGCTGCTTACGAATATCGGGGATCGCTCGATAATTTAAAAGATTATTACGTTAAAAACAGTATGGGCAATATGGTTCCGCTGAATATGCTTGTGAAAACCGAGCTGATCGAAGCGCCGGCTGTGATTTCTCACTATAATGTATTTAGATCGGTGGAGATCAACGGTTCTCCAAAAGATGGATTCAGCAGCGGTGAAGCGATTGACGCGTTGAGAGAAGCGGCTGAAACCCTGCCTGCCGGTTATGGTTACGAATTTTCGGGCATGAGCCGGGAAGAAATAGCCGCCGGTGATCAGCAAATCATCATTTTTGGTATCTCGATCGTGTTTGTATTTTTATTCCTGGCAGCGCTCTACGAAAGCTGGTCGGTGCCTTTTTCAGTTTTATTAGCAGTGCCGGTGGGCGCTTTCGGATCGATACTGGTGTTAACGCTGTTACCGAAACTGTCGAATAATATTTATGCGCAAATTGGGTTAATCACCCTGATTGGTTTGGCGGCGAAAAACGCCATTCTGATCGTAGAGTTTGCCAAAGAAAGGGTGGACAAGGGCATGGACGTGGTACAAGCTACCTTGCAGGCGGTGCGATTGCGTTTAAGGCCTATTATCATGACCTCGCTGGCCTTTATATTGGGCGTTGTGCCGCTGATGATCGCCACGGGCGCGGCTTCTGTAAGCCGGCAAACCATCGGCTGGACAGTTTTTGGCGGTATGCTGGCCGCTACCTCGCTGGCCATCTTCATTGTGCCGGTTTTATATGTGTTGATAACGAAAATTAGCTACCGAAAAAGAAAGCCTAAATCCGCCTAAATCCTGATATTTAACCTGGATAGCCGGACAAAGTTTCCGGCTATTCTGATTTATGGCAGAAAAGGCGTTTTGGTAAGATAATTGCACCCTTATATCGAGAAAATAAAAAATTGTAATACTAAGTTTAATTCCCATCTTTGTAAAAATTTTTTAACATGCCATTTCCCGTATGGCATTATAAAATAAAAAAACAATGCTTTGAACGGGAAAAGCATCACGAATAAATTTTAGATGGCAGTACCGCAAAAACCAACTTTTAACCGTCCGCCTGGCGCGGGTGGTCCATACAGGCCCGGAGGCAATAAACCCAACAGAGGAAACTTCAGAGGCCGCTTACCACAGAGAGAAGCTGAACACCGTATTAATCACCATATCAGGGTTCCTCAAGTACGTCTTGTAGGAGATAATGTAGAGGTAGGGATTTACTCGACGCAGGAAGCGCTAAAGATTGCGCAGCAACAGGAGCTGGATCTTGTCGAAATTTCGCCCACTGCCGATCCGCCCGTTTGTAAAATCATCGATTACAATAAATTTCTTTACGATAAGAAGAAGAAAGAAAAGGAGATGAAGGCGAAAAGTAAAGCGACCGAGATCAAAGAGATCCGCTTTACGCCCAATACCGATGATCATGATTTTGACTTTAAAGCAAAGCACGCTGAAGGCTTTTTAAAGGACGGCAACAAAGTGAAAGCTTACGTTCAATTTAAAGGCCGGGCTATTCAGTTTCAGGACAGGGGACAGCTTTTGCTGCTCAAGTTTGCTGAACGATTAGCTGAGTTTGGCACTTTGGAAAATATGCCTAAGCTGGAAGGAAGAAGAATGCTTGCGATGATCGCTCCCAAAGCGGCGATAAAAAAGAAATAGTTTTTCAATACTTCGATAAGCCATCTCATTTGCAGATGGTTTTTTTATTGGCCAGATATGAAAAAATGTTCATTTGTATGCTTGTCTCAATGAATATATTTTCTTTCTAAAACAGCCGATCAATCATAATAGCAGCAAAGCTGCACGTTAAAAACAAACTGATGAAGAAATTTTCTTTAATTGTTGCGCTTTCCCTCGTAAGCGTAATAGTATCAGCGCAGGAAAAGCGCCCCGATCCCCAGCCGCCTGTAGATAGTTTTGAGAAATTTAAAGTAGGCATGGCGGGTTATACTTTTGTGAATTTTGATATTGACAAAACGCTCGAAACGATGGCGCAAAGCGATGTCCACTACTTGTGCATCAAAAGCTTTCATTTGCCGCTCGATGCAGATGCAGCGCGTATTGCGGCTTTTCACGAAAAATTGAAAAGTAAAAATGTGACGGGCTACGCGGTGGGGCCGATCTACATGAAAACCGAAAAAGAAGTAGATGAAGCTTTCGAATATGCCAAGCGTGTAGGCGTTAAACTAATTGTGGGCGTCCCCAATTATGAATTGCTGCCTTATGTTAACAAGAAAGTGCAGGAATATGATATGAAATATGCTATTCATTTGCATGGCCCGGATATGGCGCTTTATCCCGATGCCGACGATGTCTGGAAAAATGTGAAGGACCTTGATCCGCGTATGGGAATGTGTTTGGATATCGGGCACGACACGCGCAATGGGAAAGATCCGGTTGCAGATCTCAAAAAGTATCACACAAGAGTGTTCGATATGCATTTGAAAGACGTTACCGCGCCCACCAAGCAGGGATATTCGGTAGAAGTGGGCCGTGGCATTATCGATTTTCCATCATTTGTAAAAATGATGCGCAAAGTCGGGTATACAGGTGTTTTGAGCCTTGAACACGAACGAAATATGAAGAATCCTTTCTCCGGCATCGCCGAATCAATCGGTTATATCCGCGGCGTAATCAGGACAACGAAAAAATAGTAAAAACATAAAAAACGAAAACCGGTCATCGAGATAATGACCGGTTTTTTTTGTCTGTGTACTGCAAAAAAAAGCCCGCCTAATAGCGAGCTCTAACAATATCTTATTGTAAGCTTAAATAATATCCATCGCCTTCACAAAAAATGTCGTCATAAAGGGCATAATCATCGTCAGCCAGGGCCAATGCGTAAAACAGGCAAAAACGAACCAGGCCGTAAAAGCTATACATAAAATCCACATGAGAGGTTTGTTGCTCCAAAATGACTTCATAATAAAAAGTTTGCTGCAAATTTAGGCGAACGGGATTATATAATAAACCCTTTCAACATTTATTTTAAGAATCAATTGTTGAAATTCTATTTTATGTATTTTGTACACAAAAAAGAAGAAACGTAGATGAAAGTTATTTTTTTTATCAGGTATAAGACGAAGTTTGGTGAAAGTTTAAGTATTAAAGGAAATGCGACCGAATGGCAAGCGGAACAGGGACGGGTAGCCTTGCAATATTTTAACGATGAGTATTGGAGGCTCGAAACCGAAATTGATACGGCCTTATTACCAGCCCAAACGCTTTCCTATTTATATGTGCTTACAGGTGTAGACGGCGTTGAAATTTCGGAGTTTGAAAAGCCGAGAAGTTTGTCGCTACATTATTCCGGCATTGAGGTCGTTAATATTTATGATACCTGGAACGACGCCGGCGCTATAGCCAATACTTTTTACACAGCTCCTTTTCAGCAAATTTTGCTACCCGGCCAAAAAGCATCAAAATTTAAATTAGATAAAAACGCCACCCATGTTTTTCGTGTGAAGGCGCCGTTGCTTCAAAAGAAGGAAGCGGTGTGCCTCCTCGGCGAAAGCGAGGCATTGAGTCAGTGGCGAACCGAGGCGGCTATTCGTTTGGAATATGATGGCGCGTATTGGACGGTCGCGCTCAATCTTGCTCACGTCCAATTTCCCCTGGCTTATAAATACGGGATTTATAATAAGGAGGATGGAACGTTTTTAGGTTTTGAGAACGGAGGCAACCGGGTTTGTTTTGGACATAGCGCCGCCAACGAACGCAGTTTTTTGCAGGATGGCTTTATCGATCTGCCGGATGATAATTGGCGTGGCGCCGGCGTGTCGGTGCCGGTTTTTAGTTTAAGGACCAAAAATGGTTTAGGAGTAGGTGAGTTCAACGATCTCAAATTGATGGCAGACTGGGCGGTAAAAGCCGGTTTGAAATTGATTCAGCTGCTGCCAGTCAACGACACTATTGCTACGAATACCTGGCGGGATTCTTACCCGTATGCCGCCATTTCCGCCTTCGCTTTGCATCCGCTTTATATACATTTGGAAAGTGTCGGTGAATTTAAAAGCCGGCGTCTGAAAGAAGCAGTAAAGCAAAAGCGTAAGCAATTGAATGAGCTTACACAGGTTGACTATGAGGCGGCGCTGCATTTTAAGCTTGCTGCCTTGCGGGAACTTTATGAAGAAGCCACGGGCTTTGAAACTTCAGATGAATTTAAATTGTTTTTTAAACAGCATGCGCATTGGTTAAAGCCCTATGCAGCTTATTGCTATTTGCGTGACAAGTTCCAAACGCCCGACAGTAGCCAATGGAGTACGAATCAGACCTTTCAGAAAAGCGATGTTGAAGCCTTTTTTGAAGCTCAAAATCCGGCCCGAAAGCATTTGTTGTTCTATTGTTATGTCCAGTATCATTTGCATCAACAATTGACGGACGCTGTTTCCTATGCGCACAAAAAAGGCGTCGTTATCAAAGGCGATATTCCCATTGGAGTGTACCGGTTTGGTTGTGACGCTTGGATGGAACCGGAGCTTTATAAAATGGACGCCCAGGCCGGAGCACCTCCCGACGATTTTGCGGTGAAAGGGCAGAACTGGGGTTTCCCCACCTATAACTGGCCAAAAATGCAGGAAGATGGGTTTGCCTGGTGGCGTAAGCGCTTTGGGCAAATGAGCTATTATTTCGATGCGTTTCGAATCGATCATATCCTGGGTTTTTTCAGAATTTGGAGTATTCCTCTTCATGCAGTGCAGGGCATTATGGGCAGATTTGATCCCTGCAAGCCGGTTCATATTAACGACTTTGGAGAGCAGGGTATTTGGTTTGATTATGAAAGGTTTTGCCTGCCCTATATTACCGACGAGGTATTGACCGAGATTTTTGCTGAGCGGGCCGAAACAGTGAAAACTGGTTTTCTTCGCAAACACGGCCCTCAGCAGTATGCGCTGCTTCCCGAGTTTGATACACAGCGCAAGATTGAAGCCTACTTTGAAACCGTTGCTATGCCCGAGGCAGAAAATTTAAAAGAAGGGCTTTACGATTTGGTGAGCAATGTTATTTTGTTTGAAGAAGCACATTCAGAAAAAAGTAAATTCCATTTTCGGATTTCCATTGATCAAACCAGTTCCTACCGCCATTTGCAACCGCATATACGGGAAAAGATCTGGCATTTGTATATCGATTATTTTTACCGCCGTCAGGATGATTTGTGGAGAAAAGAAGCGCTCACTAAACTGCCGGCGCTAAAGGCGGCAACTGATATGCTAATTTGCGGAGAAGACCTGGGCATGGTGCCAGATAGTGTTCCGGGCGTCATGAAGCAACTGGGTATCTTAAGCCTGGAGATACAAAGAATGCCGAAACAACAGGGCATTCAATTTTTTAATCCCGCCAATGCGCCTTATTTATCAGTTGTTACCCCTTCAACGCACGACATGAGCACCATTCGCGGCTGGTGGCAGGAAGATAAGAAGACAACGCAGCAATTTTTTAATGATGAATTGGGCCAACGCGGCGAAGCGCCTAAATATTGTGAACCCTGGATTAACCGGGCCATCATCTTGCAACATTTATACGCGCCGGCGATGTGGAGTATATTTCAATTGCAGGATCTTTTAGGCATGAGCGCATCGCTGCGTCACGATAATCCAGATGAAGAGCGCATCAATGTGCCGGCGAATCCGCAGCATTACTGGCGATATCGCATGCATATTTCCTTAGAACAATTGATAAAGGAAAAATCTTTTAATGAAGAGCTGAAAGGATATGTTCAGCATAGCGGCAGGGGATAGCATTGTTAATAGTTTCCTGTTCCCTCGCCGCCTTCCACAATAGCCACGCTCGCGCTGCAACCCAGCCGGGTAGCGCCGGCTTCAATTAACTGCCTGGCAAATTGATAATCACGGATACCGCCGCTCGCTTTTATGCCGGTGCCCTGTGGCAAATGTTTTTTAAACAGTTCAACAGCGTGAAGGGTAGCGCCCGTTTCGGCGTAGCCGGTGGAAGTTTTGAGATAGTCAATACCCGCTGGCCCATAGAGCTCGCAGCATTTGATCACTTCATCGTCCGTCAACACGCCGCTTTCAATAATAATCTTAACCGTTTTTCCTTTTTCTTTAATGATGGGTATTAAATGGTTGGCTTCATTGGCCAGATAGGGCCAGTCATTATTTTTTAAAGCAATCAGGTTGATAACAATATCCAGTTCATCGACGCCATCTACAATGGCCAGCAAGGTTTCTGCAATTTTGGCTTCAACCGCCGAATAGCCGAAAGGAAAACCAATAACCGTGCATGTTTTAACACCGCTGCCCTGTAGCAGCGCTTTTGTTTTTTTTACAAACGGAGGCGGAACACAGGCCGAAGCAAACTGATACTTGGTTGCTTCAGCGCAAAGTTTTTCAATATCTTTGATTAAGGCTGTTGGCTTTAAAAGCGTATGATCTATATATTGCTGAAGTTGCATAGTGGCATCATTTTGGCTCAAAAATAAGCTTACCGCTTAGTTGGAAAAAATCTTTTCATCAAATAAGAAAAACAATACTATGGATACCCTGAAGCAATTGCAAACAGAATTAACTGAAGAATACAACACCACCAAAAAATTTATCAGTGAGTTTCCCGAAGGAAAAAATGATTATACGCCTCACCCCAAAAGCATGAAGTTGATGCATTTGGCGCAACATATCACAGAAGTGTTTGGTTGGGCGTCTTTTATGTTAAAAACAGAATTTCTGGATCTGGCAGAAGGCGATAAGCCGGCATTGTTCGAAAGCCGCGAGCAGCTAATGGAAGCCCTGGAAAAAAACTACAATGATTCGTTGGCTGCCCTGCAATCAGCTACGGAAGCGGATTTGGAGCCAATCTGGAGTTTAAATTATAATGGAAATAAACTTGCAGAGTGGACAAAATATGCAGCTATTCGGCATTCGTTAAATCAAATTACACACCACCGCGCACAGCTGGGCGTTTACTATCGGTTAAATGATGTTAAAGTACCTGGTAGCTACGGCCCCTCGGCTGATGAACAAAACTTTTAATCCAGATCTATTTTCCCTGCAGCAGGTTTTTGATGCGTTTAAAAATATCAACTTTCCGGGGTTGGGGAAGGCCGTCGTGGGTAAGCTTATTTTTATAATGATGATGTAAATCGGCGCCGTAAGCTTTATGATGTGGGTTGTCATCTGCCAGTAGCTCGGTGATATAGCGTTCAACCGAGTCACCCAGCATGCCGTTTACCGACACGGTATAGTAGCAGCTTCTTTGCTGCGGATTTTGGTTGGCATTATATGCCGGCTGGCCGTTCTCCGCAAAATAATCGATTTGAAATATTTCAGGATCCAGCTTTTTCAGCCTTTTGGTACCCCGCCGTTCGTTTCTCCAGGGATGTTCATTTTTATAAAGTTGCGCGAGCAAAAAATCTTTTTTCCAAAGCGTAACCTGGTGCGACATTAAGAACGCGGACTGTTCATTGACGAGGCGGGCGACGTTGAAGCCTTCAATAAACCAATCCGTAGCTTGACATCGATAGGCGTTGGAGCTATGCAATTTTATCTGCGGCCATCTTTCTTTCGCCACCAGCGAAAAAAGCTGTTTGAAGAAAATACTGTTTACCGGCTGCGTCAGCCACATGTCTTCCTGGAAATACAGGATATAATCTTCTTTGATATGGTTTTTAAGGAGGTTAGCGAGCCTGTCTGCCCACGGCCCTTTACCGGATGTAATATTCACGAACGGGCCAAAAGCAAAGTCAATTTCTTCTGTGGCAAAATAGTAATTGCACTCAATTTCAGGGTTCCAGTATTTTTCGAAAAAGATTTGAAATCCCTCATACAGAAAGGCATACCGGTCGCAGGTGTGCACAATAAGTGCAACAGAAAGTTTGGGTGTGTTCATCTGATTCATTTTTTAAAGATAAGCCGGAGGCCGGCGCTAAAAAAATTTTTGCAGCATCAAAAATGAAAGTCATTAGGCCGCCGCTGCTGTTCTTTTTAAATGATGGGTCTTTCGAGGAAATCGCCATGATCATTTTGTATATTGCTTTCTTAAATTTTTTACCATGCTTTGTTTTCGTAAATCTATAGTTCCTTTATTGTTAGTGTGCTTAAGCGCGGTGGCGTCGCAGGAGAGCCTGGGACAGCGAAGCCAATCAAACGCCACGGTGCAGGCCATTATCAGCGAGGGCACTCATAACTCACAACTTGAGTTGTTGGGCCACGAATTGCTCGACGGGATAGGGCCGCGTTTGGTCGGCACACCTGAGATGAAGCAAGCCGGCGACTGGGCGATTGAAAAATATAAAACCTGGGGCATTGCTGCGCATAGTGAAAAATGGGGCGAATGGCGCGGATGGCAACGCGGCCCGGCTCATTTTGAACTCGTGTCGCCGCGTTTGAAATCGCTGGAAGGGATGCAACTGGCCTGGAGCCCGGGTACGAATGGAAAAACAGTGACTGCGGAAGTGGTCATCCTGCCTGTAACAGAAAACGCAGCCGCGTTTGAAAAGTGGCTGTCTACGATTAAAGGAAAATTTGTAATGGTTTCCATGTTGCAACCCACCGGCCGGCCCGATAAAAACTGGGAAGAATACGGCACAAAATCATCCATCGAAAAAATGCATAGCGAGCGCGACTCGCTTGCCGCAGCCTGGAATAAACGCATTACGGACAGAGGTTTCACAACGCGCACGTTACCGGTGGCGCTGGAGCAGGCAGGCGCTTTAGGGATCATCACCAGCTATTGGTCGAAAGCGGTGGGCGCCAATAAAATTTTCGGCGCTTACACAAAAAAAATTCCAACCATCGATTTATCGCTCGAGGATTACGGGCTTGTGTTCAGGTTGGCCCAATCAGGGCAAAAGCCTCGGATGAATATTACAGTTGATGCTAAAATGTTGCCACCGGCGCCGGCCTTTAATATTATTGCTACCATTAAGGGCGTGGAAAAGCCGGAGGAATATGTTATACTTTCCGCTCATTTTGATTCGTGGGATGGCGCTACCGGCGCGACCGACAATGGTACCGGAACATTGACAATGATGGAAGCTGCGCGTATTATGAAAAGAGTATATCCCAACCCCAAGCGTACAATTTTGATCGGGCATTGGGGCAGCGAAGAACAAGGTTTGAATGGGTCCAGGGCTTTTGTGGAAGACCATCCGGAGATTGTGGCCAACATACAGGCAGTTTTCAACCAGGATAACGGAACCGGCCGCGTGACCAGTCTTTCCGGCATGGGCTTTTTACATGCATATCACTACCTGGGGCGCTGGCTTTCTTATGTGCCAGGCGATATCCGGCAATATATTCAAACCAGCTTTCCCGGGCAGCCCGGAACAGGAGGCTCCGACTTCGCCTCTTTTGTAATGGCCGGTGCGCCTGCCTTTTCATTAAGCTCGTTGAGTTGGGATTACGGAACCATCACCTGGCACACCAACCGCGACACTTACGACAAAATTGTATTTGATGACCTGCGCAATAATGCTATATTGACGGCTATCCTGGCTTACGCCGCCAGTGAAGATCCTGAAAAATCATCGCGCGAAAAAGTGGTATTGCCCGTAGATCCGGCAACAGGCCAGCCGCGCGCATGGCCAAAACCGGTGAGCCCGACAAGAAAAGGCGGCCTCGATTAGACCGCCCTTTCTAAAAATTTACACGTGCTTTCTGCGCAATTCTCTTTTTAATTCCCTGATCTCGCTTTGTGCTTTTTCAATTTCAATTTGCGTCTTTTTCAGGGCTTTTTCGATTTGGGGTTTGAGGTTTTGCGTTGCCACTTTTATTTCGGCATTCATTTTCTCAGCGTTGATAGCGGAGAGGGCTTCTTTGATTTTTGAAGCCTCGCACGCGTTCTGCATATCCTGAAGCGAATGATTGGCGTCGGCAAGCGCGTCTTCAAGATCGCTTTGCATTTCGGTTAAGTCGATCCGCTGAAGGGCTTCGGCCACTTCTTTTGCAATATCATGTTCTTTTAGTTTTTCTTTTGCCTTTTCGAGGCTTATATACGCTTCATCAAGATCGATCATCTTCCTGTTTCCGTCAGATGGAATGGTGTCAGACGCAGCAAAAAAGCGGTTCATCATGCCTGGACCCATTGGGATTGTCCACGACACGAGCATAAAGGCGCCGGCCATGATAAGTATAATAACAAGCGAAAGTTGAAACATTTTTGGTTTGGAGTTGCGCATCGTAATAGATTTTAGTTGAACGGATAAGCTAATCTACGACATTTTTCGTAAAATGATGATGCGCGGCTTTCTTTATATAAAGTTTAACATTCTGTGTAAACAAAAAAAGCACGCTACAAATACGGTAGCGTGCTTTACATTTAGAAAGTTTATATGAATTATGCTTCCTGAGCGTCAGCTTTCTGTTGGATAGAAAAAACCAATTTCTCGGCTTCTTTATCGAATGTTACTTCAAGGGTGTCGCCCGGTTTTACGTTTGTATTCAATATTTCTTCTGCCAGCGGATCTTCCAGGTATTTTTGAATAGCGCGGTGTAAAGGCCTTGCTCCAAATTGTTGGTCATATCCTTTATCGGCCAGGAAGGTTTTCGCATCTTCTGTCAGCGTTAAACCATAACCCAGGCTTTCGATACGTTTCAACACGCCTTTCATAGAAATATCAATAATGCTGAAAATATTCTCTTTGGTAAGGCTGTTGAAGATAACCACATCATCTATCCTGTTTAAAAACTCGGGAGAAAACGTGCGTTTCAACGCCTTTTCAATCACAGCTTTATTTTCTTCATCTTCATTTTGCAAACGAGATTGCGTGGCAAAGCCTACGCCAGCGCCAAAGTCTTTCAATTGTCGCACACCAATGTTTGAGGTCATGATGATGATCGTATTCTTGAAATTAACTTTACGTCCCAGTCCGTCCGTCAGCTGACCATCGTCCAACACCTGCAACAATATATTGTAAATATCGGGATGCGCTTTTTCTATCTCATCCAGAAGGATTACACTGTAGGGCTTGCGGCGTACTTTTTCAGTAAGTTGACCACCTTCTTCATAGCCCACGTAGCCGGGAGGCGCTCCGATTAAACGGCTCACGGTGAATTTTTCCATGTATTCGCTCATGTCGATTCTGATCAGCGAATCTTCCGAATCGAAAAGATACCTTGCCAGCGAACGGGCCAGCTCGGTTTTACCTACGCCCGTGGGGCCCAGAAATATAAAACTTCCGATAGGTTTTTTAGGATCTTTCAGCCCAACCCGGTTTCGCTGAATGGCTTTTACGACTTTCAAAATGGCGTCATCCTGGCCGATCACCATGCCTTTCATGTCGTCGGTCATTTTGCGCAATTTCTCGGTCTCCGCTTCTACCATTTTCCTCACCGGAATACCCGTCATGCTGTTGATCACTTCGGCGATATCTTCGTCTGTGATAGGGTAACGTTTGTGTTTGCTTTCTTCCTCCCACTGCGATTTGGCGCGTTCCAATTCTTCAGCCAGCTTTTTCTCCGTATCTCTTAAAGAAGCTGCCTCTTCAAACTTCTGGCTTTTAACAACACGGTTCTTTTCCTCTTTGACATCTTCTATTTTCTTTTCAAGTTCCACAATATTGTCAGGAACATTGATATTTTTTAGATGTACACGCGCGCCCACTTCGTCCATCACGTCGATGGCTTTGTCGGGCAGGAGGCGATCGGTTACATAGCGGTCGCTTAATTTCACGCATGCGTCGATCGCATCATCAGAATAATTCACGCTATGAAAATCTTCATATTTTGATTTGATATTATTCAGGATCTGAATCGTTTCATCAACGCTTGGCGGGTCTACCATCACTTTTTGAAAGCGGCGGTCTAAGGCACCGTCTTTTTCAATATACATGCGGTATTCGTCGAGCGTTGAAGCGCCGATGCATTGCAGTTCGCCTCTCGCTAACGCAGGTTTGAAAATATTGCTGGCGTCAAGCGATCCGCTGGCGCCACCTGCGCCCACAATGGTATGCATTTCATCAATAAACAAAATGACATCGCGGTTTTTTTCCAGCTCGTTCATAATCGCTTTCATGCGCTCTTCAAACTGGCCGCGATATTTGGTGCCTGCCACCAGTGAAGCCAAATCAAGCGAAATAACTCTTTTATCAAATAACACGCGGCTTACGCGACGCTGCACGATGCGCAGGGCTAAGCCTTCCACGATGGCAGTTTTACCCACACCGGGTTCACCAATCAGGATCGGGTTATTTTTTTTGCGGCGGCTTAAAATCTGCGAAACACGTTCGATCTCTTTTTCGCGGCCAACGATAGGGTCGAGGTTGCCGCTTTCTGCCAGCTTCGTCACATCTCTTCCAAAGTTGTCGAGTACGGGCGTTTTGCTTTTTGTGTTTGATTTTGATGAAGCGCTTTTAGACTGCTGTGCATATTTTTTTTCGTCTTCAAATTCATCTTCTCCTTCTTCACCAAATTCTGCGCGCGGCTCGTTAGATTTTACAATGCCGAGTTCCTGGCGGAACATATCATAATCCAGATCAAACTGGTTTAAGATCTGCGTTGCAATATTTTCTTTATTCTTTAAAATAGAAAGCATCAGGTGTTCGGTTTCTACCTGGTTGCTTTTAAGCGCTTTTGCTTCGAGCACGGTTACGCGAATCACTTTTTCAGCCTGCTTTGTTAAAGGCAGACTGTTGATGTTAGCGATGTTCTTTCCTGTCTTATCTTTTATTGCCAGTTCGATTTCTTTGCGAAGTTCAAAAATATCGATATTAAAACCCTTCAGGATTTTTATAGCCGTATTATCTCCCTCACGTATTAATCCAAGCAGCAAATGTTCGGTGCCTATAAAATCATTCCCGAGCCGAAGGGCTTCCTCCCTGCTGTAGGAGATGATTTCTTTAACCTGAGTTGAAAAATTATTATCCATATTATTTAGATAAAGTGATTAGTTACAATATTAACAAATATATTTGGTACTGGTTTACGTAATTTGTAAACACCTGTCTTATCAAAGCGAGCGATTTTTTCCCTTAAAATTTATCATGAAATCGGTTGGCAGGTTGTAGCCTAAATTACTTTTTATTCAATTTATATTAGATGCAGGTCAAAATAGATACCAAAGAAAAATTTCATGTAATTACGCCACTTGAACAGGCGCTTTCTGCTACTATGACAGATGGAATCAAAATTGTGTTGCTTCCTTATTTAAAAAATGATATCAGGAATGTTGTTTTTGATATGAGTAATGTAAAGGAATTGGACGCCGCGGCGGCAGAACAACTACTTCATATTCAGCAGGAATTTTATGAAAACAGCGCGTCATTCGTAACTTGTTGTATCAGCGAAGCAGTGGAAACTTTTTTGGCAGAAAGCGAACTTTTTGAACTCTTAAATGTTGCGCCCACTCAAAGCGAGGCTGCCGACATTTTGCAGATGGAAGAAATTGAGCGGGAGCTGATGGACGATGATGTGTTGGAGTAGCGCTTTTTAAAAATTGGTGCCACCGCCCGTTGCGAAAGGCTTGCAGCCTCAACCCTAACCTTTTTTAATATCGGAATTCATGTTTGCAGTAACGATACTCGGAAATAACTCAGCAGTGCCTGCTTTCGACCGGCATCCGACCAGCCAGGTGCTGACGATGGCTGCCAGAAGTTTTCTGATCGATTGCGGCGAAGGAACACAGATTCAGTTGATCCATTATAAAGTGAGGCGCAGCAGGATCTCGCATATTTTTATTTCCCATCTCCACGGCGATCATTATTTTGGATTGATCGGTTTAATCAATTCGTTCGCGCTTTTGGGAAGGCAGCAGGACCTGACGATTGTTGCGCCTGAACCGCTGCAGCAAATCATAGAAATGCAATTGAGAGTGGCGGATACAAGGCTTTGTTTTAATCTGTATTTTATTACGATTAAGGAAAGCGGGCCGCTGTTAAAACTGGATGATGTAGAAGTGTCGTGCTTCAGAACCGATCATCGCATTGAGTGTTACGGATTTGTTTTCAAAGAAGTAAGAAACCCGCGCAGGCTCGATATCGATAAAGTAAAGGCGAATAATATTCCGGTGACGGCCTACAACAGTTTGCAAAGCGGAAAAGATTATATCGATGATCAGGGTGTGATTATTAAAAATGAAGAACTGACCATTGCCGCTCCAAAAGGAAAAGCTTACGCTTTTTGTGCGGATACGCGCTACGATGAAAACATAGTGGATCATATACGCCATGCCGATATGATTTATCATGAAACAACTTATCATGAAGCGCTGGCGGAAATTGCCACGGCGCGATTTCATTCTACGACACGGCAGGCGGGTAAAATTGCACAACTGGCGTCCGTAAAGAAATTATTGATCGGACATTTTAGCAGCAAATACGATCGGTTGGAGGAATTTGAAACCGAGACCAGGGAAGTTTTTGCAAATACAGACCTGGCGCTGGAAGGCGTGAGCTATCTGATACCCTAAGCGCGGCTCATTCATCAGCAATCATCCACATTTTAATTCCAAAGCCGGTGTAGTGCCCCGCAGGTACTTCTGCATTTGGGCCCTGGTATTCATACAACTGAAAATTTTTAAAAACAAGCCCAATGCCTTTGGCATATTTTTCAGTGGAAACTTCCATTTCGCCATAACTGGTATTGTTCGTGGGTGGAATGTTGAGTATGTTATGGTGCTGTTCGACGGTCCATACATTTTGAAACGACTGATTTTCGATCGTTTCTGTGCCGGAATTAGAGAGGGTGAAATCCCAATCGTTCATTGACTCGCCGGCGCTCATTTCAAAAAGTTGTTCGTAGGGCTTGTCCGGCAGCTGGCTGTTCCCTTTCCAGGTGAAGCCCTGCTTTAACGGCGCCTGCAAAGTGGTTACCCGCAAGTTGTCGTTAATGATTTCGATCTTTTTATCAAATACCTGAACGGTATAGCTGCCGTTATTTGTCCAGCTTCCGCTGGCCGTCTCGTTGTTGATATCTCTTTTTATGAAGAAGGATGTAGATCCGTTTCCGGAACTTTCTTCGCTTATAACGGTATGTCTAACCTGATATTTATAGGTTTCTATCGTTGAGCCGCCCCGTGTAAAAACAGTTGAGTCTAATCGATAAGTTATGGTTTTACCTACTTGCAGGGGCATGTATTCCGACACCATGTCCGTCTCGAATATTTCTTTTTCTTCGGAACAGGAAAAAACTGAAAACAATAGTGCGGGAAGAAAATAGTTCAACCGTATTTTTAATCGAAAGCAGCGCATAGGTTTAAGTTTAAACAATGGATCATTCAATCAAGAAAGCCCTTAAAAATAAAGGGCTTTGCTGATTTTATAAAGAAATTTTTTCAAAAGGTAATTGCTCGCCTCTCTGGATAATGCCTCCGCCAATCACATCATCGTCTTCGTAAAAAACAGCGCTTTGGCCGGGTGCAATTCCTTTTGCGTTTTGATAAAAACGAACCCGCATTTCATTGGCTTCCGGGTACAAGTTGCACAAAGTACCGCTGTCTTTATACCTGATTTTGGTCATGGCTTCCATGCCGGGCGTCACCGTGTCGTATTTGATCATGTTTAGCTTGCCCACAATCATTTCATTTTTATCCAGATCCTGCTCGTCGCCCAATGTCACGGTGTTGGTATCAGGGTTGATTTCGGTCACAAACGCGGGTTTTCCAAGCGCGATATCCAAGCCCTTTCGCTGTCCGATCGTGTAAAAAGGATAACCTTTGTGCTGTCCCAGGATATTGCCGTCTTTGTCGACAAAATTGCCTCCGTTCACACGCTCCTCCAGTCCTTCTACGCGCCGCTTGAGAAAGCCGCGATAGTCATTATCCGGCACAAAGCAGATTTCGTAGCTCTCGCTCTTTTTTGCCAGTTCGGGATAGCCATAGTCTATAGCCATCTGCCGGATTTCTGTTTTGTGATAACCGCCCAGCGGCAATAAAGTGCGGCTGAGCAAATCCTGTTGCAGGCCCCAAAGTACATAGCTTTGGTCTTTGGTGTGGTCGACTGCTTTGCTAATCACATATCTGCCGTTTTCATGCCGGCGAATTTTGGCGTAATGGCCTGTGGCAATAAATTCACAATCCAGCGCGTCCGCGCGTTTGAGCAGCGCCCGCCATTTTATATGGGTGTTGCATAAAACGCAGGGGTTAGGCGTACGTCCGGCTAAATATTCTTCCACAAAATCATTGACCACAAAATCGCCAAATTCATCCCTGATATCTAAAATAAAATGCGGAAAACCATGTTGCACGGCAGCCATGCGCGCATCGTTAAAACTATCCACGTTGCAGCAGCCGGTTTCTTTTTTGCTGCCGCCGCTTTGGGCGTAATCCCAGGTTTTCATCGTAATGCCCACTACCTCATAACCTTCGTGGTGTAGCATAAGGGCCACCACGGTACTGTCGATACCGCCGCTCATTGCCACCAAAACTTTCCCTTTTTTGCTCATTTTATGCTAAAAATTAATTTGCAAAGATACTGAATACTGTTAACACGCTCAGGCGGAGAAAGTTCGGTGTCAAATCTTGGAGTGGGGTTTAAAAATCAAACTCTCAATCGTTTTTCTTAAATTGCCCGTTCATTTTTAATTTTATAAAACGAGCACTATGATTAAAATGCAGGTTATAGGTCACCTGGGCAAGGATTGTTTGGTAAATAATGTGAACGGCAAAAGTGTGATCAACTTTACCGTGGCGCATTCTGAAAGGTTTAAAGACAGCCAGGGTGTCCAACAGGAAAGAACGACATGGGTAGACTGCGCTTACTGGACAGATCGCACAGCTATTGCTCCTTATCTGCTAAAAGGAACACAGGTTTTTGTAGAAGGCCAGCCGGATGTAAGGTCGTTTACCAGAAGTGACGGAACCGCAGGTGCAGCATTATCATTGCGTATCAGGGAAATTCAATTGCTGGGAAGCAGGAATGATGGAGGTTCACAAGGTGGCTCCAATTACAACGCGCCTTCGTCAAATACCTCGTCAGCGGCGTCTTCACAGCAGGCTTCCAATAGCGGGGCAGATGAGCCGGTAGATGATTTACCTTTTTAAGATGAATAAACAAATCTCAAAATGCCCCAGCAATGGGGCATTTTTCGTTGATAGATAAAAAAGTACTATACCCGTCGCCGGAATATCAGGTTTAGGATTACCAAAATAACAATAGCTCCCAGCGCACCGCTTAAGATCGTTCCGAGCGTTCCTTCGCCCAGTGACACGCCCAGTTTAGCTAAAAGCCATCCGCCTACGAAGAAGCCTAAAATGCCTACAATAATGTTACCGATAAGGCCCAGCCCGCTTCCCTGAAAGATTACTGAGCCAAGCCATCCGGCGACTGCACCAATGATAATTGTCCATAAAATTTCCATATAATAAACTTTTTTGATTGATTAATGATTGTAGATAAACCATTTTGATGCCAAAACCCTGAGGAGCAAAATTTTAGGCGGATCGGCGGTATGGGAGGCTTTGCGCGCAGCGCCCCCGGGAACGATTTTGAAAAATGTTGATAAATCCTGTTCCTTTGCCAGATGCAAACACAGACTTTTTCGCACACCATGCTGCAATCATTTACCGAACAGCTGTTTATCAGGATGGGTTGCCCGGCCACAGAGGCCCGCGTCGCTGCCGAGGTTTTAATAGCGGCCGACCTGAGAGGCATTGATTCTCATGGCGTGGCGCGATTGAGCGGTTATGTCAGGTTGTGGGAAGCGAAAAGGATCAATGCAAAACCCCTGTTGCGCGTTATCCACGAAACGCCGTCAACTGCAGTTGTAGATGGCGATGCCGGCCTCGGATTGGTGGTAGCTCCTTATGCTATGAAAATTGCGATCGAAAAAGCTAAAAATGTCGGAAGCGGTTGGGTTAGCGTACAAAACAGTAATCATTACGGTATTGCAGCCGCTCATGCTATGCTGGCGCTGGAACATGATATGATTGGATTTTCGATGACCAATGCCAGTCCGCTGGTTGCGCCAACTTTCTCCAACACCCGAATGCTGGGGACTAATCCCATTTGCATGGCGGCGCCAGCAGGCGAACAACCGCCTTTTGTTATGGACCTGGCTACCACCACCGCTGCGAATGGAAAGCTCGAAATACTGCAGCGAAAGCATCTCAACGCGCCGGAGGGCTGGGTGCAGGATGCGGCGGGAAATCCCACCACCGATGTACATATTTTAAAAAAGGGGGGAGCGCTGTTGCCGTTGGGCAGCGACCGCGATCATGGTAGCCATAAAGGCTATGCTTTAGGTGCGATGGTCGATATTTTATCAGCTCTATTAAGCGGTGCAAACTACGCGCCGTGGGTGCCGCCGTTTCCGGCTTATGTACCCATGCCGGCGCAGCAACCAGGCAAGGGCATCGGTCATTTTTTCGGCGCGATGCGCGTGGATGCGTTCCGGCCGGCCGCCGCTTTTAAAAAAGATATGGATGACTGGATGCTGGGTTTTCGAAATGCGCAACCGCTGCCAGGTCATCAGAAAGTGCTGGTGCCGGGCGACCCCGAACGGGAAATGGAAGCGGAACGGCGCTCGCAGGGTATCCCGTTGCTGAGTACCGTGGTAGATGATTTAAAGCAGGTTGGAAATGCGATGGGTGTTGAATGGGAAGCGGCGTGACGCCATCATTTAATTTGCTGCGGTCGCTGCCGCTATTTCTGTAAGCTTGCCGTATATTTGCAACCCGGTAAAAACACGGAATTTTAAACGGTCTATCATTTTTCTCGATGATTCAAATGATGAACGCGAAAAATAAAATCGAAAGAACCAAAAAGATTGCAATTTTCACTTTCCCGAAAATGGAAATTTCAATAATTAAAAGATTCTAATCGGCTAAAAAAAATTAAATTTTTACGAATGAAAGTAATGAAGTTTGGCGGAACAAGCGTTGGAAAGCCAGAACGCATGCAACATATCGCTTCTCTTTTACAAAAACAAACGGAGCCGGCGATCGTGGTGCTCTCTGCGCTATCCGGCACAACGAACGCATTGGTTACAATTGGCAATCATATCGCAGCTAACGACAGGCACACGGCTTTGCAAAATATCAATTCGCTTCACGAGCACTATAATTCTTTTTTGAAGGATTTGCTAAAGAGCGAAGCAGCTTATAACAAGGCGAAAGCTATTGTCGACGAGCATTTCGACTTCCTGCATATTATTCTGAAAATATCTTTCAGCGAAGCGCTGAGCAAGGATATTTTAGCGCAGGGCGAATTATTATCTACTAAAATATTTTGCTGCTATCTCGATGAAATAGGTGAGTCTTACGCCTTGTTGCCGGCGCTCGAATTTATGAGTATTGATGAAAACGAAGAACCTCAGATTGGTTCCATTCGTACACGGCTTACCCAACTAATCAGTCAACATCAAGACAAAAAAATACTCGTAACGCAGGGATATATCTGCCGGAACGCAAGAGGCGAAGTTGATAATCTGAAGCGCGGTGGCAGCGATTACACCGCTTCGTTGGTGGCGGCTGCTATTAACGCATCGGTTTGTGAGATTTGGACAGACATAGATGGCATGCACAACAACGATCCGCGCGTGGTCAACACCACAAAGCCTGTTGAGCAGCTGAGCTTCGACGAGGCGGCGGAATTAGCTTATTTCGGGGCCAAAATCCTGCATCCGGCTTCTATTTGGCCGGCGCAGCAATACAAGATCCCGGTGAAATTATTAAACACCATGGAGCCGGAAGCCAAAGGCACATTGATCGCCCAGGATGCGTCTTCGTCAGGTGTGAAAGCAGTAGCTGCAAAAGATAATATCATTGCAATTAAAATAAAAAGCGGCCGCATGTTGCTGGCTTACGGCTTCCTGAGAAAAGTGTTTGAAGTATTTGAAAAATACAAAACACCCATCGATATGATCACAACTTCTGAAGTGGCGGTTTCGCTTACTATCGACAACCCGGAGTTTTTAAAAGTGATTATTAAGGAACTTGAAGTGCTCGGAACGGTAGAAGTTGACGAAGGGCAGGTGATCATTTCTGTGGTGGGGCACAATATAAATGAAACAGAAGCGATTATTAAAAAATTATTCGGTTCTATCAGAAATATTCCGATTCGCATGGTTTCTTACGGAGGCAGCCGACACAATATTTCTCTGCTTGTGGCGGCTGAACATAAAACGCAATTGCTACAGCAATTAAACAAAGGCATGTTCGGGCTGAACTAAAATCGGGTAAATATTATTTGCAGGGTGCGAAGAAAAAAACTTCGCACTTTTGTTTTTTATAAGGCGATTTAATACATTTAGGTAAGACAATAAAAAAGTAAAAGTGAACTGGCTGCTGAAAATTTTCCGGAAAGAGAAGAAAAAAAATCTGCAAAGAAATATATACTGCATTCCCGGCTTTGGCGCGGATGAAAAAATATTTGCTAACCTGCGGATCGATCATGCACAATTGATTTTTTTGAATTGGCTGAAACCCACGCCCAAGGAGTCTTACCAGGATTATGTACGCCGGATGGCAGCAAAAATAACCGACGATGAGCCCATCATTATCGGCGTTTCATTTGGCGGAATGGTAGCGCTCGAAATTGCCAAAATAAGGCCGGTCAAGCAGATTTTCCTGGTTTCAAGTATTAAAAATACGAACGAGCTGCCCCGAAAATGGAAGCTCATCGGCAGGTTAAAGCTCAACAAAATATTTCCTATCAAGCGCATTCAGGCCAATGAGCGTTTCTTCGCTACGGCTAACAAACGCCTTGGCGCTATGACGAAAGAAGAGCAGGATTTTGCCAATCATTACCGCCGCATTATCGATAAGGATTACATGATCTGGGCTTTAAATCAAATCTTGAACTGGCGAAATACCGACTGTCCCGAAAACACTATTCATATTCACGGCGATGCTGACCTTATTTTCCCCATAAAACCGCTGACGCCTACGCATGTTATCAAAGGCGGAACACATATGATGATCATGAACCGGGCCGATGAAATCAGCACCATCATTAACGAAGCGCTGCAGAAAGAATAAATCTATGATATTTTCGTAGTAGTATTAAGATTTAGTATTTTTGACGCATGCGGATTTTATTGTTGTTCGTATTCTTTGTTTCTGCGGCGTTAGCAAATGCTCAGCACCGTCTCTCCGGTACGTTATTGGAAGCGCCTTCCAATCAGCCCATTCAGGGCAGTTCTGTTTTTATCACGGGTACTTCGCTGGCTGCGATCTCGGATAAAAACGGGTTCTTTGAGATAAAAAATATTCCTGACGGCACCTACACGCTTGTCTTCAGCCATGTGGGTTATAAAACCATCACCTATGACTTTTCAACTCAAAAAATGCCACCAAAACTAAAAGTGCTGATGTCTATTCAGGAAGTGATGTTGGAAAATGTGGTCGTTGGCGGATATGAAAAGGAAACCTGGGAAAAATGGGGCAGGACTTTTTTGGATTATTTCGTGGGCAGCTCTGCAAATGCAGACCAGGTAAGCATTGCCAACAAGGATGTCATCTCGTTTCGTTTCTATAAAAAGCAAAACCGGCTCGAAGTAGTGGCTCATGAGCCCATCAACATTATTAACAAAGCGCTTGGCTATGAAATTGGTTATGAACTTGAAAAATTCGAGATAAATTTTAAGGAGAGAACCAGTTTTTTCTCCGGGTATACTTTGTTTAGCGAACTCAAAGGCAACAACCGGCAAAAGAAGCGCTGGCAAGAGAAGCGCCAGCTGGCCTACCTGGGATCGATGATGCATTTTTTTAGAACGGCCTATCACGGAGATATGGCCGCCGAAGGTTTTGAAGTGCGCCGGGTGCGCAAAAACAGAAATACAGAGAAGGACCGGGTTCGGATGATCTTCGATATCCCGTTAAAGCGAAAGATGATCAGTGTGGATCATATTACAGGAGACTCGGCCGACTATTACCGAAGCGTATTGCAGCAGCCGGATGTTTTGCTGGAATTTGGGCCCGATTTATTACCCGCCGACAGCTTTATGATCACCCACGAAGGCGCCAGGTATGCGAGTTGGCCGCACTATCTTCAGATCGTGAACAAACATAAAATAGAAGAAAAAAAGTATCTTGAATTTTATGGCGAGAATCGTAATGTGTTCCCTGCACGTTCGTTGATTAGCCTTCAGCATGTCAACGGCTTGGTGATTGATCCCAATGGCAATTGGGCACCGGCAGAAGGAATTATGTCTGAGTGGTATTGGTCCTGGAGCGAAAAAATAGCAAATATGTTACCTGCAAACTATCAGCGCTAATGTCTTATCCCTGGATATAGCTCTTCAGCTGGCTGATCGTTTCTCTTTGTTGCAGAATAGTTTCTGTTACCACATCGCTGATCGAAATAATGCCGGAAAGCTTATCATCTTTAAAAACGGGCAAATACCTGATATTTTTATCCGACATCAGTTGCATGCAACGTTCTACGGTGTCGTTGGGGTGCACATGTGGCAAATCGGTGGACATAATTTCGCCAACAGTAACCTGATCTGAATGCTTTCCTTCGAGAATCACTTTTCTTGAATAATCCCGCTCAGTAAGGATGCCGGCATATGCTTCGCCATCCAAAACTACCAGCGATCCGATATTTTTATCAGACATGATCTTCAGGGCGTCGTAAACTTTGGTGTTAGTTTGGATAGAAACGGCATCGTTTCCCTTTCTGGCAAGGATGGTGGATACTTTGCTCATAATAGATTTCGATTTATGTTAGCTAATATACCGAAAAACTACTGGATCCGCAAGTCGGACATGGCGCACTACAGCGAAGCGGCAACAGGCGTATCGCTATAATCTTTAATCACATTATAAAGTGTGCCTCGCTCCACTGGCCTTCTCTTGGCCTGCTTGATTAATACGACCAGTTCTTCAGTAGTCATAGAAGGCGTTTGCTCTTCTGCTCCCGCCATGGAGTAAATTTTTGTCGTATCATCAATGGTTCCGTCGATATCATTTACTCCAAATGACATAGATAGCTGCGCATTTTGGCGGCCCAGCATCGGCCAATAGGCTTTAATATGAGGAAAATTGTCAAGGAAAATTCGGGCAATGGCATACATTTTCATGTCTTCAATCAGCGATGACTCTGCCACATGGCTCATATCATTGTCGCCGTTTCTGAATTTAAGCGGGATGAATGTGTTGAAACCTTGCGTGGTATCCTGTAAGTTGCGCAGCTGGCTCATGTGTTCTATGCGGTGATGATATTTTTCAATATGGCCGAACAACATCGTCGCGTTTGATTGCATACCCAGCTCATGCGCTGTCTGATGTATCTGCAGCCAACCGGCGCCATCAATTTTATCCGCACAAATCTGTTCCCTGATTTCGGGAGCAAATATTTCTGCGCCACCACCAGGTAAACTTTCCAGCCCCGCGTCTTTCAAATAAGCCATGCCCTCGCGAACCGATTTTTTTGCCTTCCGAAACATATAATCCAGTTCCACAGCGGTAAAACCTTTAATGTGCAACTCTGGCCGGTGCGCTTTAATCTGGCGCAGCAACTCGGCAAAAAATTCCAGATTCATTTTGGGGTGAACGCCACCCACAATATGCACTTCCGTCACCGGCTCGGCATCATATTTTTTTACAATATCCATCATTTGCTCCAGCGAAAGTTCCCAGGCTTCGTCGCGATGCGCGTATAATTTACTATAACTACAGAAGTGGCAGGAATAGATGCAGGCGTTGGTTGGCTCGATGTGGAAATTGCGATTGAAATAAGTAATATCGCCGTGTTTTTCTTCGCGCACATGATTGGCTAAAGCGCCCACAAATGCAAGGCTCGCGTGTTCAAAAAGATACAAACCATCGGCTTCACTGATCCGCGCTCCTTTATAAACTTTGTCGGCTATCTTTTGAAGTGCATTATCTACATTGGGTAAGGTTTCTACAATCATCTACTCAAAAATAAATTAGGTGCAAATATAAAACGGATTTAACCGCGAAAGGTTTGAAAAGGCCTCAAATTTGTGCGATTGCATATTATAATTCTTCAATCACCGATGTTCCTTTTGAGCAATCGCCGGAAGTCCATTGCCAGGCCTCATGCAGTCTGATCTTTCCGTTGGGTAGCATTTCAGGCACAGATTGGCAAACGCCGGTCATCAGCTGGTTTTGTTGGTCAATCTGGTGGTAGCGCATATCAATCTCGCCTTTTTCATTCACGATGCCGATCAGGTGGCCTGTTTTTATTTTACCGCCTTTATAAGCAGCTGTAAGAATGTTGCCGTGTTGAACGTAATGAAAGATTGTTTCTTCGGAGGTGGCTCCGTTGGGCGTGTTATCCACCGCCTTAAATTGTTTGCCATTATAGTTGATCATTTTGTAAAAATAAGTCTTCACGGACAAGATCTCCGCAGGCTATATTTGTTGAGATTTTTGTTTAGATTCGTTGCAAATGCGAGCGGGCAGGAACGATCATCGAGTCTTCACGTCGCCAGCTTTTTTGTGATAAGCCGGACTTATAACCAAAATATTATGTCGATAAAAATCAGGTTGACTGTTTTAAGTTTTTTACAATTTTTTATCTGGGGGTCCTGGCTGATTACCATCGGGGCCTACTGGTTTCAGACCAAACAGTGGGGCGGCGCTGAGTTTGGCGCCATCTTTTCAACGATGGGTTTTTCTGCGATTTTTATGCCTACTGTGATGGGATTAATTGCCGACCGCTTCGTAAATGCCGAGCGCTTACTGGGTATTTCGCATCTGGCGGGGGCCGTTATTTTATTTTTGATTCCGTGGGTTGATAGCCCGGGCGCTATGTTTTTAGTGATGTTTATCAACATGATTTTTTACATGCCCACAATATCGCTTGCAAACACAGTTTCTTACTCCGCATTAAAGCGCTCAGGGAAGGATGTCATTAAATATTTTCCGCCGATTCGGGTCTGGGGCACTATTGGTTTTATAGCGGCCATGTGGGTGGTAAGCCTCACGCATCTCGAAAAATCTGCCGGCCAATTTTATGTAGCAGCTGCCGCATCTTTGCTTTTGGGCTTATACGCTTTCAGCCTGCCGCCTTGTCCGCCACCTCTAAAAGGCGCTGATAATAAGGAGGCAGGCATTCAAATGGGAAGGGCGGCTTTTTCGCTTTTCAGAAACCGGAAAATGGCTTTGTTTTTTGTGTTTGCCATGTTGCTGGGCGCCGCGCTGCAACTAACCAATGCTTATGGCGACACGTTTTTGCACGATTTCGCCAGGATAGATGCCTATAAAGACACGATCGCTGTCAAATACCCGGCTATCATTATGTCTATTTCACAAATTTCCGAAACCTTGTTTATTCTTGCCATTCCTTTTATGTTGCATCGCTTTGGGATAAAAAAAGTCATGCTTTTTAGCATGATTGCCTGGGTGCTCCGGTTTGGGCTGTTTGCCTACGGCAATCCCGCAGAAGGGCTGTGGATGATCATCTTATCTTGTATCATTTACGGAATGGCTTTCGACTTTTTTAATATTTCAGGCTCCCTGTTTGTTGAAACTGAAAGCAGCGAGTCGATCAGGGCAAGCGCGCAGGGTATTTTTATGATGATGACCAATGGGGTAGGCGCCGTTTTGGGAAGTATGATCAGTGGCGTGGTGATCGATCAGTTTTTCACCTATGCGGACAACTCTAAAAACTGGCAGGGCATTTGGCTGAGTTTTGCGCTTTACGCACTTGTAGTTGCTGTTGCGTTCGCTGTTTTTTTTCGGCATCAGCACCGTCCCCAGCGCCTGGATGTGGCGTCTCATTAATCGTTAAGCCGTAATTGGCAGTTGCTGCGCGGTGAATTGACATTTTCTTCACAACAAAATGCCACATTTGCTGTTATTTAGTTCTAGGACTTAAATTTGCTGTTTACTTCTCATTAAATAATTCTAAACTTTTTAAACTATCTAATAATGGCAAAAGAATTTAACGACGCAAACTTTCAGGCGGAAGTTTTGGATTCTGATCAGTTAACTGTGGTGGATTTCTGGGCAGAATGGTGTGGGCCCTGCCGCGCAATCGGCCCGGTGATCGAAGAGCTTTCCAAAGAATATGAAGGGAAAGTAAATATTGGTAAATTGAATGTTGATGTGAATCCGCAGGTTTCTATGGATTATGGTATCACTTCCATTCCTGCCATTCTGTTTATAAAAGGCGGGCAGGTTGTTGACAAATTAGTAGGAGCGCAACCTAAAGGAAATTTTGTGAAGAAAATAGAATCGCATCTCAACTAGTTTTTTCGTTTTGTTTATTGTTTTGAAAGCCTCTTTTTATAAGGGGCTTTTCTTTTTGAAAGGGTTTCTTAAGCCGGGCTGCTATTGTTTCCACAATAAGCTGCCATCGCCATAACTCAGAAACCTGAACTCATTTTTCAGCGCATACTCATAAATCCTTTTCCAATCTTCCCCGACCAAAGCGGCCACCAATAGCAGCAGGGTAGAGGCGGGCTGATGAAAATTCGTGATCAGTGCATTAATCATTTTAAAATCATATCCGGGTGCGATAATAATTTGAGTTTTCGCGATGAAGGTGTTCAAATTTTTATCTTCTAGAAAATGTAAAATAGCTTCTAAAGCATCGTTCCGGGTTGGCGGCTCCGCCACTTCATAAGATTCCCATTGACTTAAAAAAGGCATGTCGTCGTCAAATACTCCCGGATCGGTAAGAAGCTTAACACCCAGCCAATACAGGCTTTCAAGCGTGCGTAGGGAGGTAGTGCCGACGGCAATAACAACTTTGCTGTCCTCCTCAATGAAATTTGCAATAAATGCTCTTGACACTTCAATAAATTCCGAATGCATTTCATGGTCCTGCATCAGGCCGGCTTTTACCGGTTTGAAAGTGCCGGCGCCGACATGTAGTGTTACAAAAGATTTCCTGATGTCTTTCTCAGCAAGGCTGCCGAGCACTTCCTCGGTAAAGTGAAGCCCGGCTGTGGGGGCGGCGACTGACCCGTCCTGCAGGGCAAAGACAGTCTGGTAGCGGGTTTTGTCGCTTTTCTGATCTGCTCTTTTAATATAAGGAGGCAGCGGCACATGTCCCGCGCGGTGCAATACTTCGGCAAAACTGATGTCCGCGCCCCATTCCAGGCCGATCACAAAGCAGTCAGCCCTTTTTTCAATAAAAGTAGCTTTGAGCGATTGCTCCGATTCGTCCAAAGCAAAAGATAGAGTAAGCACCTGGCCGGATTTCCACTTTGAGGCGCCTCCAATCAGGCAGAGCCATTCCACCTGGCGGTGTTCGCTCATCGCGGATGTAATATCCTTATACTTTTCGTGAGGCTGAAGACAAAAGATCTCAATCACGCCTCCGGATTCTTTTTTAAATAATAATCTCGCCTCAACCACCTTCGTGTTGTTAAAAACCATGGTGCTTTTTGGCGGCAAATGCTTTGCAATGTTTTTGTAAGTGTCGGTCTTCATTGCTCCCTGATCAAACACAAGCAGCTTAGAGTCGTCGCGGCGTTCCAGCGGATGGAAGGCAATCCGGTCTTCCGGAAGATCATATTGAAAAGAAGTAATTGAAATATTTTTTGGATGCATACCTTTAATTTTTGCCGGTTAGCGGTCCCCATTTTAAAAATCCCCACCGTGATGCGCGACTGAACCAGCTTTTGACATTTTTACATCTCCACATGTAAAAGCAGCAAAAATCGCAGTTTCAGACAAGTTTTCAATCAATTTTCCTCCGAATCAACAGGTTTTCGGGAGATATGCACTTTTTCTGTCAAGTAATCCACAATATATTAACAGTCTTTTTTATACTATTCGTAAAAAATGGCCTGGAATCCTTTGTGGTATTCGCTTTCGGGCGATTTTGATTTGTGGATAAATCAACATCGTTAAAATTTGGAGTTAAAGTGGGAAAAAGTGTTACTTTGTGGTAGTTTAGTGCAGTAAATCACATTTTTTAATTCTTATGACAGGTTTCCTCGGAGAATTTGAGGCCACGGTAGATGCCAAGGGCCGATTTCTTTTACCCGCTGGTTTTAAAAAGCAGCTGGCGGAAGGAGACGGAGCGCAATTTGTCATAAATAGGGGTTTTGAAAAATGTTTGAGTTTGTATCCTTTGAGTTCGTGGACGCCTATTGCGGAGCGCATCAATGCATTAAATGATTTCGATCCAAAGGTAAGGCAGTTTAAACGCTATTTTTTAAATGGCGCCACACTGGTTGAGCCGGACAGCGCAGGGCGCATTTTATTGCCGCCTACTCTTAAAGAGTATGCGTCTTTGCAAAAAGATATTGTGCTAGTGCCCGCCGGAAACAAAATGGAGATTTGGGATAGCGCGAAATATAAAGAGTTCTTTGATGCGTTTTCGCCAGAGTCATTCAGCGATCTGGCAAGCCTGGTGATGGGCGCGGTGAGTTAACGGTAAAAATTGAAAAGTTAAAAGCATGGCAAAGAAAAAGCTTGATCGACAAAAAAGCGACGCTTTATCAACTTTTCAACCGGAAGAAACGGCGGCCGAAAGCGAGCAGGCCTATCATGTGCCGGTTTTGTTGCAGGAGTCGATAGATGCATTGCAAATTAAACCAGATGGCGTGTATGTCGATTGCACATTTGGAGGTGGCGGGCATTCGAGGGCTGTTCTCGCCAGGTTGAATGAAAACGGGCGGCTGTATGCTTTTGATCAGGACGAAGATGCGCGGCGCAACCTGCCCGATGATAGCCGGGTTGTTTTTATTCAGCAAAACTTCCGGCATATCCGGCGTTTTCTACGATTGGAAAATATAAAGGCTGTTGACGGAATACTGGCCGATTTAGGTGTAAGCAGCCACCAGTTTGATGAGGCAGATCGAGGCTTTAGTATCCGGTACGATGCAGAAATGGATATGAGAATGGACCGGAAGCAAGTGCATACGGCGTATGAGGTAGTTCAAAATTATACGGAAGCGCAATTGCACAAGCTGTTTGAACAATTTGGAGAAGTGACGAACGCGAAAACACTGGCGAAAACGATTGTTGCTGTCCGTAACACAGTTTCACTGAAAACGATCGATGGATTTAAGAATGCGTTGCGGGCGGTAGTAAAAGGAAATCCGAATAAATATTTTGCGCAGGTTTTTCAGGCGCTGCGGATGGAAGTAAATGAGGAAGTGCAAGTGTTGAAGGAAATGTTGGAACAAGCTGCTTCGCTCCTGCATCCTGGTGGAAGAATCGCAGTCATCACTTTTCATTCCATTGAAGACAGAATTGTAAAGCGATTTTTTAAAGAGGGAAGTTTTGAAGAAATCGTAGATCATCCTTTTACGAACGAACAAAAAGAAGCGGTTTTCAAAATCATTACAAAGAAACCCATTGTGGCGCAGCAGGATGAATTGAGGAGGAATACCAGGTCGAGGAGCGCGAAACTGAGGGTCGCCGAAAAGCGCTAACATTATTGATACAACACAAAAGTTCTAAAAATTTAAATACACCTACATGCAGGAAAAGCAGGTTAAAATAAATTGGAAAAAATGGCTGAACTATCAGTCGATTGTGAGGCAGGTGCCCTTCCTTTTTTTTCTGGCTTTTCTTGCCGTGATATACATCTATAATGGCCATACTGCTGATAAAACCGTCAGAAAGATCAATGCCATGGCTAAAGAAGTAAAAGAGTTGCAGTGGGAATACAAGAGCCTGAAAAGCGAAGTGATGTTTCGGAGCAAGCCAAGCGAATTGTCGAAAGCCTTGCAGCCTTTGGGTTTGAGCGAGTTGAATGAAACGCCTTATGTGCTGAAAGACTCGCTCGAAGATTACCTCGTCAACGTTCAATAATTTATAAAAAATCAATAGTTCATTTCTTCTTTGGAAGTTGAAATATGGAGATCAAGAAAGACATATTATGGCGTGTGTATCTATGCTTTATTGGCATAGTTGTGCTGTCTGTCATGATTCTGGGTAAGGCAATTGTTATTCAGAAGTTTCAGGGCGATCACTGGCGCAGCATGGGAGACAGCATGCATCAAAAAATTGTTTCGATTGACGCGGATCGCGGAACAATCTTTAGCGAAGACGGCCAAATGTTGAGCACCTCGCTGCCGCAGTTTGACATTTATATGGACTTTAAAGCAGACGGCCTGATTGCAAAAGGGGGAAAAGTTTATAACCAGTATATCGACTCTTTTGCTCACGCGATGGCTGACTATTTTGGCGACAAAACGGCGAAAGAATATAAAAAGGAATTTGATAAAGCTTATAAGAAGGGCAACCGCTACTATTCATTAAAAAAGAAACTGTCTTTCGAAGAATATAAAGCGCTGCGCGACTTTCCGTTGATAAAATTGGGAAAGAATAAAAGCGGCATTATTGTAGAGCAAAGCAGCAAGCGCATTGCACCTTTCGGGTTGTTGGCAAACCGGACCAT
The DNA here is from genome assembly GCF_039652435.2 of Niabella insulisoli. Taxonomy (GTDB): domain Bacteria; phylum Bacteroidota; class Bacteroidia; order Chitinophagales; family Chitinophagaceae; genus Niabella; species Niabella insulamsoli. Next base: position 3,300,400 of record NZ_CP190246.1, on the reverse strand, counting down.
CGGCCTCAGCCGTGAATATATCAATAGTGATGGGAAGGTTAAGAAAATGAATGTGGGCCTGGAAATGAGTTATGACAGCCTGTTGGAAGGACAGAACGGGCAGCGCCTGGTACGGTATATCTCGGGCGGTGCGGTTCCGGTACAGGGCTTCCAGGTTGAACCCGAAAACGGCCGTGACATTTATACAACGCTTGATGTAAACATGCAGGATATTGCTGAAACTGCGCTGCTGCGCATGGTGCAGTCTGTTCATGCAGAATATGGTACTGCCATTTTAATGGAAACCAAAACTGGAAAAATTAAAGCGATCGCCAATTTGGGGCGCAATCCAAACGATACTACTTATTGGGAAAATGATAATTATGCATTAAGGGTTACCGAACCAGGCTCAACTATCAAAATTGTCAGCTATCTCGCTTCTATCGATAAAGGCGCTGTTAAGCCCGGCGACTTGTTTGAAGTGGGAAGCACCGGCCGCATGCAGGTAGGTCCGCGGCCAATTACCGATGCACATAGAATGCCGAAGCCGGTAATGACCATCGAAGAGTGTATCGCGCACAGCTCTAATGTTGGCATGGGCCGTGTAGCTTTGAAAGCATTTGGTAAAGAACCAACAGAGTTTACTGAATATCTTGAGAAATATCACCTCACCAAAAAATCGCCAATTGATCTGTCAGCCGTTCCGAGGCCGCGCGTAGCGCCGCTTCAGGTAAGCCACGGCGGACAAATGAACCTCGTTACAATGGCGTTTGGCTATGCCATACAAGTAAGCCCCGTTCAGTTACTGACCTTATATAATGCAATCGCCAACGACGGCGTGATGGTGCGGCCTTACCTGGTAAATAGTATCCGCAACAATGGTGTATTGGTGAAGGAAATGGAACCGGTGGTTTTGGAAAACCAGATTGCAAAACCCACGACGATTGCCGCCGCCCAAAAAGCGCTGGAATTGGTGGTGACCGATGGGTCGGGAAAAAATATATTTAAGGATATGCCGTTTTTGGTAGCGGGAAAGACAGGTACCGCACAGGTTGCAGACAGGGGGATTGGATACGCCAACCGCGTCTATCAGGCATCTTTCGCCGGTTACTTCCCGGCCAACAACCCACAGTATTCCTGCATCGTAGTCGTTAGAACCCGCGCCGGCGCCGGTTTATATTATGGAGGCCAATTAGCAGCTCCTGTGTTTCGTGAAATTGCCACTAAAATTTACTCGATGTATGTGGATCGCAAAACGCCGCGCGAGTACGAAGGAGCGGTAGATAGTACCAGCTATTTCTATGCCGGCAACGCCCATTCGATGAAAAGTGTGCTTGGCTTTTTGGATATGAATTATGTGGATTCCATTCAGCAGAACAGCTGGGCATCTATGTATGCGACGAACTACCGTCCAATTTTAAAGACAAATATTGTTAAGGAGAATCTGATGCCTAACGTAAAGGGGATGGGTTTGCGGGATGCGATCAGGTTGCTGGAAAATATCGGCCTTCGGGTAAAAGCACAGGGCAGTGGAAAAGTTGCAGTGCAATCGATCCGGCCGGGGGCGCCGTTTAAAAAAGGGGAAGCTATTTTACTAAATCTTACTTAGTCTGAATAAAAAAGTGCAGTTGATTTTACAGGATATCTTATACAAAGTCAGCCTCTTGTCCGTGTCAGGAAACACTGACGTGGAAGTGTCGGGCATTGCTATTGATTCCCGTAAAGTGGAGCAGGGGTCGGTGTTTGTTGCGCTGAAAGGCTCGGCCGCAGATGGCCACCAGTTCATTGACAATGCAATCGAAAAAGGGGCCGCTGTTGTTGTTTGTGAATCTGTGCCGGCTGTTAAAAGCGCGGATGTAGTTTATGTGCAGGTAGAAGATAGTGCGGCAGCAGCAGGGGTTATCGCGCACAACTTTTATAATACGCCGTCGTCGAAGTTGAAGCTGGTGGGTGTTACCGGTACGAATGGCAAAACCACAGTGGCTACGCTTTTATTCCAGCTGTTTACAGGTTTGGGGTATAAATGCGGCTTGATCAGCACCGTAGAAAATAAAATCGGCGGTAAAGTGGTGCCAGCGACGCACACAACGCCGGATGCCGTGCAATTAAATCAGCTGTTGGAAACAATGGTAGCACAAGGTTGCTCGCATGTGTTTATGGAAGTGAGTTCCCACGCAATCGATCAACAGCGCATTGCCGGGCTTGAGTTTGAGGCGGCAATTTTTACCAATATATCACACGATCACCTGGATTATCATAAAACCTTCGACGAGTATATCAGGGTGAAAAAAAAGTTCTTTGACCAGCTGCCTAAAACAGCATTTGCCATTACGAATATTGATGATAAACGCGGTATGGTGATGGTGCAAAACACGAAGGCTTCTGTAAAAACCTACTCGCTTAAAACGATGAGCGATTTTAAAGGGAAAATTTTGGACAATGGTATCCTGGGTTTGCAAATGCTCGTCGATGACCAGGAGGTTCACTTTCGCCTTATAGGCGAATTTAACGCGCACAATTTGCTGGCCGCTTATAGTGCCGCGGTTTGCCTGGGCGAAAGCCGCCAGGAAGTGCTGCAGGTGTTAAGCCAGTTGAATGGCGCTGAAGGAAGATTTGAATATCTCATTTCAGCAACAGATAAAGTTATGGCCATTGTGGATTACGCGCATACGCCCGATGCGCTGCTGAATGTTTTAGCTACGATCAAGAAGCTGCGCAAGGGCTTCGAGCAGGTAATTACTGTAGCGGGATGTGGCGGAAATCGCGATAACACAAAGCGCCCTGTGATGGCAGCTGTAGCCTGCGAACACAGCGACAGGGTAGTGTTGACGAGCGATAATCCGCGGTTTGAAGATGCGGGTGCCATTATCAAAGAAATGGAAGCCGGAGTGCCGGCGGGGGCGAAGAGGAAGTGTATTTCTATCGTAGACCGCCGGGAGGCAATTAAAACGGCCATCAGCCTCGCGAATAAAGAAGATATCGTTTTGGTCGCCGGAAAGGGCCACGAAAAATATCAGGAGATCAATGGTATGAAACATCATTTTGACGACAAGCAGGTGGTGACGGAAATGTTTGAATTATTAAGAAGGTAATCAGAGCGAACAGATTACAGTAAACATATAAACGGAAGCATGTTATATCACTTATTTGAATGGTTTAAGCAGCAGGGGATTAATTTTCCGGGGAGGCAGTTGATGGAATTTCAAACCTTCCGGATCATGATGGCTGTGCTGTTTGCTTTGATCATCACGTTGATTTTTGGCAAAAAGCTGATCAATATGTTGCGTGCAAAACTCGTAGGCGAAACGGTGCGCGACCTCGGCCTTGCTGGTGAGCAGGCCAAAAAAGGAACGCCTACGATGGGTGGTATTATTATCATTTTGGGTATCATCATTCCGACGCTGCTGTTTGCACGTTTAAACACTGTTTATGTGATCATCATGCTCGTGGCAACGATTTGGTTAGGCGCCATTGGTTTTATCGACGACTATTTGAAGTTGCGCGCCAAGCGAATGGCACAGCAGCAGGGAGTGGCCTATAAAAAAGGAGATAAAGATGGTTTGGCTGGTTGGTTTAAAATTCTCGGCCAGGTGGGCATTGGCGTTTTGGTGGGTTCCGTTCTTTACTTTAACAGCAATGTAAAAATCTGGAGAGAGTACACGGGTAATCCCGCCAAACCGGAGGTGATTACGAAAATCGTTAACGGGCAGCCTAAATATTTTGTAGAGTCTAAAGAGCCGATTACAACAATTCCGTTTGTAAAGAACCACGAGTTTAATTATGCTTCTTTACTGCCCGATGCATTGAAGCCTTATGCCTGGGTTTTGTATATTTTGATTGTTACGTTCATCATTATTGCGGTTTCCAATGGTTCCAATATTACGGATGGGCTTGATGGATTGGCTTCGGGAACCTCGGCGCTCATTGGCGTTATGCTGGGCATCTTTGCCTATGCCAGCGGCAACTTCCTTTTTGCTGATTATCTCAATATCATGTACATCCCCAACCTAGGCGAGTTGTCAATATTTCTCGCGGCCATGATTGGCGCTTGTGTTGGGTTTATGTGGTATAACTCTTATCCGGCGCAGGTTTTCATGGGAGATACCGGCAGCTTGACGCTGGGCGGATTAATAGCGGCCATCGCCATCATTGTACATAAAGAATTGCTGATACCAATTTTCTGCGGCGTTTTTCTGGTAGAGAATTTAAGTGTAATGCTGCAGGTAGCTTATTTTAAATATACTAAAAGAAAGTATGGCGAAGGCAGGCGAATTTTTTTAATGAGCCCGCTACACCACCATTATCAAAAGAAAGGATATCATGAAGCCAAGATTGTCACGCGGTTCTGGATCGTTCAGGTTTTGTTGGTGGTCGTGTGTATTGTAACATTGAAATTGAGGTAAGCTATGGCGAAGTCGATGGTGATATTGGGCGGAGGTGAAAGTGGTGTGGGAGCGGCCATCCTGGCTAAAAGTAAAGGGTTTGAAGTTTTTGTATCAGACAGTAGTTCTTTGAAGGAAGTATATCGTAACGAATTAAAGCAGGCAGGTATCGAATGGGAAGAGGGAGCGCATGACCTGAGCCGTATTTTGAGCGCCGATGAAATCGTGAAAAGTCCGGGTATTCCTGAAAACAATCAGCTGGTAAAACAGATTCGTGAAAAAGGCATCGCGGTGATCAGTGAAATTGAACTGGCGTATCGTTTTAAAGGGGAGAGCCGCGTGGTAGCCATCACCGGCAGCAACGGAAAGACGACGACAACATCGCTCATCTACCATATTTTAAAAACGGGCGGGCTGGATGTTGCGCTGGTGGGAAATATCGGCGAGTCCTTTGCGCGGCAGGTGGCGCTTGATCCCAAACCGGTGTATGTGGTGGAAGTTAGCAGTTTTCAACTGGATGACATCGTGAGCTTCAGGCCGGATATTGCTGTTTTAACAAATATTACCGAAGACCATCTCGATCGTTACGATTACAAATTCGAAAATTATATCAGAAGTAAATTCAGAATAATAGAAAATCAACAGACAGGCGATTACTTCATTTACAACATGGACGATGAAGTAACAATGAAATATATAGATCAATTTAAAATTAACTCAACTCAACTACCCATTAGTATGGCACACGAAAACGGCGGAGCATTTATTAAGGACGGAACTATGCATGTCAGGACTGGCGATGATTTTATGTCAATGAGCGTGTACGATTTTACATTAAGAGGTAAGCACAATCAATTTAATACTATGGCAGGATCTCTGGCAGGTGCAACAATGGAAATTCGGAAGGAAAAGATCCGGGAAGCGGTGCAAACCTTTCAAAACCTGGAACACAGAATGGAGCATGTGGCGACCATTCGTGGTGTGGAGTTCATCAATGATAGCAAGGCTACCAATATCAATTCCACCTGGTATGCGCTTGAAAGTATGAGCAAGCCCACGGTATTGATTCTGGGTGGTGTTGACAAGGGCAATGACTATAGTTTATTGATGGATATGGTAAAGGAAAAGGTGAAAGCAATCATTTGCCTCGGCGTTGACAATAAAAAAATTCATGACGCATTTGATGGCGCTGTACCGGTCATTATCGATACGGCCAGCGCGCAGGAAGCTGTGGTAGCGGCTTTCAGCTATTCAGAAAAGGGTGATGCTGTTTTATTAAGCCCTGGCTGCGCCAGTTTTGATTTGTTTAAAAATTACGAAGACAGAGGCCTTCAGTTTAAAAGAGCGGTAGTTGATTTGTAATTCATATCGGCTTATTATTAAAAGGAAAAAAAGAAATGTCAGTAACAACTGAAATATCAGGTGGCGCAGCGGCAACCGATTGGCGGGAGAACCTCAATCGCCATACAAGAGGCGATAAGGTGATTTGGGCGCTGGTAGTATTATTGACTTTAGTGTCGCTGCTGGCGGTGTATAGCGCGACGGGCTCTTTGGCATATAAAAATTATAAAGGCAATACCGAAGTGTATTTGTTTAAGCAGGTGATGTTTATTCTGCTGGGCTTCGGCGTGGTATATTTCGCGCACCGCGTCAACTATACGATTTATTCAAAAGTCGCGCAGATCCTGTTTTTATTCAGTATTCCACTGTTGATCTACACTTTGTTCTTCGGCGCCAAGATTAACGAAGGAAGCCGCTGGATCAAACTGCCGATTATCAATATGACGATGCAGACTTCCGATCTCGCGAAGCTGGCTCTTTTTATGTATCTCGCAAGATTATTAAGCAGAAAGCAGCAGGTGATCAAAGACTTCAGGAAAGGGTTTCTGCCGGTTATCATTCCCATTGGTATTACCTGTCTTTTCATTGCGCCGGCCAACCTGTCCACAGCGTTATTGCTGGGTGCAAGTTGCATGATTCTGCTATTCATCGGCAGGGTAAATGTGCGGCATTTATTGCTGGTGGGCGGCATCACGCTTATACCCATCGTCATGCTTATTGTGGCTGCAGTAGCCCAGCACGGATCCGAGGCCACAGCGGCGCCCGAGCATATAGAGCAGGTAGCGGCCGCAGCTCCTGAAAAAAAATCCGGGCGTTTGGTGGCGCGTGTCAGCACATGGGTAAACCGTGTTGAGAATTTTATTTACGGAGGGAAAGAAGCGGACACGGATGAAATGTACCAGGTAAATCAGGCAAAAATTGCGATCGCGAAAGGCGGCTTTTTTGGAGCCGGCCCCGGAAACAGTACAACGCGCGACTATCTGCCGCAGGCCTATAATGATTTCATCTTCGCCATCATCATTGAAGAGTATGGGATTATTGGCGGCGCGTTCCTCGTTTTTGTCTACTTGGTCTTTTTATATAGATGTATCAGGATTTTTAAAAAATGCCCGTTTGCCTTTGGCGCTTTCCTGGCGTTGGGATTAAGTTTTACGCTGGCCATTCAGGCATTGGCAAATATGGCGGTTACGGTAAATCTTTTTCCGGTGACGGGCGTTACGCTGCCGCTGGTGAGTATGGGAGGATCAAGCTTTTTATTTACATGTTTGTCGATCGGAATTATTCTTAGCGTTTCCAGAAACGTAGATAGCATTGAGCCGGCAAGCGCGGCAGTGGCTGATGCAGGCAACAAAACAAAAGAAATTCAGGAAGGTGCATAAAAAAATCATCATAGCAGGCGGAGGAACCGGAGGTCATATTTTTCCGGCCATTGCAATTGCGAATGCAATTAAGCAGCAGCAGCCGGCTACTGAATTTTTATTCGTCGGTGCAAAAGGCAAGATGGAAATGGAGCGGGTGCCGCAGGCGGGTTATCAAATTGTGGGGATTGATATTGCAGGATTGAATCGTAGTTCTTTATTAAAAAATATCGGCCTGCCGCTTAAGATTGTGAAAAGCTTTCTCCAGGTCAGAAGGATCTTTAAAGAGTTTAAGCCGGACGCGGTAATCGGCGTGGGCGGGTATGCTACATTTCCGGTATTAAAACATGCGCAGGCAATGGGCGTGCCGACTTTTATTCATGAGTCAAATTCTTTTGCCGGCAAAGCCAATAAAATGCTGGCCAAAGGAGCTGAAAAAATATTTACCGGTACGCCGGGTATGGAGCAGTTTTTTCCAGCGGAAAAGATTATGGTAACCGGAAATCCCGTTCGAAGCGTAATAGCTGAGGCGTCCATCAGCCGGGAAGATGCGCTGGCTTTTTTCGATCTCGATCCCAAAAAAACTACCATACTGGTGGTGGGTGGCAGCCTGGGAGCAAGGTCGATTAACGAAGCTATTTTAGGCGGCGCAGCGCAGCTGCTCGGTGAGAACTTACAGTTGGTTTGGCAAACAGGAAAGAGTCTGGCCACAGAAGCAGCGCAACTCGGCGCTGCACATAAAGCAATTTGGGCGAGCGAATTTATATCCAACATGGAGTATGCCTACGCAGCGGCGGATATGGTCATCGCACGCGCCGGCGCTATGACGGTTGCGGAAATAAGCATCGTCGCAAAGCCAGCCATTTTTGTGCCTTATCCGTATGCTGCCGAAGATCATCAGACAGCCAACGCCAAACAGTTGGCCGACCTCGGCGCAGCATTGTTGGTGAAAGATGGGGATGCGAAAAAGGAACTGGTAGAAAAAGCAATCGCCCTGGCCGGCGATGCCACTAAAAGAAAAGCAATGCACGATCAACTCGCCGCATTGGGAATTAAAGATGCTGCCAACCGCGTAGCTGAAGAAATTTTAAAATCGATCTCAAAATAATGAGCATAGCGCAAAAACATATTCATGAAATCCAATCCGTTTACTTTATCGGTATCGGCGGGATCGGCATGAGCGCTATTGCACGCTACTTTTTGTCATTGGGCAAAACAGTGAGCGGCTACGACCGAAATGAAACCGCCATTACCCGTAAGCTCGTAGCGGAAGGCGCAGTGGTTCATTTCACAGAAGACGTTGAGCAGATTCCCAAAGAGGTGGACTATGTGGTGTATACACCGGCTGTGCCAAAGGATCATAAAGAACTGGTGTATTATATCAATAACGGGTTTGCCGTAGTAAAGCGCAGCGATATCCTGAAAATGATCAGTGAGGATGCTTATAATATTTGTGTGGCCGGCACCCATGGCAAAACAACTACTTCCACGATGGTTGCCCATTTATTGCGCGATAGCGGATTTGGCTGCAATGCTTTTCTGGGCGGTATTTCAGCAAATTATCAAACCAATTTCTGGAGCAGCGCGAAAAATGTTTGTGTGATAGAGGCGGACGAGTATGACCGCAGCTTTTTAAAACTGAATCCGGATGTAGCTGTTATCACATCGATGGATGCGGATCACCTGGATATTTATGAGCACGAGGATAATGTGAAAGAAGCCTTCAGGCAATTTGCGGGAAATATTAAAAGCGGGGGCTTGTTGTTAAAAAGCTTTGGCCTCGACCGGTCGATGCAAGTGGAAACAACGGTGACCTACAGCCTTCAGAATGAAAGCGCTGACATCCGCGCCGCCAATATTCGAATGAGTGAGGGAGGATATTTTTTTGACGCCGTGCTGCCGGATAAAATTATTCCAGATATCCGGTTAAATATGGGAGGCATGCATAACGTGGAGAATATGATGGCGGCCGTTGGAGTGGCCGACTATCTGGAAATTGAAAGTGAAAGGATAAAGCAGGCGGTTGCTTCGTTCAAAGGCGTAAAACGTCGGTTTGAATATGTGATCCATCGTCCGGACCTTGTTTTTATCGACGATTATGCCCATCATCCGGAAGAGCTGAAAGCGTTGATAAATGGTGTGAAATCATTGTTCCCCGGGAAAAAAATGACGCTTATTTTTCAACCGCATTTGTTTAGCAGAACGCGCGATTTTGCGAGGGATTTTGCGCAGGTGTTAGGTGATGTCGATCAGCTTATTTTATTGCCCATTTACCCGGCGCGCGAGCAGCCCATTGAAGGTGTTACCAGCAATATTATTTTAGATCAGATAGAAAAAAAAGGAAATAAAATATTAACGGGTGGAGAGGTGTTGCGTTGGGTGAAAGATTCTTTTTCAACGCAGCGGGAACAGGAATTTGGTGAGGTAATTGTCACGGCGGGCGCGGGAGATATTGACAAATTAGTGGAACCTATTAAGCAGATTTTAATAAAGTAAAGTGAGAAGACAAAGAGCCATAAAAAGATTTTTTCTAACGCTAATGTGGCTGGGCGTAGCCGCAGCGATGGGAACAATTATTACTGCTGCCATGCGCGTGCAGGAATCGGGCTTGTGCAAAGGATATAAGATTCAGATCGAAGGGTTTAAAAAAGGGGTTTTGTTTACTTCAGAAGCGCATATTGTTGAGTTGCTGAAAACGGCTGTGAGAGGCGATATTAAAGGGCAGCGAAAAACAGATTTCAACCTGCCCTTGATGGAAGATTTGCTGGAGCAAAGTTCCTGGGTTTACAATGCCGATTTGTATTTTGATAACAACGATGTGCTGCATGCGAATGTTACAGAAAGAAAACCGCTGGCAAGAGTTTTTACAAGTGCGGGGACCTCGTTTTATATTGATGAAGCCGGTAAGCAAATCCCATTGTCGGAGACGGTAAGCCTCGATTTACCCGTGTTTACAGGGTTTCCTTCGAAGAAAATAATGAACGGTGTCGATAGCGCGTTGGTGCAAAACGTAGTAGCTACTGCTTCGTTTATCAATAGCGATCCCTTTTGGGATGCACAGGTGGCGCAAATCGACATCAATAGCTGCGGCCAGGATTGCTGGAACCTGGAGATGGTGCCGGTCGTGGGCAATCATGTGGTCGATTTGGGAGATGGATCGGATATAGCATCGAAGTTCCACCGGCTCTATCTCTTTTATGACCAGGTATTGAAACGCACCGGCTTTGATAAATACAGGAAAATTGATGTGCAATACGGCGGACAGGTGATTGGTATTAAAGATAAGATTACGAAGATTGATTCGATACAACTTCGCAAAAACATTGAAAGCCTTTTGCAGCAATCGCGGGATTATAACGAATTGGTTCAGGTGGCGCCGTCGGTGGATTACTCAAGTATTATGCAGGCCGACACTTTTGCAAATGTGAACGCAGTAATCGAAGAAATGGACATCGCGCAGGATTCGATGGTTGCCGCGAAGGATACTGTGGCACAACAAAAGAAAACTGAGGAGGTAAAAAAGGACGCCAAACCGCCGGTGTCCAGGAAAGCCACGGCTACAAAGACAGTTCAAAAGAAGCCGGCGAAAACTGATACGAAGAAGGCTTCGGCCGCTCCGGCAAAACGCAGCGATTCGAACAAGAAGCCGGGCGCGAAAACGCAAACTAATACAACTAAAAAGAAAAATAAAAACAACTAAAAAACGACATACTATGAATTCCGAACAACCCATTATTGTAGGCCTTGATATTGGTACAACCAAGATCGCCGTTATTGCCGGTCGTAAAAACGAGTTTGGCAAACTGGAGATCCTTGGCTTTGGTAAAGCCAATAGCAACGGCGTAAAGCACGGCCAGGTACTGAATATCGACGAAACCATTAAAGCCATTAAGCAGGCCCTGGAAAATTGCCTTTCATTAAATCCCAATCTCAACATCAACGATGTGTATGTGGGCATTGCGGGGCATCATATTAAAAGCCTGCAAACCCGCGGCGATATTGTACGTGAAAATGAAGAGGAAGAGATTTCTCAGCATGAAGTGGATCTTCTGGTGAGCAAGCAGTACAAAACTTATATTCCTGCCGGCGACCAAATTATTGATGTGATACCACAAGAATATACGGTTGACAATATGCCCAACATTGTAAGGCCTATTGGATATAGCGGTGTAAAACTGGGCGCTAATTTCCATATCATAACCGGCGATAAAAACGCAATTCGCAATATCAACAGGAGCGTTGAAAAAGCAGGCCTCCGCACTAAAGACCTCGTGTTGCAACCACTCGCTTCGGCCGCAGCGGTAATGGCGCAGGAAGATCTGGAAGCTGGTGTGGCGATTGTAGATATCGGTGGCGGAACAACAGATATCGCGGTTTTCGCGGAAGGGGTTTTGCGTCATACGGCTGTTATTCCTTTTGCAGGCGAAAACATCACCACAGATATTAAAACCGGCCTCGGCGTATTAAAAAGCCAGGCGGAACAAATGAAAACACAGTTTGGTAGCGCGCTCGCCAATGAAGCGAAAGCCAACGCATATATAACTATTCCTGGTTTGCGCGGTATGCCGGCCAAAGAGATCAGCGTTAAAAACCTGGCTAATATTATACAGGCAAGAATGAGTGAGATACTTGATTTTGTGACTTATCACCTGAAACAAATTGGCATGGATAACCGCCAGCTGAATGGCGGCATCGTGCTGACCGGCGGCGGTTCTCAGTTAAGGCACCTGATTCAACTTACGGAATATGTAACCGGTATGCCCGCGCGCATCGGCCTGCCTACAGAACACCTCGCGGCGGGGCATATTGAAGAACTGGCTAAGCCTACTTACTCCACTTGTCTAGGGCTTATTTTAAAAGGTTGCGATGATTTCGAAAACAACCGCAAAGTGTTCGAGAAAAGCTTTATCAATGTTGAAGTGCCTGAAGGTTTAAAAGATCAGAATGCTGAAATAGAACAGGAAGCTGAAGCGGAAGAAGCTGTAAAGCAGGCCGTGAAGCCTAAGCGCACGCTCAACGACGGCTTCTGGAGGAAATTTAAAGATGGCCTGATCAAAATTTTTGCCGAAGAGGGCGACGAGCAGTTGCATTAATACTGCGCTCAAAAACTTTAACTCAATTAGTTCTTTCAATAACCACCTTAAGCCTTGTTCACCTTCTCCAGAAACTATTGCGAAATAGGAAATGGAGAGGGTGGGCGGAGTAAGGTCCTTCTTTCTAACCCATTTGTAAACTGGGCTTCAAGGCCCTAAATTTTAAGTTATGATACAATTTGATTTACCAAGCGAACAATCATCTATTCTGAAAGTGATAGGTGTAGGCGGTGGCGGCGGCAACGCGGTTAACCACATGTTCAGTCAAGATATAGATGGCGTAAATTTTATTATTTGTAATACAGATGCGCAAGCAATCGCCAACAGCAAAATCCCCAATAAAATTCAATTAGGCCCACAATTAACTTCTGGTTTGGGTGCCGGCGCCAATCCCGAAATTGGGCGCCAGGCTACCGTTGAATCCCTGGAGGAAATCAGGAAGATCCTGGAAGTGAACACAAAAATGGCTTTTATCACCGCCGGAATGGGTGGCGGAACAGGAACGGGCGGCGCGCCAATCATCGCGAAAATTTGTAAAGATCTCGGGGTATTAACCGTCGGGATTGTTACCACTCCTTTTGCCTATGAAGGTAAGAAACGCCAGCAGCAGGCAGAAGAGGGCATCAGTCAGTTGAAACAATATGTGGATACATTATTAGTAATCAGCAACGACAAATTGCGCCACCAATACGGTAATCTGAAAATGCGTGAAGCATTTGAAAAAGCAGATAATGTTTTGGCAACGGCGGCCAAATGTATTACGGACGTAATTAACAGCACCGGCCAAATCAACGTCGATTTTGCTGACGTATGCACCGTGATGAAAAACGGCGGCAGAGCCATTTTGGGCAACGCGGCTGCAAGAGGGGAAGACAGGGCGCAGCAGGCGATTGAAGAAGCGCTGAGCTCTCCACTGCTCAACGACAACGATATCCGGGGAGCGAAGTGGATTCTTATCAATATCAATTCGGCCGAAGGCGAACATGAGTTTACAATGGACGAAGTGGAAGTGATTCAGTCCTATTTGTTAAGCCACGCCGGCGATAACACAGATGTTATTCTGGGCTTAGGATACGACAGCACTTTAGGAGATCAGATCGGCATCACGCTTATTGCCACCGGTTTTGAAAATAAAGATCCTTTTGTAAAACCCGTTTTGAAAAAAGAAGAGGCGGAAGAAGGAAAAATCGTAATGAAACTGAATGGCGAAACGGCAAAGCCAACGGCAACAGCAACGACTGCTACGCCCGAGCCGGTAGTCGAGCCGCCCGTACAAGCAGCGGCGCCTCAGGAGCCAGTGATGTTAAAGCCCGATCCGATGGCGCCTAAACTGGTTGAAGATTTCTCTTTTATAGATGCGCCGATGCCTACGGTGGAAGATGTGGTGGAGGAGCCGGAAACAACAAACTTCCTGTTAGGCGCTGAAGAAGAGGAATTGAAATTTGTGAAAGATGTTGAAAATTTTGAAAAGGCAACTGACGTAGAAGATAAGGCTGCCGACGTTTTTTATTCGCCCGCGATTCCGGGAGAAAGAATTTTGGAGCCACTTGGCGAAAAAGATAAAGCAGAAGCGCCCGAAGATGCTGAAAAACAGGAAGAGCCGGTAAGAAGTTATTTGTCTAAACCGGCAAATATTTATGCTGAAGCAAAAGAGGAGCAGCCAGTCGCCCAGAAAAGGGATACTTATGCCGAGCAAAAACAAGCGCCTAAAGAACAGTTTTCTGTATACGAGAAAAGCGAGGTGATAGAAGTGCACAAAACCACGGTAAATCTTGTTAAAGAAGAGGAGCCCACGATCGATGCGCTCAATGAAGCCTATCAGGAAGAGGAAATGCAAAAACGTCGTCAGCTCGAGCGTATCCAAAAGCTACGCAACTTATCTTTCAACGTAAATTCTAACGACCCTACCGATGAGTTTGAAAATGTTCCGGCCTATATCAGGCGCAATATGGAGTTGAAAAACAATACGTCGCATATCGAAAATTATTATAGCAAATTCGAAATTTCCACCGACGATCAAAATCAGGGTCAGATCAATACCATCAATACTTTCCTTGATGGAAATAAACCGGATTAATCTCTGTTGTTTCGCTTCAGTGTAGTTTGGCTTAGTTTTATAGTTGTTACCCCCGCCCCAAAAGCGGGGGTTTTTTATTGCCATTTTGTTGCATGGTATTTGAACGGGAATAGCATCATCAGTAAACTTATCATCTAACAACTTCATATATGAGCACAGTTTTGATCACCGGTGGAACGGGTATGATTGGCTCCCGGCTTGTTGAAAAATTAAAAGAAAAAGGCCATTCGATCATCGTGTTAACCCGAAGTGGCGAACGGCAAAGCCAACCGGGCATACGCTATGCCCAATGGGATGTTGAAGAGCAAAAGATCGACGAGGCCGCGGTAGCGGAGGCAGATATTATCATTCATTTGGCGGGCGCCAATGTTGGCGAAAAGCGCTGGACGGCGGCGCGGAAAAAAGCTATTGTAGACAGCCGCGTGAAAAGCGGGCATTTGCTGGTTACTGCTTTGCAATCTGTGCGGCATAAGGTGAAGGCTTTTGTCAGCGCCTCAGCAATTGGTTGGTATGGCTCCGATCCCGACATTCCGAATACGCTGCCATTCGATGAAAGCTTTCCCGCGGTCAATGACTTTTTAGGAACTACCTGTTACCAATGGGAGCAGTCGATTAGCCCGATAGGTGAAATGGGTATCCGATTAGTGATTTTGCGGACGGGCATTGTACTAAGCAACGAGGGCGGCGCTTTCAGGGAATTCAGGCGGCCCTTGCGTTTTGGCGCGGCTCCTGTGCTGGGTTCCGGTAAACAGATCGTTAGTTGGATTCATATTGATGATTTGATCGAACTATATATAAGAGCGGTGGAAGACGCTTTGTTTAGCGGTGTTTATAACGCGGTGGCGCCCGACCCTGTTTCCAATCGCATCTTAATGAAAACACTGTCAGAAGCGTCGGGCAAGCGTTTTTTAGTGCCGGTAAAAGTCCCGGAGTGGGCGTTGAAAGTGGCGCTCGGAGAAATGAGCGTTGAAGTGTTGAAAAGCACAACGGTGAGCAGCGCCAGGGCGCAGGAGGCCGGTTTCAAATTCTCCTATCCAACGATACAATCGGCGGTAGCGCAATTGTTGAGGTAGTGTGAGGAGAAACATTCTCACACCAAATCAATATCCTTATGATTAGGATGCCATACGCTGCTGAAGTCGCCGATAATGCCGCTGCCATTTATAAAATTGATGCGGTGCACTGCCAACAAATCAATATCGCGCTGTAACACTTTTCTATACACCGGGTGCATAGTGCCGCCCTTCTGACCGGCGGGGATTGATGGGTCATATTGAAATTCGGGATCGACCAAAGTGCCCCGCGGATACATGATGCCAGGAATGCCTTTGCCCCGATAGTCGAGTGCTACCGGATGTTTGAGGCCGAGCGTATGGCCATATTCATGAGCTGCAGTCGTCGATCCCTTATACAGGTTCTCGAGCTTGAAGTAGCGGGTGTTACAGCCCAGGCCGTCCACAAAAGAGATATTGCCATGCGCAAAAGCTTCAATTCTAAAATAATTGTTGCGCGGATCGTCATTGGTTAAAATTTCTTCCGGCGTAATGGCCGGCTTATACTCGCCGGTAATCCTGAACCTTAAGTGATATGTCCGGCCTTTCACTATAATCGTACCCTCTGGCTCATTCCACATCGTTTCTATCTCGTCTCTTATTTGCTCGGTAATTTCAACGGAGGCGGCGTAGCCATAGGTGATAAGGTGAGAAACAATCATCACCGTTTCTTTCGAATATAACTCAACTGTTCCCATTGACTCATGTGATACTTAAAGCTTGTGATGCAATTCATTTTTCTCCAACGATTACAATATAGTATATTTAATTTATGAATCGAAAGTTGCTCCTGCTTTCCGCTTTAGTTGTGGCGGTAAATATCGTTAGCGTTCATGCCCAAAAAACAAAGCCCAACGTACTTTTTATTTTTATTGACGATTTGAGGCCCGATTTGGGATGCTATGGAAATAAAGAAGTTAAAACACCGAATATGGATGCGTTGGCCGCTTCGGGCGTGGTCTTCAACCAGCAGTTTGTTGCTGTGCCCACCTGTGGCGCATCGCGTGCGAGCATACTCACCGGCCTTTATCCGCGGGTAAAATCTGACGTCACAAATGATGCTATAGAAAAATCACTTTCGGGAAAGCCGGCGGGTGTTCAGCCCGAGTCGTTTGTGGAGCAATTTAAGCGCAGCGGATATTACACGGTGGGGATCGGTAAAATCAGCCATTCGGCGGATGGCTATTTATACGCTTACGATGCGCCTCGCAGCAATCAACTCGAGAAGCCGCATAGCTGGAATGAAATGCTGTTTGATGCAGGGAAATGGGGGACAGGTTGGAATGCTTTTTTTGGATATGCCGACGGATCAAGTCGTACCAGTAAGCAGCGTCTGGTAAAGCCTTACGAAGCGGGTAACTGCGATGATGCTGGTTATCCCGATGGACTGACTGCCGGCCTCGCCGAAAAGAAAATGAAGGATCTGGCCAGGCTAAACAAACCCTTTTTAATGGCTGTCGGGTTTTTTAAGCCACATCTCCCTTTCAACGCGCCTGCGAAGTATTGGGATTTATATGATGAGGATAAATTGTCTACTGCGCCGTGGCCAAAAATTCCTGAAGGTATTAATAAAGCGAGTTTACATAGCAGCGCTGAATTTAAGAGCTATCAGTTGGGCGAGGAGCAGCCTTCGCTCGAAAAGCCGGTTTCAGAACAATACGCCCGAAAGTTACGCCACGCCTATTATGCGGCGCTTAGTTACACCGACGCGCAAGTGGGCAGGGTGATGAAAAGCCTTAAGGAAAACGGACTGGATAAAAATACCATCGTGGTGCTTTGGGGTGACCACGGCTGGCATTTGGGCGATGATCTGGTCTGGGGGAAACATACGCTTTTTGATTGGGCGTTGCGCAGCGCGTTCATCATCAAAACACCGTCGATGAAAAAAGCCATCACCTGTGACAATATCGTAAGTTCAACTGATGTTTATCCTACACTGATGGAATTATGCGGGCTTCAAACTAAGGCTCGTTTAGACGGCCGGAGCCTGGTGCCGCTGCTCACACAAACCAGCAAATCTGGGCATAAAGATGTCGCGTTGAGTTATTTTAATAAAGGAATTTCTATCCGCACATCAAAATATCGCTTTACGCAGTATTTCAGGAGCCAAAAGCCAACCATAGAATTGTACGATCACAGCAGCGACCCGCTGGAAACCAAAAACGTAGCCCATCTTCATCCCGGACTGGTACAAAAAATGATGACGACCTGGAAAGATAAAATCGATCAGGCGTCAAAAATGTATGCCAATTGAACGATTGAAAAAATTACCAAATAGACTTTAATTCATAAACTTCAAGGCCTGAAACCTTCGCCGTTCCCCCTTTTGCGCTGATGGAAAGTGTTTGGTTGTTATGAGGAAGATTGATGTTGACAGGCATAAATACTAGTCCTTTATTAATAAAAATTTCCAGGCCCGTCCTGTCTGCATAGATAATGAGCGATAACCTGCCGTTTTGTAATTTTGCAGGCGCTTTTACGCCGTCGACAACAAGTTCGGCATTCGCTACCTTATAAACCACAGGAACACCTCTTACGTCAATAACTATTTCGCTTGCTTTGCCGGGCTCAATGTCCATGCGTAATTCCGCCAACTCAATATTGATCCCCTTAAGTGGATTGGGCCCGTTTTCCTTAACTGTTTTGTTGACTAATTTAAAGGTGCGCCTTCTTAATTGAGCGAGTTCTTTAACCGGCATGCGCGTCAGGCGGATGCCGTCTTCAGTGTTTATCAGCTTATGTTCCAGCGGAAGGCTCATCGATTGGTTAAACCCGGAATTGCCCTGGGCTGTATTGGTACGCCACCAACCGATTTCGATCCGGCGTCCGTTAGGCTCGTTGCTGAAAGTCTGGGGCGCATAAAAGTCGCGCCCATACTGGTTTTGCAACTTCTTTTCTTCTTCTTTAAAATGAATACCATCAAAGCTGCCGATGGCATATTCGGTGTTAGCGCCGGTAAGCACCCATTTCTTTACACCGGGCAAGCCTTCAACAGGCAGTTCGTAAAACTCGGGGCATTCAAATAGATAACGGTCGTTGCCCACGCCACCATAAGTGATGCTGGAGGGGGTCCAGTTTTTTAAATCGGGCGAGTTCAGAAATTGCATACTGTGCTGCTCGTTGTCGCCGCGCTCCACCCAAACGACCATCACCCATTTTTTTGTAGGTTCATGCCATATCACTTTGGGGTCGCGGTTGTCTTTATTGATGCGTGGCACTACAGCTTTTTCATAGCGATGAAAAGTGGTGCCGTCGGTGGTCCAACTCATGTATTGTCCCCAGCCTCTGGCGCCCGTATGAAAGAGCACCATGGCAGGCTTTCCGTTTTTACCCAGGCCGCTGATGTTGTTTTCATCGACCACGGCGCCGCCGCTAAATACAGGCCCGCCCTGATCGGGATGGATAGCATCATCCAGTTCTGTCCAATGCACGAGGTCTTTGCTTACCGCATGGCCCCAGGTCATATTGCCCCATTTGCGCCCATAGGGATTATGTTGGAAGAATAAATGATAGGCGCCATTGTAGAAGACCATGCCGTTGGGATCGTTGGTCCAGCCGCGCTTTGGCGAGAAATGAAACTGTGCACGCAACGGCTCGTGATAGTCGTTTGTATTCGTGTCTTTATCACTTTGAAGTATCGGTTCAAAGACTTTTGATGTTGCCGCAACCTTATCTACTCTCAGTTCCACCTTCTTTCCTTTCCATTGGTCTATGCGCATATAGGCATACCAATCGGGCTTTTCTTCGGCCAGTTCCATATCCCAAAAACGGGTATTAATGCCATCTACCCAGAGTTCGAGGTTGCGTTTGGGCGCTCCATTTTTAACGGGCAACACTAAATACTGATGGTCGACAGTGAAGTACTTACTTATATTTTTTGTGGCGTTTGGTTCTTGCTGGGCAGAAAGGGCAAAGCAGCCAAACAGGAAATAGTGAATAAGTAATAGTGTTCTTTGCATCTTTTTATTTTTATGAATCGGGGTTAGGAGCCCTGCTAAAAGGCACACGCTAAATGGTTTTAATGTGGTCTTTGCTTCTATCCAAAAGATTCCTTGCGCCGCTTTTGTGGCAGGAAATCAATATAACACTCGCGTTAAAGTTAGGCAAGCCGCGACTGTTCATCAAAAATTAATTAGAGTGATTTTTGGCGGCTTGCTTCGCAAGCAATGATTATAAGAAATCCGGCGGTGTAAGAGATGATATCGGCCCAGGCAAAGTGAGTGCCCATAACTATTCTGGCTATTTTAGAATGGCCAAGGCCAATGCGATCTACAATGTTTAGGAACTGCAGCGTTTCGATGAGAAAGGAAAATATAAGGACAGCGATGGCCGCCTTCAGCATCGATATGCGAAGCAATGACTTTAAAAAGCAATAGAGCAGTATAACTACCAGAACGTCTCCCATATAAGGCCGGATAAAATTATCGTGAACGAAAACTGCAATCAGGATTTCGATAATAAAAAGCGAACTAAAAAGTATAAGGCATTTTTTGTTGAATGTGAACATAATATAATGCGACGTGGCAGTAGCCTTTTTTGCTAAAGCGAGATGCTTTGTTCTAGTTTGATTACTTTATCAGCAATTTTCTTTTTTCTTCGTAACTCTCCAATTCCTAGTGAAAGATTATCTAAAAACAAATTCGCGTCTTCGATCGTATTAAAAAAGCCAGCATAAGATAAGTTGAGTTTTATGATTAAATCTTTGATAAATTCTTGCACAAAGAAACAAGCTTCTAAACTCTCCGCGCTACTATTACCTTTGTGGACAAATTCATTTCTGAATAATCTTAAGCTTTCAAGGATTTGCTTTTTATAAGGTTTGGCAGTGTTTAGATAAAGCGCAGAAGCGCGCTTTATTAAAGTATCGTTTTGGTCGGAGTCTAGCAGTAATTCTAACGTTGTCCAAGCTTTTAAGAAACAAGTGTACTTGTTTCTTTCATCAAAGGCAGAGGTATATGAGTTTAATGCATTGATTAGAGATGCCTGATGATTAAGACTACATTTATTGAATTGTTTAATCATCCATGGAATCGTTTTTTTAAATTTAGAAATTTTCTCTTTGCTGGGAAGAAATGGGTTTAGCTTTTGAAAATTTGGTACAATGAAACACCTACCTCTATCCAGTGCATTTGTTCCATCCTCGTTATGTACACTTATTGTTTCTCCAACTTGGATTTGATTGATTGGATTAAGGTTTCTGTCATCAAATCTAATTTCGTATGTACTATTATCTATGAGACATAAAAAAGATCGGAATATTTCAAAATAGGCATAGCCTTCTTCGTAGGCATCCAGAGCATTTTTTGAATTAATTTTAATGGATAGCTTGACAGTTTTTTCGTCATCATTTTTGCAGCCATTGCTTTCATTGATAGTGTGTCTATTAAATTTAGTTGGAAATGAGGTGCCATGAATTTTTATATTGCAACGGCCAAAATTAATTGCTCGAAAAGGTAGATATTTGATTGATAGTGTAGCAAGAACAAAAAACGTTTTCTTTTCTTTTGCAGTATGATGATGAAATTCCTTATTCAGACATTCAAGAAAAACCTTCTTTTCATACTTTCTAGAATGCGCAAGTTTTTGGAAAACTTTTTCTAAAATCTGTTTTTTAGATTCTTGGTTTAATATATTACCGAAATCGATGATCGATAAAAACAGCCATTGCAAATTCCTATGTTCAAATGCGGTGTAAGTTACTTTGCCATCTTGAAGGATAGATATTTCGGATAGCTTTTGAAGTAGCAAGGAGAGGTTCTGCTTTTTTTCATATTTTATTTTTACAGTCATTTAAAATCAAAATTGATGCTTGAGGGGAAGACTTATCGACAAAGCATAGGATATGTTTTATTAGTTTCTCACGGGCTTGCCTGTTTTAATCACAGCTTGCAAACGTTCCAATGTTTTTCTTTCTCCGCAAAGCGAAAGGAAGGCCTCGCGCTCCAGGTTCAGCAGGTATTGTTCACTGACCAGCGTGGGTTCGCTCAAATCGCCGCCGCACATGACATAGGCCAGCTTTCGCGCTATTTTCGCATCATGTTCAGAGGCGTAATTGCCCTGCTGCATGCCATGAATGCCTGCCAGCAAAGCGCCGAGTGCACTGCGTCCTAACACTTTGATGTCTTCACGCTGAACTGGCGTCACGTAGCCGCTGTCGTATAAATCGATCACACTCCGTTTAGCTTCTGCTATACGGCGGTCCTGGTTCATCACCACCTCATCATGCCCTTTTCTGTAAATACCCAGATGAAAAGCTTCAAAAGCAGAAGTGGCCACTTTCGCCGTAGCAATGGTCAAAAAGCGATTTTGCAGTGTAATGTTTTCTGGCTCGCCGTGGTGCATTTCGTCAGCGGCGCGCAGGGCAAATTCTTTGGTGCCGCCGCCGCCGGGGATGACGCCAACCCCCATTTCCACAAGTCCGGTATACGTTTCAGCCGCCGCACATATTTTATCACTGTGTAAACTAAGCTCGCAGCCGCCGCCCAGCGCCAAGCCATGAGGCGCCACCACCACGGGAATACTGGAGTACCTCACGCGCATCATAGCATTTTGAAAAGCCCGAACCGCAAAGTCGAGTTCATCAAATTCCTGTTCTACGGCCAGCATGAAGATCATGCCTACATTAGCGCCGGCAGAAAAGTTAGCGCCGTCGTTGGCGATGACAAGTCCTTTAAAATCCTTTTCGGCTTTCTCGATGGATGTTTGTATGCCGCTCAAAACGTCACCGCCGATCGTGCCCATTTTGGTATTCCACTGCAAGGCGGCTACATTGTCGCCGATATCAAAAAGCCGGCAACTGCTGTTTTTCCAGATTAGTTGGTCTGCATAATTTTTTAAAATGATAAACGCGTTTTCACCAGGTACCGGCGCATAATTTTTCGTAGCGATATCGTAGAAAAGGGTGCGGCCTTTTTCAATTTTGTAGAAGCTCTCATGCCCGGCAGCAAGCATTTCTTCAACCCACCCGGCAACGCTGAAGCCCGCGTCTTTCAGCGCTTGTGTAGTTTTGGCCACGCCCAGCGTATCCCAGGTTTCAAATACGCCGATTTCCCATCCGAAGCCGGCTTTCATCGCGTCATCTATGCGATATAGCTCGTCACTAATCTCAGGAATGCGGTGGCTGACATAAGAGAATAGCCTGAAATGAAATTGCCTGAAAAATTCGGAGGCTTTGTCTTTGCCCTGCATCAACGTTTTCAGTCTGCCGTGCAGGTTGTCTATCAATTTAGCTGCTTCAACCGTTGCAAATTTTGGTTTGACACGCGGCTGATATTCGAAAGTTTTTAGATGAAGCGTTAGTATTTCTGAGCCCTTTTCGCCTTTTATTTTCTTAAAAAAGCCCTGCCCTGTTTTATCGCCCAACCATTTTTTCTCAATGAGTTTATTGAGCCATTCGGGTATCTTAAAAGTCTCTTTCGCTTCGTCGTTGGGACAATTATCATATACGCCATTCGCTACTTTTACAAGTGTGTCGATGCCAACAACATCTGCTGTTCGGAAGGTCGCCGATTTCGGCCGGCCGATCAAAGGGCCTGTCAACACCTCCACTTCATCGATTGTGAGGTCTAACTTATCGAGCAGCGAGAAGATGGACATAATACTGAAAACACCAATCCTGTTTGCAATAAAGGCAGGCGTGTCTTTACAAAGCACCGTGGTTTTACCAAGTATCACATCGCCAAAGTGCATGAGAAAGTCTATCACCTCCTGATTTGTATCTTTGGTAGGAATGATTTCGAGCAGGCGAAGGTATCGCGGGGGATTGAAGAAGTGGGTGCCGCAGAAATGTTTTTTGAAATCCTCGCTACGGCCTTCAGTCATTAAGTGAATGGGAATGCCGGATGTGTTGCTGGTTACCAAAGTGCCGGGTTTCCTGAACTGTTCCACGCCGTCAAATATTTTTTGCTTGATATCAAGCCGCTCTACAACCACTTCTATAACCCAATCGCAACTGGCAATATCTTTCATGTTATCATCGAAGTTCCCCGTTGTTATGTTCTTAATGACATCCGGCGTATAAACGGGAGATGGGTTGCTTTTGACGGCTGCCTTCAATGCTTCGTCTACAATTTTATTTTTAGAGGCGCCTTCTGACGCCATATCCAAAAGTAGTACCCTTATGCCTGCTCCTGCAAAATGACAGGCGATGCGCGAGCCCATGATCCCGCTTCCTAAAACTGCTACTTTTTTAATAATTCGTTTCATGTGTTTACGTTTATGCTTTCAACTTGCCAGGATTTTAAGAGCGCCGGATTCAGTTGCTACGGGCATTCCGCAGCGTTGCAAAATGGTCGGCTCTCGTTAAGTCTTAATCGTTAAAGGAAAAAATGTCTCCTATGAAGGTAGCCATTTTGAGCAAAAGAATGATGGCTTTGCCGCTTGATCAGAAACAACTTATTGGTAAAAAGGGAAACGCAATTCGGATGAAAATATGCGTTGGAAAATGTTTTTTAAAAAAAGAAGTACATCAAGTTTTCGCCCGGCGGTTGCTACATTAAAATGCCATTTACGGGTTGCAGTCTTTCCTGTACTTCTTCTGCGCCCATCATTTCCTGCAAGTCGATGCCGATGCTGCGGCACATAGCCGACATGGGTACATCTGTCACGGCGTTTTCAAAAGGATTTTCACTAAAGTCACCGACTTGTTCCATCCAGTTAAAAACCCAGGATACGATGAGGCAGGCGGGAAAAATGAGCCAAGGAGCGGTGGGTGCCAGTTTTATTACTTCGGTCATCAGCCCAAAGGGGAGTATAAACATAAAGATATCTACGAACAGGCGGCTAAATACGGCATATTGCCTCGGAAACGGATAATTCTTGATGCGTTCGCAGCCGCCTTGCTGGTTGTACAATTCTTGGATAATATTGCAAATAGTCATGTATTCCATGGCGTCGATGGTGCCGTTATCCTTTAATAATTTGAGGTCGCTATTCTGCAGGTGTAATAAATAGCTGGCGATGTTGCCTTTGTTTTTGACGAGAGTGTAGTCTGCTGCGCTTACATATTTAGAAAGAATTTTAGCGACCTTTTCCTCGAAGCTTATTTCCTGGTTTCGTTGCAGCGACGAAGTGTAGCGTTGATAATATTTCTCTGACCACACCTTGTTTTTCCTAAGCTGCAGCCGAAGCATGTTGCACCAGGCGATATGCCTGTGAATAAGCTGAGTGCTTTTCTCTTTATCTTTTACTAATTGAAGGACCATTGTTCCCCACATTCTGCTGGAGTTAACAATGCCACCCCAAATTCTTCTTGCTTCCCACATTCGATCGTAAGACGAGTTATTTTTAAAACCGACATAAAAAGAAACGGCGGTTCCAATTAGCGTAATTGGCAAAAGAGGAAGTGTAAGATGGGTGTAACCCAGAACCGAAAAAAGAACATAGACCAATGTACTTGAGATCAGCGGTACAAAGATCGTGTAAAAGCTGCTTGGCACCAGATAGCGTAGCCGGATAAAGCGGGTCGTGTACATAGATATAGTTTTTAGGTGGGCTGCATCGAGGGCAGGTTAAGGAAGGTGAAAAGGCAATTCGATATTTTAATATTTGTTGTAATCATTAGGTATGGAGTGCTATTGCCGGATTGTTCGGCAAATGGCGGATATAAAAATACGGCAAACGACCTTTGTTTTTTTAAGGCGAGTAAAGATTTTTACTATTTCCGGATTCGGTTTTTTTTGAGCGGTAGGCCAAAAGCATGTTATAAAAAATGCGGCTTCTTGCCCCGGAACGCTATATCCTTACAGGCCTTTCGGCGAAAAAATCATAAACTGTTATATTTGACATCAGTCTTTCCTATGTAAAACTGCATGTTGCAAACATTAACGCCCCATAGGGGCAACATCATAGCAAGCCCAGTAAGGGCGACATCATACTGACTTATGGCTAACACTTTTACCAAAATATACCTGCATATAGTGTTCTCTGTAAAAAAACGCCAATGCCTAATCGAAAAAAGCTGGAGAGATGAGCTATATAAATATATCTGCGGGATTGTAAACCAGAACGAGCAAAAAGTATATGCTATTGGAGGTGTGGCAGACCACATACATATATTGGTGAGTATGAAACCTAATATTGCGCTTTCTGATTTAGTAAGAGATATTAAAGCCAGTTCTTCAAAATGGATCAATGAAAAAGGATTTATTGAGGATAAATTTCAATGGCAGGAAGGTTTCGGTGCTTTTTCTTATGCACAATCGCAGCTTGACAATGTAATTAGGTACATCAACAACCAGGAGCAACATCATATACGTAAGACTTTCCGCGATGAATATACTGGCTTATTGGAGAAGTTTAATGTTCCATACGAGGATCGATACCTTTTCGAGTGGATTGAGTAATCATTATTATTGTTGTAGAGGATATCGCTCCTACGGAGCTTGGGCGCGCGCATGCATGTTATTATGATGACGCTCCTACGGAGCTGAAGTATGTGTATTTTTTTGTTTATTATTATTCTAATGCTCCTCCGGAGCATAGGGAGATAACGTAAAAAGGTGGCCATCCTGCGACAAACCTCAAATTAAATATTTGCAATTCATTCAGTCCGGTTGAAATAATAATAATAATTCGCGTTGGGAAATACGGTGACGCGCATTATCAGTGGTTGGCGTTTAAACCCAGCCCCATCGGGGCGGTATGACAATAGCTCCCGTCGGGGCGAAATGACATTCAACCCGAAAATATCAAGTTTACAATCAAACCCAGCCCCGTCGGGGGCGAAAGAACAATAGCCCCATCGGGGCGAAATGACATTCAACCCGAAAATATCAAGTTTGCAATCAAACCCAGCCCCGTCGGGGCGGTATGACAATAGCCCCCATCGGGGCGGTATGACATTCAACCCGAAAATATCAAGTTTACAATCAAACCCAGCCCCATCGGGGCGAAATATCAATAGCCCCCATCGAGGCGGTATGACATTCAACCCGGAAATATCAAGTTTGCAATCAAACCCAGCCCCATCGGGGCGAAATATCAATAGCCCCCATCGGGGGCGAAATAAAAATGCCCAGGCGACATTTTCTGCACAGGGTGTGAAAATTTCAAAAAGCCGGAGGTATTGAGTTTTATTATATTTGCGTGTTTCGTGAATTCCCTGTTTGCACGGCAAGCCGGGATGCGTAAGGGATGGCAGCGTAAATCCTTTTTGCATCGCAAAAAGATTGAAGCGAACAGCCCGACCCGCCATCGGCGGGATACGCCCAAAAAATTAAAAAAGGAATTGATAAATGGCCAAGGAAAAGATTGATACCCAGGTAAATAATTACGACGAAGACAGTATTAAAAGTCTCGACTGGAAAGAACATATCAGGCTGCGACCGGGTATGTACATTGGTAAATTAGGTGATGGCAGCAGCCCGGACGATGGTATTTATGTATTGGTCAAAGAGGTGATGGACAACTGTATCGACGAATACACAATGGGGTATGGGAAGACAATTGAGCTTTCGATCGAGGGAAAAACGGTAACCGTACGCGATTATGGCCGAGGGATTCCTTTGGGAAAAGTGGTAGACGTGGTGAGTAAGATCAATACTGGTGCGAAGTACGACAGCCGCGCGTTCCAGAAATCTGTGGGCCTAAACGGAGTGGGTACAAAAGCAGTTAATGCGCTCAGTAATCATTTCAAAGTTGTTTCCGTTCGCGAGCAAAAAGAAAAGATAGCGGAGTTTGAAAGAGGTGTTTTGGTGAAAGAACACAAAGAGGGAAAAACGAATGAGGGCAATGGTACGATGGTCACCTTTATACCTGACGATACTATTTTCAAAAACTTTAAGTTCCACCATGAGTTTCTGGAAAACCTGATCTGGAATTATTGTTTTTTGAATGCGGGATTAAAAATTGTGTTCAATGGCAAATCGTATATCAGCAGAAATGGGTTGCTCGATTTGTTAGAACGCAAAACCAATCCGGATGAGATTCGTTATCCCATCATTCATTTAAAAGGGAATGACATCGAAGTGGCCATTACTCATGGCA
This sequence comes from Niabella insulisoli, assembly GCF_039652435.2. Classification (GTDB taxonomy): domain Bacteria; phylum Bacteroidota; class Bacteroidia; order Chitinophagales; family Chitinophagaceae; genus Niabella; species Niabella insulamsoli. Next base: position 3,273,133 of record NZ_CP190246.1, on the reverse strand, counting down.
ACGATTATGGTGAGGAGCTGTATAGTTTTGTCAACGGGCAGCACACAACGCAGGGCGGTACTCACCAGCAGGCTTTTCGGGAGGCGTTTGTGAAAACCGTGCGAGAGTTTTATAAAAAGGATTATGAAACGTCGGACATCAGAACAGGTATTGTCGCTGCGGTAAGTGTGCGCGTAGTGGAGCCGGTGTTTGAAAGCCAGACCAAAACAAAACTCGGTTCGCAGAATGTGGACGTTAATGGGCCCAGTATGCGCCAGTTTGTAGGTGATTTTTTTGCCAGAGAATTAGATAATTACCTGCACAAACATCCGGCGGTAGCCGACGCCTTAAAAAAGCGGATTGAACAAAGCGAGCGCGAAAGAAAGGATCTGGCGGGTATAAAAAAGCTGGCCAATGAGCGCGCCAAAAAAGCCAACCTTCATAATAAAAAACTACGTGATTGCCGTTTTCACCTCAACGACGATGCGCCTGCAAAAAACAGGGAAGAATTTGTAGAAAAACAAAATGAAACGACCATTTTTATAACGGAGGGAGACAGTGCGAGCGGGTCGATCACCAAAGCAAGGAATGTTGAAACCCAGGCTGTATTTAGCCTGCGCGGAAAGCCCTTGAATTGTTTCGGGCTGACCAAAAAAGTGGTGTACGAGAATGAAGAGTTCAATCTATTGCAGCACGCGTTGAATATAGAGGAAGGTATGGAAGGCTTGCGGTTCAACAATATCGTAATTGCTACGGATGCCGATGTGGATGGCATGCATATCCGGCTGCTCATCATGACTTTCTTCCTGCAATTTTTCCCGGATCTGGTTAAACAGGAAAAAATTTATGTGTTGGAAACGCCTTTGTTTCGTGTGCGCGACAAAAAGGAAACGATTTACTGTTATAACGAGACGGAGAAAAGGAATGCGATTAAAAAACTTTCAGGAAAACCTGAGGTGACCCGATTTAAAGGATTAGGCGAAATCAGCCCCGACGAGTTTGCCCAATTTATCGGCGCCGATATGCGCAAACAATTGATGCGCCTTGAACATGGCGACCACATTCAGCAGTTGCTGGAGTATTATATGGGGAAAAATACAATGGAGCGACAGGAATTTATCATCAACAACCTGGTAGTGGAAATTGATAAAGAAGAATCGGCGGATGCGGAAGCCGCGAATGAATTGAATGTAAAAGAGAAGGCCGTAGCGTAAATAAACTGTAAAACCGCATCCTTGAAAAAGATAGACCTAATAAGGAAATCCAAATCGCTTTTCATGAAATGGAATCTGCACCGAATGGCAGATCCTTTGGAAGGAGGCTTGCTGAACCTGGCTTATATGAGCAAATTGAGCAAATGGCGGCAGGCAAATGTGGTGACGGGCTACAACGACTGGTATCAGCAAAACTGGGATTATAGCAGGCGCATCCATTTGTATGAGAGCATTTTGCAAAACGAAGGTTTAAACAAAGGCCCTGTCGACTACATGGAGTTTGGCGTTTCTTCCGGTGCGTCTTTTCGTTGGTGGTTGCAACATCAAACGAACGAGGCTTCCCGGTTTTTTGGGTTCGACACTTTTGAAGGCTTGCCGGAGGCTTTTGGGGCGTTTGAGAAAGGAGCGATGGCTGCAACGCTTGAATCAATTGGTGTTACCGACATTCGCGCCACTTTTTATAAAGGTTTGTTTCAGGATACGTTGCTCCCTTTTCTTGATCAATATAAACGCGGCAACCGGAAGTTGATTCATATGGATGCGGATCTTTTTTCAGCGACCATCTTTGTATTGTCGCAATTGTACCGGTTTTTGAACGATGGTGATATTATCATGTTTGACGAGTTTGCTGTGCCCACCCACGAGTTCAGGGCTTTTCAGATATTTGCGGATAGTTTTTATATTCAATATGAAGTGATTGCCGCCGCCAACAACTATCTTTTTTTGGCGGTAAAAATTAAAAAATAGGATGGGATAAACCCGTTAATTTATAAGAATGATACATATAGTTTTTAATGAAGTTGAAGTAGAATTGATGCAGCAGGTGCAGGCGCTGGATGAAAGTCTTGCGGGGCGCATTATTCAGATAAAAGATGATTATGCGGTAGGCCCGGTAGCGAATATTTACGAGACCGAGGGTTACCAGGCCAGGAAAGAGTGGTGGGAAAAGTTGTTGGAAGGATCTCCCTACAAAGATCAAGCGGATAATGTTGATGATAAATTAGCGGTGCATCACCTTATTAAAGCGCTTGAAGAAGACGAGACTGAAACGGTTTGGATTTGGATGGGGCAAAACCAGCATGACGTATGCGGTTATTATTGGCTAATGCCCCAACTGCGGGAGTTTCAGGGCAGGGTGATGGTTTTGTATCTGAACAATTTGCCGTTTATTAATGAAAAGGGACAGATATTTTATCCCTCATGGTTAAGCGAAATCCGGCCCTCCGAATTCCTAAAAGCGAAAAAGCTGGCCCGCCCCATCACGCTGAGTGAATTTGAGGTTGACCCGGATGAGTGGGCGAAACTTGCGCAGGAAGATGCCATGGTTAGGGTGCTTGAAGGCGGAAAAAAAATTGTAAGCAGAGGGAACGATTTTTATGATGCAGAGATATTGAAGCATGTTACCGCCGACTGGCAAAAAGTGTCGCGCGTGTTACAAAACACTTTGCATCGAATGAAAATAAAAACCGGGGATGTTTTTATAATGTGGCGTATCAAAAAGCTGATCGAAAAAGAGGCGCTAATCGCGGAAGGCGATATTCATAAGGACTGGAAATCGTTTGATATCAAATTAAATTCATCGGAAAAGCGGTCGGTGGCTTCGGCCGAAAAGGAAGCAGAACCATCATGAGCGCGATCTTAAAACTGGAAGAGCTGGGTATGCTATTGTTGAGCGCATTGCTGTTGTGGAATAGCGATGCAGCTTGGTTCTGGTACTTGCTGCTGCTATTGGGCCCCGATGTGAGCATGTTGGGATATTTAATTAATAATAACGTTGGCGCTTTTATGTATAATCTTTTTCATCATAAAGGCGTAGCTGTAGTAATTTTTATAGGAGGGGTTTATTTTAATAATATCTGGATGCAGCAAATAGGTATGGTGCTTTTCGGACACGCTTCGCTGGATCGGCTATTTGGATACGGTTTGAAATACAGAAAGGGATTTGCGTTTACACATTTGGGAATCATTGGAAAAAATAAATTAAGAGAGAACGAATCAGAATGAAAGAAGAAATTGTAGATAATATAGAACATAGCGACGGAAGCGGGCTACAGGGCCAGTTTAAAACCTGGTTTCTCGATTACGCTTCTTATGTAATTTTAGAACGTGCGGTGCCGGCGATTGAGGATGGCTTGAAGCCGGTGCAGCGGCGTATCCTGCATTCCATGAAACAGATGGACGACGGGCGTTTGCATAAAGTGGCCAATATTGTCGGTCAAACCATGTCCTATCACCCGCATGGCGATATGAGCATCCGCGATGCGCTTGTGAACATGGGTCAGAAAGACCTGCTGATTGACACGCAGGGTAACTGGGGAAACGTGGAGACCGGCGATGACGCGGCTGCGTCAAGGTATATCGAAGCCCGTCTCAGCAAATTTGCGCTGGAAGTGGCTTTTAATGCAAAAACGACCGATTGGCAACTTAGTTATGACGGCCGTAATAATGAGCCCGTAACACTGCCGATGAAATTTCCGCTGTTGCTGGCGCAGGGCGCTGAAGGGATTGCGGTTGGCCTTTCAACAAAAATATTACCTCATAATTTTTGTGAACTGATCGAAGCTTCGATCAAATATTTGAAAGGGCGGAAGTTTGAGCTGTACCCCGATTTTCAGACGGGCGGGATGATTGATGTGGCCGATTACAACCAGGGCAAGCGCGGCGGAAAAGTAAAAGTGCGCGCCCATATCGAAGAGTTAGATAAGAAAACTTTATTAATAAAAAGCGTGCCCTATGGTGTTACTACCGATCAGTTGATTGAGTCGATCGTAAAAGCAAATGACCAAGGCAAAATCAAAATAAAAAAAGTAACCGACAACACGGCCGCAAACGTAGAAATACAGGTCGATTTGGCTACAGGTATTTCCTCGGATATAACGATCGACGCGCTCTATAAATTTACTAATTGCGAAATTTCTATTTCGCCCAACGCTTGCGTGATCGTAGATCAAAAGCCAAGATTTTTGACGGTGCAGGATCTCTTGAAAATTTCCGCTGATAATACTAAAGACCTGCTACAGCGTGAACTTCAGATTAAGCTCGGGGAACTGAACGAAAAATGGCATTATACATCGCTCGAAAAAATATTCTTTGAAGAAAAAATTTATAAGGAGCTCGAAAAGAAGCACGACACTTGGGACAAAGTAATAGCCGCGATTGATAAGGCGTTTGACCCGTTCAAGAAAAAGCTGAAACGCGAAGTGACACGGGAAGATATCCTGAAACTAACTGAAAAACCCGTTAGGCGCATTTACCGTTTGGATATTGATGAGCTTAACGAGCAAATCAAAAACCTGGAAGGGGAGATCAAGCAGGTACAATTCGACCTGGATCATTTGGTGGAGTACGCGGTTGCTTATTTTGAAAATCTATTAAAGAAATTTGGTAAAGGCCGGGAACGAAAAACTGAAATCAGGCAATTTGAAATTATCGAAGCCAAGCATGTAACCATTGCGAATACGAAATTATTTGCTGACCGCTCCGGTGGTTTTATCGGAACGAGCCTTAAGAAAGACGAGTTGCTTTTTGAATGTTCTGACCTGGACGATATCATTGTATTTACCAAGCGTGGTACCATGAAAGTCATCAAAATTGCAGATAAGACTTTTGTAGGAAAGGATATTATCCATGCTGCGGTGTTCTTAAAGGGTGATGACCGCACTACTTACAACATGATTTATGCAGACGGAAAGACTGGCGTGAGTTACGCAAAGCGTTTTAACGTGACCGCGGTTACGCGCGACAAAGAATATGATCTTACCAAAGGCGACCCTAAAAGTAAAGTGCATTATTTTACCGTCAATCCAAACGGAGAGGCGGAAGTTGTGAAGATTTTACTCAGTCCCAATAGTTCGGCACGCATTAAGGAATTTGATTTTTATTTTGAGGAGCTTGCTATTAAGGGCCGTGGGAGCATGGGGAACCAGGTCAGCAAATATGCCCTAAAATCGGTGAAGTTTAAAGAGGCGGGTCGGGCGACGTTGAGTGGAAAGAAGCTATGGTTCGACGACAAATTCGGCCGTTTAAACACGGATGAAAAAGGCGCTTATCTTGGTATGTTTGAACCGGCCGATCAATTGCTGATAATTTACAACGATGGCTATTATGAAATTACCGATCAGGAAATGACGCAAAAGTTTGATCCTGAAAAAGTATTGTTGATCGAAAGGTTCGATCCGGAAAAAATAATTACTGCCGTCTACGTCGACATGAAGCAACTGCAGTTCAACGTAAAGCGTTTTAAAATTGAAACCAGTACACTAAAGAATAAGTTTTTGTTCATAAAAGAAGGAGACGGCAATTACCTGGAGCAAGCTACAACCGCCGCAGAGCCGGTGTTGCAGGTGAAAAGCGGGCGAGGCGACCAGGTAAGAAGCGCGAAATTTAAGCTCGCCAAGTTTACCGACGTTATGGGCTGGAAAGCCGTTGGCGCTAAGTTGACCGATTACAGTAAAAGTGTGGCGATGGAATGGGTGGATATAAAAGAAAATGAGTCGCCGCAACAAGAGCTTTTTGAGTAACTCCTGAAAGTTGGCACGCATTTTTCGCCGTATTTTAAAAAGGTAGCGCTTGCTTTATTTACCAACTTTGGTGTGGGCGCTGGTCTGTTAAAAAAAAATCCTGATATGTTTGAATACTGGGATATCAATGATTTGTATAAAGCGGTGATCGCATTGGGCGCGGGCGTTGTTTTGGGCCTTGAGCGCGAAATGAAAGACAAGGCCGCCGGACTTAAAACCATATCGCTGATTACCCTCGGATCAGCCCTGTTTGCGATTGTCTCTTACAACTTAGGCCAGCCCAATGGAGAGGCTACGCGCATTGCATCCTATATCGTTAGCGGGATCGGTTTTTTAGGTGCAGGCGTCATTTTTAAAGATGGTGTGAATGTAAGTGGATTAACCACGGCCAGTGTTATTTGGTTGGCAAGTGCTGTAGGCATGACGATTGGTTTCGGAGAAGTTTACCTCGCTCTGATTTTCTTGGGCGTTGCCTTGATGCTTATTTATTTTGGCAGTATCGTCAACCGTTTTTTTCCGAGTTACAAACTAAGCCGGATGTTAATGATCTCCCTTTCCAAGACTGAAGCTGAGAGCAGGAAGCAACTTCTGAAACAAATGAAAGCCATGCTGGTGAAAATTGAAGAAAGAAAACTAATTGCGCGGGGCGAGCATCTTTTTATTTATTTTGATATCACGGTGCGCACCAGCAAACTGAAGCTTTTTGAAGATTTTCTGATTAATGAAAAGCAAATTATCGAATTTGAACTTTGATATTGTTATTGAACCCCCGGTTAGAAGTATTTTTCAAACCCCATTCCATAAGTCAAAATCAGATTTTCCTTTTCTGTTCTGCTGTTTTTATTATACAGCAGTCTGGTGTTGAGGTTCAGGCCTTTCCATAATTGATAAGTAAATTCAGAGTCGCTTGAAAGAATATGGTCGCTGATATACTCGAGCGAAGGCTGGAAGAGATTTCCCGTTTTAAAAGTGAAGCGGTTTCCCAGTTTGAACATGAATTGCACCCGGAACGAATTTCTAATGGTTTGGTAATTGATGAGAGCGGTGTCGCCCTGTATAATGCGGCTCAGTTCTCCGATAAATCCGTCGCTGATATTGAGCCACAAATTAGGTTGGTTGATAAAATTATAAGCCACGCCAACACCTGCCTGTCCCTGGTGCTTGATATTTAGCGAATAGCTGGTGGTATAATTTAAAATACCCCAATAGTAAAATTCGGGAAAATGCCGGTAGAGGTTGACGTTGCTGGTGATTGTGAAATCGTTGTTCGTTAATCGTTCGGGCGACATGCCATAGATCCAGCTGCCGGACGAATTTAAAACGGTCCTTTTCTTTTTGATATTATACTGAACGTTATTATTGAACAAGTAGTTAGAGCCGTTTTTTGTTTTATTGATAGAACCGCCGGCTGCCAGTTTCAAAAACTTTGTTGTACTGTCGGTAAATTGCGCGCACGCCGCCAGTGGAAATATCAGTGTAATAAAAACTATGGGTAAAAAAAACTTCATGGGATGTTCGCTGAGGCCGGGCAAGCCTTACCGTCTGGTTACTTCAGAAACCTTTTCATTTCGCGTTCCACATCTTTTTGTTTGATGCTTTCACGTTTGTCGTAAAGCTTTTTGCCTTTGCCGAGGCCTATTTCTATTTTAATAAAATTCCGGTCGGTCATGAAGATTTTAAGAGGCACTAATGTAAACCCCTTCTCCTTCAATTTCGCCTGTATTTTTTTGATTTCTCTTTTTTGCAGCAGCAGTTTTTTATCCCTGTCTGCGTCGTGGTTGTTCACTGTGCCATGCGAATAAGGCGATATGTGAAGGCTTTTTAGCCATAATTCGCCCTTATGAATAATGCAATAGCTGTCATTAAAACTGGCCCTTCCTTCACGCAAAGATTTCACTTCGGTGCCTAATAAAACCATGCCCGCCACATAAGTATCATCAATAAAATACTCATGGAAAGCCGATCTGTTTTTTATGGAAATTGGAGATGCCAAGTTTAATTAATTAAACAGGTTAAAGCGCTAAAAGTTGAACTTGCCAAAAAGCAAAAACGAGCCGGTCGCTGCCGGCTTACAAACTTTCAATTCGCAGCCTTAATTTCGAAATAACCTGATGACGGTTCCGATTTTTTCTTTTAATTCTTTCCTGTTGACGATGAAATCAAGGAAACCGTGTTCGAGCAAAAACTCGCTGCGTTGAAACCCTTCGGGAAGGTCTTTTTTTATTGTTTCTTTGATAACGCGTGGCCCCGCAAACCCAATAAGAGCGCCGGGTTCGGCAATGTTTAGATCGCCAAGCATGGCAAAAGAGGCCGAAACGCCGCCAAAGGTAGGATCGGTAAGTAATGAAATGTAGGGTAGTTTTGCGTCGCTCAGCTGGGAAAGCTTGCCACTGGTTTTGGCCATTTGCATGAGTGAAAATGCACTCTCCATCATCCTGGCGCCGCCACTTTTATTGATCATCATGTAAGGCAGCTTGTGCTTGATGCAATAATCCACCGCTCGTGCGAATTTTTCACCCATAACGCTTCCCAGCGAACCGCCGATAAATTCAAAATCCATACAGGCGATAACGATCTGTTCGCCATCCACTTTTCCCACTGCCACACGAACCGAATCGTTGAGGCTGCTGTTCGACCAAATATCTTCCAAACGTTTTTTATAGGGTTTCAAATCCGTGAAACCCAACAAGTCTTTACTTTTAATGTTGGTGAACAGTTCTTCATATTCGTTATTATCGAACAGTACTTCATAGTATTGAAAGCTGTTCAAACGATGATGGTAGCTGCATTTGGGGCAAACATAGAGTTGTTCCCGCAGCTCGGTAAACGTAGATATATAATTACATTCGGGGCATTTGGTCCACAGGCCTTCCTGCGTTTCCCTTTTTTCAGACGTCTTTGTTAATATTCCTTTTTTGATCCTGCGAAACCAGCCGGTTTTTTGATCTTTACCTTGTTCGCCGGCCAGATCGGCATCAAAATCTTCTATCTCCTCAGCCATAAGTAGATGAATATATTTTAGATAAGGTACAAATATAAGGATTGTGTTACAGATGCCTCTTGGATGCTAAATATTTTCGGAGCGGCGATAATTCGCCGGTTTTCAAAGCATCGACGGCCAGGTTTTTCAAAAAACGGTGTTCAGCCAAAAAAGCGCTGCCTTCGGCCATTTTATTCGTATCGCAGCGCTTCAATGGGGTTGAGCTTTCCAGCTTTTACCGCCGGATACAGGCCCGCGAGCAGTCCTACCACACTACAAATGACAATGCCATAAAAAACCCAACCCCAGGGCACAACGAATCCGGTTCCCAGTATGATCGCAAAGCTGTTGCCCACGGCAATGCCCAGCACAATGCCTAATAAAGCGCCTAAAACGCTGATTATAACCGCTTCCAGCAGAAATTGCTTTTTGACAACCGAGCTTTTGCCGCCGATGGCTTTCACAAGCCCCACCTCTTTGGTGCGCTCGGCAACGCTTACCAGCATAATATTCATAAGGCCGATCGCCGCGCCAATCAAAGTGATAAGTCCGATAACGGTTGCCGAAATGGTAAGGAAACTCAGGCTGTTCATGGCCTGCTCCACAATGCTATCGCTTTTGTCCAAAACAAAATTACTTTCTTCTGTTATATTGATTTTTCTTACACCCCGAAACAGCGCTTCCGCCTCGCCCATAGCTTCGTTCATCTTATTGATATCGTCAACTTTGACCGCAAGTACATACGACGCATTGCTGCCAGAAAAATTTTTGGCCATATTCCGATATCCGATGATGGCCATATTATCGCGGCTGAATCCAAAGGTGGAGCCACGGCTGTCTAAAACGCCTAAGACCAAATAAGGCAGGTTGTTAAGCCGCAATGTTTTTCCCACCGCGCGCTCGGGCGCTTCGTTAAAGAATTTTTTGGCAACATCAAAACCTACAATGCAAACATTCTGGCCGCTTCTTACCTCTTTCAATGTCAGGTTTCGGCCGCTGAGCAGCGTGTAACCGTTGAGGTCGAGATATTTTTCATCACCGCCAAACATCATGACGTTCGGACTGGTTTTTTTGTCACCAAAGGAAACGGTGTTGCTTCGCTGGCCAAACACCGAGACGCCTGCAACCGCGCCCGGAAAATGATAATTATTAATAAAATACTCCGCTTCATCCCTCGTAATATGCTTCCCGAGGTTGGACTTTTTTTCCTTTTTCCCTTTTTTGGAAACTTTGAGTTCGCCGCCGCCACCGCCAAAACGCACGTTCCGCTCTTTGAAGCGAATGGTGAAAGCGTTGGCGCCCATGCTCGAAAAACTTTCAGTAAATTTTTGGTTCATGGCTTTAATGGCGGTGATGATGCCTATCAATGCCATTATACCAAAGGCGATGATCGCAACGGTAAGCGCGGTGCGCAAAGTATTGCCTTTTACGGTTCTAAAAGCCAGAAGAAATGTGTCGCGAAATTTCATGCTTCATATAAAGCTAAAGGCATAAAACAGAATAATCAAAATTTTTTGTCTGATGCCAGTCGATAATTGTATGGGAACGATGTTGTAATAATTTCTTGTTCGGCTAAATTAGGGTTAGCCCAACTCTATTTTTCCGTCAAGCGGCGGCCTATAAGTAGCCTCAACGCTAAAAACGGCGCAATGATAATCGCAGATCCCCAAAGGTTTTCTGGCGTAAAGATTTCGGGGAATTTTTTTACAACAAAAAACATCAGGATGCCCCCGACTATGACGGAAATATGAAGGATGATCATACCTGTCGTAAAAAGAGACGGCGTCGGCGGCAGGTCGGTGAGCGTTTTACAATAGCCTATTCGCACCATGATTATATACGCCAGGTTGAGATTGAAAAAAAGATTGCGAAACAACAACACTTCAAAATTTACCATCATAATGTCTTCATTGCGCCAGTTGGCCATCAGCCCAAAGAAGACAATAATAAATACCCAATAAATGCCCATCAGAAAAAGATGGTTAAACATAGATGGTTGCTGTGTTTTGGGGCCGGAGGCTGCGCGCCATTGTTTTCGAAGGAAAAAACGGCCAATGAGTAAATGCAAAAGTTCCGTCCACCAAAACAAGTAAATAATGTAAAAAATGGTTGTTTTTTGATTCAGGATGGAAAGCAGCGTAAACGCTATAAAAACCAGCGGCTCTGCACGCCAGGCATAGTGAGTATAAAGCGCAGTTTTTTTAGTTCTCATCCACCTCAGAATTTTAGCAGTTTGTTTATTCAAAATTAGACGGCGCGGCCATCGATCACAATACGGCATCTGCCTTATTGTATAAAACTAAATCTTATGTCAAATTTGTATAAATTTAATACTTAAACCATGAATAAAAATCTACCGAAACTAACTGCTGTTTTTGCTGCCGTTTTATTGTTATTGGAAGTTGCTCCAACTGCCGCACAAACGCTGGGTGATTTTAGTCCCGGAAAAGGTGGCCCGAAAAGTTTGGAGAGGCCCCAATTCGATAATAAAAATGTGTTTATCGATGATTTTGCGGTGCACTATCAGGTGTATAGCGAGAAATCTGCTTCTAAAAAGGGCGGTTCTGGATTATATGGAAAAGTGATGGGAGCAGCCAAAGCTTCGCTTGCTGTAGGTCTGGATATTTCCGAAGAAACCCTCCAAAATATTACCGATAAAGTGTATGCTGATTTTGTATCAGATTTAAAATCGAAAGGTTTTAACGTAATGAATGCAGACGCTGCAAAAAATACTGATTATTATAAGAACTATAAGTTTAGTACGAATTTAAAAATGACTCCTTCTGCGTCTGTAGAAGGCGCCATTACGGTTCATCCGCAAAACGTCGGATTTTTCTACAACGAAAAAGGTTCGGGTATCAATACTACAAAGCTTTCAAAAGAACTTAATGATGCAGCTGTTGTTCGTGTTGATTTGCACGTCGCATTTGTTGAAACAAGAGGTTCTAATAAAAGCGGCGTAGGAGCTAATGTAGTCGCTAAAACCAATCTGGTTTTGTCAGACAAGAATACGATCGCGCATTTTATAGTTGGACGAAACAAAATTGGCGGTTCCCCCTTAGCCGAATATCAGGGAATTTTAAAAAAGGACTTGGATATCGATGGTGTTATTAAGGAAGAAAAAATAACGAATTATGTCGATTCTGATTACGATAATTGGGGCACCAGTACAGCATTTGGAACCGTATATAGTGCAAAAAACAAAGCGTCATCCAAAGCAGCAATTGTTCCTGCCGATGCGGACAAATACCAAAAAGGGGTGGAGTTGGCCATTGATACGTTTTTGAAACATCATGTGGAAGAATTCAAATCTAAATTTTATAAATAGTATCGGTTGCCGGATTGCTCCGAACGAATAGATAACCTGATTTTTTTTGAAATCTAATATTGAAAATGCTGAAACTAATTACTGCGCTGCTTTTATTTTTTATAATGCCGGGCGGCTACGCTCAAAAAGTAGATTGGGAAAATGCACCGCTAAATCCTGTTCCGCAGGGATCTGATCTCAGGTATGCGCATCTTAAAGGTGATCTGTTTCAGGCAAGTGCTCTCGATTATTACACGCGGGATGGAAAATGGTTTTCTTATGATAGTAAAGACAGGGCAATCAGGGATGCGAAGGGCCGCGTAACCCGTTTTATAAACGATGTTATTTCCACCCGGGATTATAGTTATGATGGTAAAGGCAATTTGATTAAAATAGATTTTGGGAACGGTGCCGTAGAAACTTATGAGTATGATAACAGCAACAGGGTGATCAAATGTTCTTATAAAGACAAACGGGGTGCCCGTCATAGCCAGTACAGCTATAGAAAAAAAGGTGATCTTTTAATTATTGACGAAGTCGGTGTGCAGTATCAGGGCGAGTCCTATGAAACGGAAAGGCATTTCAAAAACGGGCTTGAAGTTTATAATAAATCAAAAGGTTATCCCGCGACGAAATATACCTACATATTCGATAAAAAGGGCAACTGGATTTCGAAATCATATATCAATTCTGAAACGAATCAACCCCTCATAAGTAGCTACAGCAAAAAGCCAATGGCTCCCACTACCCGCGATCTCATTTATTATTCCGAATATGATAAAGGGCTCAGTGCCTGGTCGGTTGTGTTGGAGGATTTGCTCGATGGCCAAGGCGCGAGAGTGCTGTTAGCGCCTCGATTATATCTAAATGGCAAGGCATTTAAAAAACTGATTTTTTGCCGGTTTAACAACGACTATGTATTCTTTGATTCGTTGTCAACCACTTATTATATCGCTCGTAGCGCCTATCTGAAAACGCATAAAGAAGGACAAAAAATTGCTGTGGAAAAATTAGTCGCGGGTACAGAAGTGATTTTATTAAGGGATAATACTTCCATCCTTTTAGTAGAAAATGGTAGGCCACGAAACCAGAAGGATAATTGGAAATATATCTATGAAAAAACTTTTTATGGTGTTTTAGATAGCGGTGAAACAAAAAATTATTTTTTTGACAGAAGCGCTACACCGCAACAAACGGTCGCCGTGCCGGCTAAAAATAAATTGAAGGATAAAAACGCGGTATGGTTTTATTATTCAAGAGAAGGTAAAAAATTGTTGATTTATGATAATGAAAAACTCGTCCCCGAAAAAGGGTTTAGCGTGCCGGGCAAAATAGCCGGTACCGAGGACGTTGTTTGCGCCATCGATGGGGTGCCAAAATATGTGTTGCTCAATTTTAAAAACGCGGGCGAAAAGGAATTGTCCCGGGGACGGTACTTTAACGCGGCTACAGACAAAATTGGATCTGTCAGCAACACATCGTCCACGCAGCGCGAGACTAAGGCAGTCGGTTCCAATGGCAATAGTTCGGCAGCTACAACTGGTACCGCAAATAAAGCGCCCTCCGCGGAGGCCAAAGCTTTTCTTGACCTGTATCGAAACAATAGGAACGCGCCTCAGCATCTGAAAACCTATCTGACTAATCTGGACAAGAAGTGGCGACAAAGAAAAATAGAAGGCGACCTGCTCGCGCAATTTTATGCAAGCCTTATCGAAGAGGTTTACAATAATGAACCTTATGCCGCATTTGAGTTGATGATGCGGATGGAAAAAAATTCCATGACCGGTATTATTGGCAAACTTCCAACCTATGTGCGCAACTATATCCGTGAAAAATCAAGAGAACGGGTTCAAAAATATAGTGGTTCTCATACCATCAAAACAAACTGACAATGATGATAAACTTTCGAAGCATAACATTACTCCTTTCGATACTTGCTTTTTTTAATATTGTCGCAAGCGCTCAGGTGGAACAGCCGAAACCAAAGGAGTTATCCACTTTTGCGCCTGCCAACCCGCAGCAGGGCGACGCCTATTTCCCTAAACGCCTGGCTAATAAAAACGTGGCGGCGATCCTCATTATGAATAAAGCCGGTCTGGCCGTCAATCAAACTTTTTACAATACAGAAGGCTGGCCTGAAAAAATGGAAACGGGTTCACAAGTGATTACCTATCATTATGCGCCGGATAAGAAAAGAATTAAAACGAATAACGAATATGTTTATGACCTGGATGCCAAGGGAAATATCACCCAGTATTGGCAGGAAGACCGTTATGGAAACACGCTTTACAAAACCGTAAACAGCTATGATGATAAGGGCAATTTAATTCGGTCGGAAAAATTCAAGAGGGGGCAGGTGAAGAAAGGCCAGTTTGCGTTGAGGCCCACCACAACGACGCATTATAAATACGATGATAAGAACAGAAAAATCGCTGAGCTTGGGGCTGCTTATGAGTATAATTATTCGTATGAAGTCTTGGCGGACAAATTGATTGTTTCGGTTGTCAAAGGCAAAGAAAAGTTTTCAGCATATACTTATGATAAAAATGGTGTTTTTACCGATTATAAATTTTTCAAATACGGCAACACTACCACCCATTACGAAAATACTTATAATAGCGCCGGCTTATTGCTTACGCAAACAGTTACTTCTACCCAGCCCGGCGATAATACCACCAAGGCCTATGTGATTACTTACCGGGATGGCAAAGTGGAAAGTCCGGATACAGATCAGCTGGAATTTATGGACCCCAAAAAAAGCAATAATGTTTATACCCAGGCGACGACAAAATTTTCTGCCCAGGACGGTTTTTTTGAGAAAGGGGTTTTAAACGGCCCGGGTTTTATGTCGAAAAACGGCATGCAATACAAAGGCAATTTTGTCAACGGGAAATTATCGGGATTTGGACAAACGCATCTTCCCGTGGGCGATAAACGGATCACCTTCGGCTTGTTTGAAAACGGATTACTGAACGGCTATGGCTTTGTGGTGAGTGGCAGCAAAGTAGTAGAGGCCGGCATTTATAAAAACGGGAAGCTGGTGAAAAATCTCGATCAGGATTTGCTTTCGAGAAAAGCCACAATGACCTGTGAGGGCAATTGCACCGATGGCTTCGGTTTAAAAAAGGATAGTGGCACGCTCACGTATAGCTTTTTTGAAGGCGGCAACGCGGTGGGGCCCTATTTTATTATGAAAGATAATAAGATGATACAGTACGGCGCCAAAACGAAAGATTTTCATTTTCTGGAAGGTGTGGTTAACGGCAACTATTATTTTGGTTTATGGAACACGAAAAAAGGCAAAGCTAAAATAGTTAAAAAAACAGCCCAGGGCCTGGAAGCAGGCATTATACAAGATGGAACATTTGTGAAGAAATATGAAGTGGTTCTTAAATAACATACGGCTGAAATAATAAAAATGATAATTGCCATCCGATATTTAAACTTATGTATTTTTCTTTTTTCGGTGGTGAACGGCAGGACGCATGAAAAAACGGCGCCTAAAGATTTCGGACTGCCTCAGAACACCGTTAAAGCAACCATCACTTATGCAGATTTTAGCATTCCGCGGCGGCATCTTTCCATGTGTGGATATTATCAGGTCTATATTTTTCAAAACAATCAACTCGTCAACCATCAACAACGTGACAGTGCTTCCGATTGGAAACTTGATAATACTTATCAGTACGAAGATGGTCAGTTAGAAAGTAAGGAAACGTTAGGCGGTTCTAATGTGAGCATGGAGTATAAAACCTACAATTACCGAACGGAAAGCAAGGGCTACAAAACAACATGGTATAAAACCCACAGCACAGGCGAGGTGGAGAAGACAATAGCGTTTTATAATGATGCAGGGGAGCTGCGAGGCAAATCCATTTACAATACCCGTGGACAACGAACCAGGCAAATAGAATATGGTCGAAAAGAAGGATACCGTGAAAGAACATACCATAATGAACAGCTAATGACTGATATTACTTACGTAAACGATAGCACGGGAAGATTAACCAATACGCTTACTATTGATGGTTCAGGAGCTAGGGTACGAAGAATCTATAATTACAATAAAAAAGGCGATCCTTTTGAGATTGCAGAATTTGTTACAGGGCAGAAAAACACAGGCCAAAAATTAATTAAAACAACGCATATTAACTATCTCTACGACGAAGAAATATGGATAGCAAAAATAACATATAGCAACGCTACCAAAACGCCGGGGAAATTAACCGCGACGATTCGAACCATTGAAACCTCCGAAAAAACATACAAGGCGGCGTGCCAGGAACAAATAAAAGATTTTTTTGAAGCCACCTATCAGCGCTACTTGAACAACCAAAAAAAAACAGGATCTAATGCAGAATAGTATTTACTACACCATTGCTTTTTTAATGATGATTGCCAGTTTTACGGTGCATGCCCAAAAACATGAGGCCGCAGATCACCTCTCACCGCCAAAAACCTATTGGCAGTCGTTTGGATTTCAAAAGCAAATCGACCACGTGAAAATTGCTTACTACAAAAGTGATAGTTTGGGTTACGAGCCCACGATGGCAGAAGTTATTTCGTTCAATAAACACGGGCATCTTATCCAGCATTATATTCGGATTTTTGGTCAATACGGCAGCGAAACTGCCCACAATTATGTCTATACGAATGGCGTTCTGGATAGCATCAACACTCTTGCCACTGCTGCTAATTTCAACAGCCGGCAGAAACTGCATTATAACAGCGACGGGCAATTGACGCATATTACCGCTACCGGAAAATTTTCAAACTTTACGGATACTTATAAGTATGACCAAACCGGGATGGTTGCTTCTATCGAAAGGACGCATAAAAGTGGCAGCACTAGGAAAGCTGTTTTTAATCACAAAGCGAATTGTGTTCAGGAAAGGGAAACGGCGGCGAACGGCAAAGTGACAGAGCGTTATTATATCTACGAAGGGGACGAGCTCCTGGCATCTTTTCGATCGGGCTCGGGGTTGTTAACCTTCTACGATGCGTATCGACGCATTGATTTTGAAACTAAAGTAAACGAAGCTCCTTTAACTTATGCTTTGGCACAACGAAAGTTAAAGCAAAGCGATCCTATGGCATTTAACAAGCAGATGAGCAGCCTACAGAGCAAACCTGTTTCAAAGATTGTCTTTGATATTCCCGCGCTGGCTAAAAATGAAAACGGGGACTGGATAAAGCGATTGCAAATTGATAGAAGATTTTCACCACCACAAAGGCGACTGGTATTCAGAAAGCTGATGTACGCTGATGGAACGACCAGCGGCGACACCGAGATGGACTTGATTTTTGAACGGAAAGTGGCGCGGCTGAAATAGTTAAATCAAATGGTATGAAGAAGGTTATTTTATTTATTGTGATGGTTATTGGTGCCAATTTCCTGTACGGCCAAAACAAAGCCTGGCAAAACATTTTTGGCAGTATTGATGCTATTAACCCGGAGTATTTTAAAAAGCTCGATGAACTGCGGACCTTTAAAAGTAAAGATCCGGGAATGTTGATCAGCGCGGACGGTAATACCCATATTTTCCGGGAGAGAAGTGGAAAAAAATATGACAAAGTAATCTTTAAAGTAGGAGGCCAAAAACTGTACGCGCCAGCCAAAGTCGTTTACACCCGGGATAAGTATCCCAACCGTTATGGAACGCGCAGTATTACCGAAGTATCGGTACTGCCTACAGGCGATATACGTTTTTTAAGCAATGATCAACTGTTTTGTCCTGGCGATGCTGTTGGCAAAAAGCCAGGTTATCAGGTAGCGAACGATAAAACAATTTACAATGAAGACGGTAGCGTTCATTATGCGCAGCAGTCCCATAATTATAACAATAAAACCCTTTATGTAAGGGAGGGGAATAAAAGAAAGAACGAACCATCGTTTCGTTTTATGAATGGATCGGCCAGCATATTCGGATCTTACACCCTGAATCATTCGGCGCTAAGTCCGTGGATTTTTGACGCGAACTTTTCTGCAAAACAATTTGGTGAAATTTTGAATCGTACGCCCAAAGGGTTCTATAAAGGAACACCGCACATCGGTAAATTTATGGCGGATAGCGGAGAGGAATACCGCGGCTTCTTTGGCCCGGTAGCCGGTATGCCGCAGGGATCGGTTTTATTTCGAACAAGTGGTAATCAATCCGAATGGGTGCTGGTGGTTGGCGGCAATATAGAAAAGGCAATTCCGGCAAGAGCGTCTGAAGCGCCCGATTTATTGCAGTTGCAACAACAACTTTCGGTGGCTGCCTATACGGGTTCCGGCCTTTTTCAGGATGGCGCCCGTGCTGCCAAATATCCGTATCCCGAGCTGTTGGGAAACTATACTTCGCAACCCTCCAATGGATATGGTGTGAAATATGCTACAACAGGCGATCCCACCCCCGGAAAGGAATTACTGTTTGAAGTAGGCATTTTTAAAAATGGAAAATTAAATGGGTTAGGCTATCGGTTAACAGGCACCACTAACTTTTGGGGCAGCGATATTTCCAGCAAATTAGTGTTTAACCTCTACGCCGAAGCCGGAGTTTTTATCAATGGAAAACTGATCGATGGGCGCGAATTTAGCCCCGGCATGTTTTATGGCAAAAGCGACACCGACCAGGATCGGAACATTTGGGCCAAATCACCGGTTGAAGGATTCAGTTATATAAAAAATAGCAAAAGTCCGGTTGATACTTTTCAGTTTTATGAGAAAGTCCCCTATGAACAATTGGGGCTCAGAGCCAACGCGAAGGTATTTGTACAAAATCTGAACCGATGGGTACCCGTTTTTGGCATTTCGGGTGACAAGAAAATTTTGCTAAAAGGCGATAACAATAATCTGGTAACCCTGAACAAAAATATTGGTGATGTCTATTATGAGAGTACAACAACCAAAATAGTTGAAGTGGGGTGTCCCAAAACCAAAGTGGTGCCAAGATATAAAACCGTAACGCAGGATGTAAACTGGAAAGATAGCAAAGGAAGGACGATTTTAACCGAACAGGATCGTTCGGGTTATCTAAAGCCGGTTAAGCTATGGACCTCTAAAAAAGAAGTGCTCGATCGCTATGAAACGGTCGCTTGCAGCATTTGCGGTGGCCGGGGTTATATCCAACGGCCCACCCAGGAAAAGCAAATGTATAAGATTGATTTTAACGATGGCGATTTTTATACTAAAGTGAGCAAGGCTTTGCAGGCAATGGGAGACGGCAATGCTACCCTTTTTGGCACAGATGAGCACATGAAGTTTGAAGCCGAAAATTTTCTTCAACTATATAACAATCCCAAAACGCGCACCTATACCGATCTTAAAAATTACATGAACAAGCTGCAGTACGAGTGGATTCGGGTAGCCGATAATTCGCAGATTATCTATGAAACATTTGCTGATGTGTTTTATCTTATTTATCAGCAACACAAAGGCGCTTCTTACAATTTTGTCAATTTAATGCATAAGAATTCTTTTGATGAATGTTTGAAAATTATTTCAAAAAAATATCCTGAGGCCAGAAGCTACCTGCGCGAAGTGGCGAAGAAAAGTTTAAACAAAGATTAAATGCTATGACCATCACCCGGTGCATAAAAACGTTTTGTCTGCTTATGATAAGCGGCGCTGCTTTTGCCCAATCCGGTATTCCGGCAACGCCGACCACCGAATTGTACGGGTACTATAAAAAAGGAGAAAGTTTGGAAACCGTGAAATTTATGGCGGAGGAATACGAAGCCCTGTTGGCCCGTCAAAGCTTCCGTTTTTTAAGGACGAATGTCGTTTCGGACAAGGACTATAAATTAGATTGGTCTAAAAAATACGAGGGCAGTTTGCTGCAGGCGCGCATCCACTATCAATTTTTAGTTCCCTTTTTTAAAATTACCATCGAGGAAATAAACGTTATTTTTTCTAACGGCGATACTTTATATATCACCAAAAACCTGAAAGATAAAGCGGTTAAAAAACAATTCAATTCACTTTATGAAATGTTGGTGCATACGCTGGTTAAACTTATTGAGCCTGCCAAAACAATAACCAAAGAGCAACTCCGCGAGGCATTGGAAAATATCGATAAAATACCAGCTAACCATTCAAAATAAAATCATTTAATGAAGTCGGCGTCTAAAATACAGTTCACAATACTTTGGTTGCTTATTGCTTTAGGAAGTGCCGCCCAAACCCTTCCGCAAATCAGTTATCGCGATTATGGCTATCCGCAACCGGTGAAAAAGGTAGAAGCCATCTATTACAGCGTTGATGGAGACAGCATCGAGAAGGTGGAGAAAATAACCCGATGCTTTAATTCGGACGGTAACATAGAAAGCTACGAAAATCGAAATTTCCTGGATGATAGTTGGGCTAAAGCCAACAGCATTTACAATAAAGGAAAACTGCAAACAGAAACCTGGACCCATAGCAATCCCTATCTAAATCGCACTTACACCTACCGCTACAACAGGCAGGGCCGTATTGTGGAAGAGCGCATCCGGTTTAAAGATGGCAGTAAAAATCAGGTTCGCTTTATTTATCAGGATAGTTTGTTGGAGCGCATTCAGGCAGACATGGATGGAACAAAATCCGAAACTATGCGCTATTATTCCGCAAAGGGAAAACTGTATAAAGAGATCCATCGTCAAAAAGCACCCGGCGAAGCCGACATTGTTACTAATTATTTTTATCTCGATGACAAAGAGATTATTTCCTATGTGGAACCGAAAAGTTATTTTTATGCAACTGCTTATCTTAACGATTTAGTGGAAATAAAATTCAAACTGATTGAAGACAGCGTGGCGCAAAACAAGCTGCTGAAAGGGATTCATCGTTTCGAAAAAGAAGCGCCGATCGACAATTTACCTTTTGGGTTGCAACAGTATTCGGAGCAGACTTTGCAGACTTTTGAAAAAAATAAAGGCGAGCTCATACCATTCAAATTAACGCTGTACTTAAAAGATAAGTACAACAATATTATAGCAGAAGCCGACGTGGATGTAAAAACCAAAAACATTACTGGTATAGGGTTCTTTAAAATTACGCTGGCTAACAATAGTGTGATCGGAAATACGGCATACGATAGGAAAGTGTACCATGAGTTTGTAAGAATGCTTCAGGCACTTATAAATTTCTAAATAAACTTCGATTATGAAATACTCGATTCGTTTATATCCGGGAAAGGGCGTGTTATTGCTGGTGCTGTACATCGTTTTGGGATTTTTTGCAACTGCGCAAAATATTCCCCAGAAAGGTGTTTATTGGAATATCAAGAACTACAAAAGCCATGTGTATTTGAATGGAACCGATATTGCCGAATCTTATATATTTTTATTTGAAGATTTTCTTGGAGGAGATGCGCATATCTACATTCCTAAAACAAAATCGTTTTACAACCTAAAAGGGTTTAGGTTGCCGATGAAAAGCACCGAAATGCCTAAGGAACATCCGGGCAACAAAGGCGTACTATTGCCCAGTAAAGTGGGTGATAAAGGCTTTTGGTTTTTAAATAGCCATACCTTGGGAACATCTTACTACTATTACAAGCTGGATGGTACTTCTTATGGTCTTACCGATAAAATTCTTTTAAATAAAGACCGGATCGATTTTGATACTGATAATAATCTGATTGTGCAGCTGGACAATGGTGAAAAAATCGTACTTAATAAATACAAAAAAGCTTTGGTTAAATGGGTATATCCGATTGTGTCTTACGATGCCAACAAACACGAGAAAGCAAATACAGTTGAAAACAATGCAACCGCCAAGTCTGACTATTCTAAAGGTGTGTGGTGGATGAAAAAGAAAAGGGCCGATGGCAAATACGGCTACCTTTTGTTTAATGACGGCGAAAGCATTTTAGCTAACTCACTTACGCTGTTTACCTTGAATGGCAACCATATATTTTACTACCCCAAAACCCGTACTTTCTGTGAAATGACGGGTTATGAAGACAGCCGGACCCCTCTGGAAAAATTTATTCGGGGTAGAAAAATCGATTATAAAATCGGCGATAAGGGATTTTGGTACAAAAAAAGCGATGGCTTTGTTTATCTAAAACCCAACGGCACGTCCTACAATACGACCAACAAAAAAGCAAGCTATACAGATATTAACAACGATCTGGTATTTACCTTTAATAATGGCGAAACCATCGTGCTCGAAAATTATTATAACAACCCGAAAGAACATACCGTTTATCCCATCGTGTCTTTTGATGCCAATAAACACAAAAAAGCCACCACCAACATATTACCGACAGTAACCTATAAAAAAACACAGGACGGCAAAAGTTTTTGGCTTTACGAAAACGGCAAACAGGTACCCAAAGGAACGGTATGGCTTTACAGCAACCAGGGTAACGGCATTGTTTACTATCCCCCAAACCAAAGATTTTATGAGCTTACTGATTTTTACAACAATACGCACGTATTAAAAATACTTCCCGCAAAAATTTTGAATGCCCAAACAGGCAACAAAGGTTTTTGGACTTTTTATTACAAAGACGGTAAAAAGCTCCATTACTACCTTAAACCGGATGGCACCCATTATAATAGTATCAGTGCCAAAGCTGCAACCAATTTTGATGCAAACGGTAACCTGATTTATACGCTTAATACTGGTGAAACTATTATTTTAATTGACTATAAAACGGGCAGCGCCTACACCGTTTATCCTATCATCGCAAAAAACGCTACTACCGCCCATACCGTTGATCGAGAAATGCAAACATTGGTTAATCAATGGCTTGCGGCTTGTAGCAACAGCAATAAATGTCTTGCGGAAAAATTTGATGCCTGGTATCTCAAGCAAAAACAAGTGATTTCAGAAGATCAACTGCACCAGGGCATCGCGCAAATCCTGACGGCCTTGTATAACAACGAAAAAGAACGCCCTTTTCAATTGTTAATGCTATGCGATAAAAGCGTGTTCGACCAGTATAAAGAGTTTAAAAAATATTTATCAGCCACTGTAAGAAATCAGGTGACCCGATCATCACAGAAAATGATAAAGGATCATGAGAAATCTAAATGATAACTATAGCTTTTAATGTGATAAAATAAAGCGCTTCATGAAACCTACGCTGCTCGTCATATGTTTGCTGCCAATAGCGGCTTTGGCTCAAATTGTAAAAACTACGACAGTGGATTTGGATTGGCACAAAATAACCTCACAGAAAATTTGTGTAAGAAGACATCTAAAAATAAAATAAAATGATCATTCAATATTCAAGAGAAAAATACCTTGGAACATTCATTACTCTTTGGATATTCTTGTTTTTGGGTAATAACTACTCCTGGGCCAATGCTGCTCAACCCGGAATCTGGAACGCCGGCGGAACGGTGTTTACGATGCTGTATCCGGAGGACTCCGTTGCTTTTAAAAAAGTGCAGATGGAGCAGGAGGAAATTTACATTCAGCTGTATAAGGGCTATGCTGTGGTGAAGGGAGTTTATCTTTTCAGAAACACGTCTGGTAAAGATTTACGTTTTAAAATGGGGTATCCCGTCAATGGCATATATGCGGGCGGCGCGGTGGATTTGAACGAAGTGTTGCTAGACTCGCTTAGCCGGTTTAAGATCAGGGCGGGCGGCAATTGGTTGCCGCTATTGAAAGAGGCGCATCCGGAGCTAAACCATGATGAAAAAAGCCCCATTCCGTCGGGCGACAACTGGATGGTGTGGGAAATGGCTTTTGGTGCAGAAGAAGCAAAGACTGTTGAAGTCTATTTTTTGGTAAACACTAACGAAGCGGGTATTCGCAGCGGATATAATCATGAAAGAAAGAATGCGTTTATTTATCTGCTGGAAAGTGGTAGCGTTTGGCGCCAGCCGATTGAAAAAGGCCAGTTCTATGTGCAGTTAATGGACGGCCTGACGCTAAAAGACCTGCATGGTTTATCGGCTGGTTTTGGCTTTCGTTATAACGAAAGCCACCGGCTTTTTTCGGGCCAAAAACTAGACTTTTCGCCAACACCTAAGGACAATCTTGTGGCTACTTACTACAGCAGAATGGAAAATTTTTTATTTGACCCTGTAGCTTCGAAGGCGGACAGTTTATTTACAAAGATAGACGCGATGCATATACTGCCGCTGCAAACTCTGGTATATACTAATGTTGAAACCGGCGATCCGTACCAAGTCGAAACAACATTTTGGGGAGCGCTACCGGGGCTGATCACTTTGTTTGTAATTGTCGCCCCCTTTCTTATCGGACTGATATTTATTTTGATTGTGGTTTGGGCGATTGTTAGGTGGCGAAGAATTCAAAAGGAAAGAAAAAAATAAAGCTGAAATGATTGCACTGTTTTTTTTATTCATATCGATATTTGGATTACTGGGTTTGTTAATTCTGGTGATCCGACGTTTTTTTGAAAGTTATACTGATCTTATTAGAATGAATCAAAGCATGCCCCTGCCTGATAGAGAACGTAAATTTCCATTTGCCCCGAATGTTATAGAAGAAGTTCGCATGCGCGAGCGTAATATGGGATTTAGTGAATTGTCGGCCCGATCAAATGAAAGTTTGTTGTTGAATCAGGCAGATCGTTTATTGGTCGAAACTCTACAACAATATCTAAAGTCTGTACTTAAGATTTTTAGATCGTACTAGCATTAAGTGATTTTTTTATGTAAATTGACCCTTGCAACCCTGCGGTACCAAGCCTGCTTTGCTGCAATTTCTGTCATTTAAAATCGGAGGTGTAATGAAAGGTCTGAGCTTTAACCTTACGTTAATTTGCTTAATATTTTCTTTTAATTCTTTTTCTCAAACATTTTCTTCGGCTGACGACGTCGCACGGGCCGTTAAACAAATAGCCGGCTATCGAGAGAAAGTAGCCTTGCTACAGAATGAGATTAACAAGATTTATCTTACACGTTATGATGAAACAATTGATCTTGCAAGGCTGGGATATGAGTTGGCAAAAAATCAACATGACAATGTTAACAAAGGAAACTTTTTAAGACTGATTGGCGGCGCCCTGGGAAAAAAGGGAAGCATAGACAGCGCTTCGGTTTACTATTATAAAGCGCTTGGTGAATTGGAAGATAGCGGCGATAGCGAAAAGCTAGGCCTTTTATACGACGATATGGCAAGGTTATACAGAAAATTACGGCAACCGGAGCGAGCTTTATCATTTTATGACAAAGCGTTAAGCCTTTACGAAGCTGAAAATAATTTGGAAGGTATTGCCCGCATCAATAATGAAAGTGGCGTGGTTTACAGAGACGAGGGGGATTATCAAACAGCTAATAAACGATTTGAAAAATCATTAAGCATTCAACGTCAACGAAATGATTCGGTCGGAATTGGCTATTCATTAGAATTTTTGGGATATACCCAAATGGCTATAAAAAATTATTCCAAGGCAGAAGCTTATTTGAAACAAGCGTTAAAGATACGGCAAAGGCAAAAAGATCAGTTTGCACTAATGCTGAGTTATACTGCGCTAGGGGAATATTATAAAGAAACCCATCAATTGGCGGTCTCCACATCTTTTTTTAAAAAAAGCAATGAGGTGGCGCAAAAGATTAAATTTTTAGATATACAGAAATATAATCATCAGCAAATTACGGATAACTATGCTTCGCTTGGCGACTATAAGCAGGCCTATACAAGTTTCAAAATATACAACCAGCTGGAAGATAGCTTATATAATGTGCAAAAGCTTAAAGACGTTGAGGAAATGGCCACTAAATATGAAGCCGCTGAAAAAGAAAGAAAAATATTGAGTCAACGTGCGAAAATTGCCGAGAACGAATTGCACCTCAGGAAGCGTAACTTATGGATATTTGGTTTGGTCTCGCTTGCTGTAATAGTTGGCCTGATTGGCTTTCTACTTTATAAACAGCAAGTCGTTAAAGCCCTCAGGCAAAAACAGGAGGGAGAACTTAAATTGGCGCTCGCCCAAATAGACGGACAGCATAAACTACAAGAGCAAAGGCTATCCATATCGAGAGACTTACACGACAATATCGGCGCCCAGTTGTCCTTTATTGTTTCAGCAATCGACACCATTAAGTATTACACATCTGACAAGAATGAAAAATTTACCGATAGTCTGAACAATATCCGCTCCTTTACAAAAGATACCATACAAGAGTTGAGAGATACGATTTGGGCAATGAACAAGCAGTCCATCAGTTTAAGCGATTTGCGCGGCCGCATATCAAATTTCGTTGAAAAGGCAAACCAATCAATATCCTCTGTAAAAATGGCGTTCAATAATGAGCTCGCAGATTCTGATGAAATTGCTTTTCCGTCCCGAATGGGCATGCATATTCATCAGGTTCTTCAGGAAGCGGTAAATAACGCTATGAAACATTCCGGCGCCAATGACATATGGATCAACTTTACCTTCGAGAACGATCAGTTTTGTTTTCTGGTAAAAGATAATGGCAATGGCTTTGACGTTACTAAAAACTATGAGGGAAATGGTTTGATTAATATGAGGAAACGTGCCGAAATCCTTGGTGGCTCATTGCACATAACCCGCGATGCCAGCCTAACTTCTGTTAGATTAATGATACCTTCAAATGCATAACACATGAAAGCACATCTCGCCATCGTCGACGACAATCATTTTCTCATTAAAAGTATTCAGGAACGATTGTCTTTTTTTGACGACATGAAAATTAGTTTTACCGCGCGCGACGGAATGGAGTGTATCGGCCGCTTACAGGAAAATGCCAATATAGATCTAATACTGATGGATATTGAAATGCCAAAGAAAAATGGCATCGAAACCTGTGCGCTCATAAAACAAAAACATCCGCAGATTAAAATTATCATGCTGACGGTAATCGACGATGATGAACATATCTTTAAAGCCATACAGTCAGGTGCAGATGGATATCTTTTGAAAGAAACCGGGCCAGAGGAGCTTCACAAGGCCATTCTGCAAACACTCGAAGGCGGCGCTGCGATGACGCCGTCGGTGGCCATGAAAACCTTGCGCTTGCTTCGCAACCCTTTGCCTGATGAAGCGCAGGCATCAGATGAGGACGTCAATTTATCACAAAGAGAAGTGGAAGTGCTGGAGCAACTGTCCAAAGGGCTGTCTTACACAATGATAGCGGAGAATTTGTTCATTTCTCCCTCAACGGTGCGTAAGCACATAGAGCATATTTACCATAAACTCCAGGTGCACTCAAAAGTAGAGGCAGTACGGCTCGCGCAAAAACGCCGCATTATTTAATGCGATCTTTTAACGGCTGAAATAAAGCCAGTTCAGGAAAACATTGGGGAATACGCCAATCAGTATAATCAGCACACAAACAATAAGCAAAGTGTATTTTTCCAATGGCGTTGCGGCCACCGATTGAACCGGGCCGTCTTTAAAATACATAGCCTGGATTACTCTGAAATAATAGTAAACACTCACCGCTGCCATCACAACCGCAAAAATGACAAGCCACAAATTGCCGCCGTTGGAAACGGCTGCTTTTAACATGTAAAATTTCCCTAAAAAGCCGGCTGTGAGCGGAATCCCTGCAAGCGACAACAGGCAAATGGTAGTAGTGAAAGCCAGGAGGGGCTGATGTTTGGCCAATCCGTTGAAACCTTCAAAACTATAGTCTGTCATTTTGCTAAGCACCGCAAAAATGCCAATAGTGGCCAGGCAGTAAGCCGCTGAATAAATTAATAAGCCTTCGCGGCCGGCTTCATTCATAACATAAACCCCAAAAAGCAAAAAACCTGCCTGCGCAATGCTTGAGTAGGAGAGCATGCGTTTTACACTTTGCTGAAAAACGGCGGTAATATTGCCAACAAACAATGTTGCAGCGATCATTACGGCCACCCACAATGACCAGGTCGACTCCAACTTGCCAAACGCGCCGCCGAACAAACGAACAAATCCAATAAAAACGGCGGCTTTAACAATGGTCGCCATGAAGGAAGTGAATACGGTAGGAGCGCCGTCATATACATCCGGTGTCCAGAAATGGAAAGGCGCCACAGAAGCTTTGAAACTCATAGCAAATAGCAGAAATAACATGCCGGCAATATGCAAATTGGGTGTCTTCGCAGCCGCGCTAAAGTTCATGGCGTCTATGCTAAAGCTGCCCTGCGATCCGTAAATCAATGCGATGCCCATCAGCATAATACCCGTCGAAAAAGAACCCATCAAAAAATACTTCAACGCGGCTTCGTTGCTTTTTAGATTCCTTTTATCCGACCCGGTTAAAATGTATAAGGGTATGGAAATGATTTCAATCCCCAAAAAGAGCGTCAATAATGAGGTGAAACTGGTCGTTAGCGTGATGCCGGCGATGATGAAAAATATCAGTGCGAAATACTCCGCCAGATTGCGGCCCACTTTTTCCATTTCAGCCGATGTCAACACCAGGTAAACTAAAGTGGCAAAGATGGCAATCGAATTAAAGAAAAGCGCGTAGTCGTTAAACACCATAAATGCTGAAACATCAAATTTGAAAAATTTAATATTTCCCATTTCCATGCAATTAACAAGTAACAGCACGATCATTGCTATAATACCCGTGGCTTTGATGGATGCATT
The DNA here is from genome assembly GCF_039652435.2 of Niabella insulisoli. Lineage (GTDB taxonomy): Bacteria > Bacteroidota > Bacteroidia > Chitinophagales > Chitinophagaceae > Niabella > Niabella insulamsoli. The sequence goes on along the minus strand of NZ_CP190246.1, from coordinate 3,244,637 downwards.
TCTTTTAAACACCACACCACTAAACATCATGACAACACCAAAAATTGCAGAAAGTACTAATGCGTTCATACTATATTGCTTATTGCTTCATTGTTTTTAATAAAGGAAGCACATCTGATTTGTGTAAAATTGAATTCGTAATATCTTCGAGAGAATGTAATAGATGCTGCGGATAGACACCCGTAATGATAATCGTAGCAACGATCACACACAGTATGGCTTTCTCGTGGAAAACGATATCCGTTCCTTGCTCTGTCCGGCTATTCGTCTTTCCCAGAAAAACCTGCCTTCCCATTTTTAACGTGTAAACAGCGCCAAGGATAACGCCTGTTCCGGCCGCTACCATAAAGGCCACGCCGTATTGCGTAACCGGCGATCCCAAAATCCCGTTAAACATCAAAAATTCTCCGACAAATGCGTTGGTAAGCGGCAAGGCAATATTGGCGAATGCGATAACAAAAAAGAATATCGTAAGCGCCGGCGCTTTTTTTGCAATGCCGCCCAATTCATTCATTTTCCTGGTTCCGAATTTGCGCTCGATAATTTCTACGATAATCCACATGCCAAGAATGTTGATACCGTGGGCAAACATTTGAAACAGCGTGCCCTGAATGCTGCTTTGGGTTTCAGAAAAAACCGCAACACACATTAAGCCAATATGCGCAATAGAAGAATAAGCCACCAGCCGCTTCATATCATTTTGCTGGAAGGCGATCAGGGAGGCATAGATAATTCCGATCACAGCCATGGTAGAAACCGTATCTCCCCAACTGTAAGACGCAATGGGCAACACCGGCAGCAGCCAGCGTAAAAGACCCAATACACCCATTTTTACCATGATCCCGCTCAACACCATTGTGGCTGCGGTGGGAGATTGCTCGTAAGCGTCCGGCTGCCAGGTATGCAACGGAAAGATCGGCATTTTGATAGCAAAGGCTACAAAAAACAGCCAAAATACCCACATCTGCTGCTGCGAACTGAGCGAGGCGTTGTAAAACGCATCAATAGCAAAAGAGTTGGTTTGGGAGTAAATATAAAGGATGCCGATAAGCATCAAAAGGGAGCCAATAAATGTATAAATGAAAAATTTGAAAGTTACTTTAATCCTTTTTTCATTACCCCATTGCGAACAAATGAAATAAACGGGGATCAGGGCCAGCTCCCAGAAGAAATAAAATAACAACGCATCCATTGCTAAAAAAACGCCCATAAGGCCGGCTTGGGTCAACAACATCAATCCTAAAAAATTATGGGCTTTTTTGTAAGACGTCGTCCAGGTGGAAATAAAAATAAGCGGAAAAGAAAGGGCGGTAAGCATACACAGCATGGCGCCCATGCCGTCGGCTTTAATGGCAAAGCTGCTGTTTAAAATGCCCATCCAGGGCGCGCTGAATGATAAAGACGCGGTGTTGTTGTAGCAGGTAAAAGCTACAATCGCAACAACAAAAGTGGCAATAGCCGCCAGCAGCGACCAGGCTCTTGCACCCGCTTCTTTTTTGATAAAGAAGGTGATGATACCGCTCAGCAGCGGAAGTAATATCAGCAACAAAGAAATCATATACAAATACTAAAAGTCTGCGTATTAAAACTATTTTCTTAAAAAAAACTGTAATACAAATACAATCAAAATGCTAACGACCATCATCAACACATAAGACCCCGTCTGGCCGCTTTGCAGCCAGCGCAACTGACGCCCGCCGTAATGAACCAAACGTCCCACGCCGTTCACGATACCATCCACAATATTCTTTTCGAAAATATTATTGAAAAAAGCGCCCAAAGCATTCAATGGTTTCACAATAACGCCATTGTAAATTTCATCCACATACCATTTGTCCTGCAACAATTTGCCAAAACCTTTCGCTTCTTCGGTATCAGGTTTTTTACTATACCGGCCCCAGGCGATAGCAACAGTGATAATAATTAACAGCGAAGAAACGCCGGTTAAAGCCCACTCCATACTGTGCGACACTTCATGTTTGGGTAATAAGGCGTAAGACTGTTCAAAAATGGGGTTTAAAAATGCTTTTAAACTATGGGCGCCGTGCATGATAAATTCTGGAATGCCGATATAACCACCGATTACCGAAAGAATGGCGAGCACGATCAAAGGGATTGTGATCGCGGCCGGACTTTCATGTAAATGATGTTCCTGTTCGTGGCTGCCGCGAAAACTTCCTTTAAAAGTGGTTGCGTATAAGCGGAACATATAAAACGCCGTAAGCAGCGCACCGAGCAATCCTAATCCATAAAGCACCGGAGACGTGGCAAATGCGCTCGCCAATATTTCATCTTTGGAAAAGAAGCCCGAAAAGCCGGGAATACCGGCGATAGCGAGGCATCCCAAAAGAAAAGTAATATTGGTAATCTTCATGTATTTGGACAAGCCGCCCATTTTGCGCATGTCCTGCTCGCCTCCCATAGCATGAATAACGCTACCGCTTCCCAGGAATAACAGGGCTTTAAAGAAAGCATGCGTCATCACATGGAAAACTGCAGCCACATAAGCGCCGGTTCCTAGTGCCAAAAACATATAGCCCAGCTGGCTCACCGTTGAGTAGGCCAGTACTTTTTTTATATCGTTTTGTTTAAGCGCGATGCTCGCTGCCAGCAGCGCGGTCGCCACGCCGATGATAGCGATGCAGTTTAATGTGCCCGGCGCCATGGAATACATGAGGTTGCTTCGCGCAATCATATAAATGCCGGCCGTTACCATTGTTGCGGCGTGTATTAATGCCGAAACCGGCGTAGGGCCCGCCATCGCATCTGGCAGCCAGGTGTATAAAGGAATTTGGGCACTTTTACCGGTGGCGCCTACAAATAATAAAGTCGTTATAACGGTAATATCAAAAGCAGAAAGCTTAGCTAAAGCTTCCGGATTGAAAATTTCGCTGAAGGTTAGTGTGCCTAGTTTATGAACGAGCATGAATAAAGCGATCAAAAAAGCCAGATCCCCAATGCGATTCATGATGAAAGCTTTCGACGCCGCTTTGGTATAATCTTCTTTTTTAAACCAAAAGCCAATCAGTAGGTACGAACAAAGACCAACTCCTTCCCAACCAATAAACATAATAACGAAGTTGGACCCCATAACCAGCAATAACATGGAAAAGACGAACAAATTCAGATAGGCAAAATACCGGGCGAAATGGTGCGGCTTTTCGTCGTGCATATAAGAGGTCGAATAAACATGTATCAAAAAACCTACGCCTGTTATGATCAGTAAGAATATGGAACTCAACTGATCTACCTGAAAAGCAAACGGAACTTTTAAGGAACGGATACTTATAAAATCAAAATAAGAGGAGGTGATAACATGGCCGGAGCGAACCTCCAGGAAAGCCATAAAGCTCAACACAAAAGCTGCCAAAATCGACCCGCTGCCAATGATGCCTGTCAATCCCTTCGACAAATAATTCCTTAATAACCCATTCAGCAAAAAGCCGATAAGCGGTAATAATGGTATTAAGATCAGTTCAATTTTCATTCAAATAATTTATACACTAAAGGTTTAACTTTTTCAGCCGGCATTAATGTTTCAGGCGGTTGAGGAAATTAATATCAACCGAATGAATATTACGATACATCATCACGATGATCGCCAGCCCCACACTCACTTCAGCCGCGGCTACCACCATGATAAAGAATACAAAAAGCTGCCCGTCTGTTCCCGCCACCGGCAGCGCATCTTTGGCTACCTGCATTTTGGAGAAAGCCACCAGCAGCAGGTTTACCGAATTAAGCATCAGCTCAATACACATAAACACGATGATGGCGTTGCGTCGGGTGAGTACGCCCACTACGCCAATGCTAAACAGCGACAGCGCCAGAACGATATAATAATTTACAGGCATTTTCGAATTTGTAATTTTTGATATGAAATGCGTTTTTTTTTGCACCTCAGTTCAAGTCATTAATTTATACAAATGTGCCGCTGCTTTCTTTTCAGAAAGAAGCGACTTAATCTTTCTTTCCAATAACCACGGCGCCGACCATCGCACTTAAAAATAAAATGCTGCTGATTTCAAAAGGCACTACAAAAGTGGTGAACAGCTCGCGTCCCAGGTTTTTGATCAGTCCCGCTTCGCCGGTGCTCATTTCTACCATGTGCTGCGAAACTTCAGTATTTCTTAGCGCCGCTACAATTACCAAAAGCAAACATCCGCCCGATAAAATACCGATAATTTGCAGCCATTTGTGCTTAACAGGTTCTGTGCTTTTGTTGAGATTCATTAACATGATCACAAACAGAAACAAAACCATGATCGCACCCGCATACACAATGATATTGACAATAGCCAGGAACTGTGCGTTGAGCAAAATGTAATGGCCGGAGATGGCAAAAAACGTGGCCACCAGCCACAACACGCTATGCACGGGGTTTTTACTGCTTACTACCATGATAGCGCTAAACAAAGCCGCTACCGTAAGCACCCAAAAAAGTATTTGTGTAATTCCCATTTCCCTTAATTAACCTCAGCGTTTTTAGTTTCTTTATTGATCGTTCCCAACGCTTTTTGATAAGCTTCCGGCTCGGTCACCGGGTTGGGAATGAGGAGATCTTCTTTTTTATAAATAAACCCTTTGCGATCGTAGTTCGACGGCGTAAATGTCTGAGAAAGATAAATGGCATCTTTCGGGCAAGCCTCTTCGCAATAACCGCAGAAAATACAACGCAACATATTGATTTCATATTTGGCTGCGTATTTTTCTTCGCGATACAGGTTTTCTTCTCCGTCCTGGCGCTCTGCGGCTTCCATTGTAATCGCTTCGGCAGGGCAGGCCACCGCGCACAGGCCACAAGCAGTGCAACGCTCGCGGCCTTCTTCGTCGCGATTTAAAATATGCAGGCCACGAAACACTTTGCTAAACGGCCTTGTTTCCTCCGGATATTTGATCGTGGCTTTCTTTTTGAAAAAATGCTTCAAAGTGATGCCCATTCCTTTCAAAATATTCCAGATGTAGAGGCGCTCCACCCAGGTCATTGGGCTGCGGTCCACCGGTTTGGCTCTATTTGTATATTGAATCCCCATTAGTTTTCGAGCAATATTTTAAATTTTCGCAAATATAAGTTTAGTTCACAGTTTACAAATTGATAAGTTGGTAATCAATACGCTCATCCTCAACCCGTTTATTTATCGAACGCTGCAAACCCGTTGTTTTTTTATGTTCCCGGCTAAGTACTACTATCATCTTCGTTGCGTCGCACTCTTTTACTGTAGTACAGATGGCATCTTGTATAAACGCCAATAGCCAGATTGCTTTTTTATTTACCGTTCAGCCAAAGCACCACCAAAGCCGTGATGATCATGTTGAGCAAAGCCAGCGGCACCAGCCTTTTCCATCCCAAATGCATCAGCTGATCAAAACGGAAGCGCGGAATGGTCCACCTGATCCACATAAAAACGAAAACAAAGAAAAACGCTTTTATCAGCAACACTACAAAACTGATGAACGCGAGCAGATTTTGTGAAATGCCCCAATTCGCTTCGTTTACAAACGGAATATCATAACCTCCAAAATATAAGGTCGCCATGATCACACCGCTAATGAACATATTAATGTATTCAGCAAACAGGTAAAACCCGAGTTTCATACTCGAATATTCCTGGTGGTATCCGAAATTCAATTCGTTTTCTGCTTCAGGCAAATCAAATGGTGTGCGGTTACATTCGGCCAGGGCGCAAATAAAGAATATGAAAAAGCCCAGCGGCTGATAGATCACGTTCCAGCCATTGTCCAACTGATTTTGAACAATAGTGCTCATTTGCAAAGAACCGGTCAGCATCAACACCGCGATAAGCGAAAGGCCCATAGCCAATTCGTAAGAGATCATTTGAGAAGCGCCGCGAATGCCGGCCAACAGAGAGAATTTGTTATTGGAGGCCCAGCCGCCGATCATGATTCCATAAACACCCAAACTCACAACGCCAAATACGTAGAGAATACCAATATTGATATCAGCCACCTGCAGCGGCACCGTTCTTCCCGCTACCACTGCCGGGGAGCCCCAGGGGATAACGGCGCTTGTCAACAAAGCGGTCACCATCGCCAACACAGGCCCCAGCACGAACAAGAATTTAGACGAAGCCAAAGGAATAATTTCTTCTTTGAAGAAAAGTTTACCGCCATCAGCCAGCGGCTGGAGCAAACCAAAGGGGCCGGCGCGGTTGGGCCCGATCCTGTCTTGCATAAAGGCAGCCACTTTCCTTTCGCCATAAGTGGCGTACATGGCAACGATCATCGAAAGCGTTACAACCAGTGCGATCAAAATCAGCTTTTCGATAATAAAAAACCAGTCTATTGCGAGTAATGTAATCATTGTGTGAAAATGGTATAAGTTTTAATTTTCTTCAAATTTCTGCCAAACTACTTGAAGCTGATTTTCGGTTTCATTTAATAGTTTTTCTGCTTCATCCTTCGAGCGAAGCAGGCGTGATATAATAAATTCATTATTCATATCCTTTCCCCATCTTTCTTTACCTAAAAAAAAGCGGATAATCTTTGTATTTGTGATACCAGTTGTTTTTGTTAACGACTACCGTGCTAATCGCAACACTGTTTTCTAATCCAACAGGAGACAAGCTATCACTTATTTCAAACTTTACACGTCCGTTTACATTTTGGTTCAACAGCACCAAAACACCCCAATCGCTTTCCTCATGATGATCGCCCCTTGCCCTCGAGCCAAACAATATCAACTCCGCACCCGGATCAACCGATAATACAGCTTTTTTAATTTGTTGTAATATGATAGACGAATCAGGCATTATCTTTTCCTTCCGTCAAATTCTTTTTATTAAAAACCGCCCCTGTCGCCGGCCCGTCGATCTTACTCAAGTCAACGGCGGGATCGTTGACATCGCTGATGCTGTGGATGTCGAGCAAAAGTTTAGGCGCTCGTCCTCCCATAACTTCAGGGATGGTTTCTTTGGGCTTATTCAACACTTCGTAATGATTGGCGCCGATCACTGAGTGGCGTGCCACTTTGGTCGGCCCCTCGATTACCCAATCTTTTACATCTTTTTTATCGAAACGGCATTCGTTGCAAATCCACCCCGTTTTCCCTTCCTCGGTATTCATGATTTCTCCCCACTGATCTTTGCGGGCAGTGACGCGCAGCACTTCGTCGCCGCGTTTCCAAAGTGTAACTTTTCCGCAGCATTTGTCGCAGTCGCGGTGTGCATCTTCAGGTTTGGTAAACCACACCCTGTTTTTGAAACGAAACGTTTTATCCGTCAGCGCGCCGACAGGACAAACATCGATAACGTTGCCAATAAAATCATTGTCGAGCGACTTTTCAATATAGGTCGCGATTTCGGCATGATCGCCGCGGTCTAATACACCGTGCTCGCGCTTGTTGGTAAGTTGATCGGCCGTAAACACACAGCGGTAACACAGGATGCACCGCGTCATGTGAAGCTGGATGTATTTGCCTAAATTATGTTTTTTGAATGTTCTTCTTTTAAACTCATAGCGGGTGCCTTCGCGGCCATGTTCGTAACTCAGGTCCTGTAAGTGGCATTCGCCTGCCTGGTCGCAGATGGGGCAATCCAGCGGATGGTTTAGTAAAAGAAACTCTACCACGCCGGCTCGGGCGTCCTGCACGCGCTGGCTGGTAATGCTTTTCACTTCCATGCCGTCCATCACTCCGGTGCGGCAACTTGCCACCAGTTTGGGCATAGGCCGCGGATCTTTTTCCGATCCCTTGCTTACTTCTACCAGGCAGGTGCGGCATTTACCGCCGCTGCCTTTTAAAGGCGTGTAAAAGCACATAGCGGGTGGCGTTACATCGCCGCCAACCAGGCGCGCTGCTTGCAATATTGTAGTGCCGGGCGTTACTTCAACAGTAATATTGTCGATCGTTACTTTGAAATTTGCCGGTGGAGCTTGTTTTATTTCTTCAGCCATTTATAAAATTTCACACAAAGAATACAATGAAAAACGGCGAAAACGACGTTTATTTCTAATAAGTATCTATAATTCTCTCTTTTAGGTTTATCATCAAATCTGCTCAAGACTTTTTCATACACACTTTCAAAGAGGCTTGAGCCCTACAGTTGCTGTTGTTTGTTTGCTGCGCTCGGTTGCGCGAAAACAAACTAAGCCGGAACAACTGCTCTTTCATCCGCATAATGCGCCAAACCAAAATTTCTTATCACCGCTTCTTCCGGGTGTGTTATATGCCACTCAAACTCATCGCGGAAATGGCGAATTGCGGCGGCAACGGGCCATGCGGCCGCATCACCCAACGGGCAAATTGTGTTTCCTTCGATTTTACTTTGTATATCCCAAAGCAAATCGATATCGCTCATTTTTCCCTGTCCGTTTTCAAGGCGTAGCAAAAGCTTTTCCATCCAGCCTGTTCCTTCGCGGCAGGGCGAACATTGACCGCAGCTTTCATGGCGATAAAATCTTGCCAGCGTATAAGTGTGTTTTACCACACACTGATCTTCATCAAAAACGATAAAACCGCCGCTACCCATCATGGATCCGGTTTGAAAACCGCCGTCGGAAAGGCTTTCGTAGTTCATCATTCTTTGCTCGCCTTTTGCAGTTTTCAGCAGCAGGTTGGCAGGGAGAATGGGCACCGACGAGCCTCCGGGAATGCAGGCCTTCAGGCGTTTGCCTTTGGCAATACCACCACACCATTCGTCGCTATAAATAAATTCTTCCACGGAAATGGTCATGTCTATTTCGTAAACTCCCGGCTTATTGATATTGCCACAAGCTGAAATAAGCTTGGTTCCGGTTGATTTGCCTACGCCGATTTTTGCATATTCTTCCGCTCCTTCATTGATGATGGGTACCACCGCGGCAATGCTTTCCACATTGTTCACCACGGTTGGTCGGTCCCAAACGCCTTTTACGGCAGGAAACGGAGGTTTGATACGCGGGTTGCCTCTTTTTCCTTCCAAGGATTCCAGTAATGCGGTTTCTTCTCCGCAAATGTAAGCGCCGGCGCCGCGCTGCACATGAATATCGCAGTCGAAGCCGCTGCCCAAAATATTTTTGCCGAGAAAGCCGTTGTTGCGGGCTTCCTCAATGGCCTGTTCCAGAATGTCAACAATCCAGGCATATTCGCCCCGGATATAAATAAAGGAAGTGTTGCTGCCCAAAGCATAAGAAGAAACGATAATGCCTTCTATCAGCAGATGGGGAAGAAATTCCATCAGGTAGCGGTCTTTAAAAGTGCCGGGCTCACTCTCATCGGCGTTCACCACAAGGTGGCGCGGAACGCCTTCCGGCTTGGCCAAAAAGCTCCATTTCATCCCGGTGGGAAAGCCCGCACCGCCACGGCCGCGAAGCCCCGATTTTTTAACTTCTTCGGTAATATCATCAGGCGCCATCGTTTTGAGCGCTTTTTCCACGCTGCGGTAACCGCCTTCGCGGCGGTATACATCAAAATATCTGATGCCTTCTACGTGCGCTTTTTCTAATAATAGTTTTCTACCCATTTTTATATAACTGAAGGCGAACCCCAAAGCCCTGCCTTTTTATTGTTCAATATTTCTTTCTTGTATAATGCGGATATAGTCTCTTCTGTGGTCATACTATTTTGCCTTCTTGCTGTATACTGTCGTAAAGGTCCGTAATCCTGTATTTTTCTTGCCAATCCTTTTTATTTCGAACAATCGTTTGTACTACTTCAAACGTTTTCCACTCTATCTGTTCCAGCACATCATTTCGAATATCTTCATGAAGATCTTTTAGTTCTTCTTTATCCGTTAAGATCAAAAAATCCCAGTCGCTATCTTCCTGCCAATCCCCCCGCGCTCGGCTACCGAATAAAATAAGTGTGGCATTTGGATCATGTTTTGATACAATTTGCTTCACCGTAGTCTTTATATCCCGCACTGCACTGTACATAATATTTGTTTCTTTCTTTCCTCAGCGAAAAACTTAATGATGCTTCGCTCTGCACGCTTCAATAATCGCGTCTACTTTTTCTTTGGTCAGATGCTCTTTATAAAATTTTCCTAATTGCATCATGGGAGCATAGCCGCATGCGCCCAGGCATTCAACAGTTTTTAAAGTAAACATCCCGTCCTCCGTTGTTTCGCCTGGTTTGATGCTTAACTTTTCCCCGATATATGCGATGATATCATCTGAGCCGTTCAACATGCAGGGACCCGTTTGGCAAACTTCAAACATATATTTACCCACCGGCTTTAAATTGTACATGCTGTAGAATGATGCCACTTCATACACTTCGATGGGCTCGATTTGCAACAGCGACGCCACATAATCCATCGTTTCCACGCTCAGCCATCCAAACTGCTCCTGCGCCACATGCAACACGGGCAATAATGCGCTTTTTTGCCTTCCCTCCGGATAGCGTTCAATAATCTTTTGAACCCTGTCTATATTCTCTTGTGAGAGTTGTACCATCTTTATTTAAATTCTACACTAAAAATTTGATCATTTTTTTACGCGTCCATTTCGCCGGCGATGAGGTTTAAAGAAGACATCACCATAATAGCGTCACTTAGCATTCCGCCTTTTACCAGTTCTTCATAAGCCTGGTAGTAAATAAAGCAGGGGCGGCGGAAATGAAGCCGGTAAGGGCTTCTGCCACCATCGCTGATAAAATAAAAACCGAGCTCGCCATTGCCGGCTTCGATGCTATGGTAGACTTCTCCTTTCGGCATATCAATTTCACCCATGATGATTTTGAAATGCCAGATCAGCGCCTCCATTTTTGTATACACATCTTTCTTTTTGGGAAGATAGTACTCGGGCACATCGGCATGGTAAATCGTGGCTTCCTCGCCTTTCAAATCGTTCAGCTTTTGCATGGCTTGCTGAATGATGCGAAGGCTTTGCCACATTTCACCGTTACGTACCTGGAAACGATCATAACAGTCACCTGTTGTTCCTACGGGAATATCAAATTCAAATTCTTCATAACGACTGTAAGGCGCAATTACCCGAACATCATAGTCGACGCCAGCAGCCCGCAGGTTGGGGCCTGTAAAGCCGTAGTTTAACGCTCTTTCGGCGGAGATGGCGCCCACGCCCATACAACGTTCCATGAAAATGCGGTTGCGTGTGAACAGGTTTTCAAACTCCTCCAAAACCGGCGGATACTCTTTTAAAAACCGTTCTATTTTTTCAAATGCCGTATTGTTGAAATCTCTTTCGAAACCGCCGATGCGGCCGATATTGGTGGTCAGCCTCGACCCGCAGATCTCTTCATAAATCTCATAAATGAGCTCGCGGTACTGCATCACGTAGAGAAACCCTGTGTAAGCGCCGGCATCCACGCCCATAATTGAGCTGCAAATCAGGTGGTCGGCGATGCGTGCCAGTTCCATTACAATCACTCTCAAATAATCCACGCGCCTCGGCGTTTGAACGCCCAGCAATTTTTCGCAGGTCAAATGCCAGCCCATATTATTGAGCGGCGCCGAGCAATAATTCAGCCTGTCGGTAAGCGGTGTAATCTGGTAAAGCGGCCTGCGTTCTGCAATTTTTTCAAAAGCGCGGTGAATGTAGCCCACCGTTGCGTCGGCAGCAACAATTTTCTCGCCATCGAGCTCAATAATATTTTGAAACACGCCATGCGTAGCAGGGTGCGTCGGCCCCATATTGAGCGTGGTCGTTTGCTTTTCAATACTTCCCGCCGGGAGATTTATATTTTGATGTAAATCTGACATTTGCTTATATCTTGCTCGTCTTTTTTATTTTTTTACCAGCAACACTGTTTCTATCGCCTGTGTTGCCTGACTGCCCGTAGGCAGGCGTCGCACCCTTCAACAACTCTAAGGCTACGGAGCTTTTTCATCCTCCGCAATGGTGCCGTGCATCGTTTTTTCGGTGCCAAACCCCAGCATGCCGCCGCGGCCAAACATTTCATCATCCTTATCTGTGCGGCTTTGATCTTCCAATGGATATTCTTTCCGCATCGGGAAATAATCCATTTCTTCAACGTTCAATATCCTGATTAGATTGGGGTGGCCAATGAAATTAATGCCATAAAAATCAAACGTCTCGCGCTCCATCCAGTTGGCGGCCGCGAAAACGCCTGTTGCCGTGTAAACATCCGGCTGCTCAATACTCACAAAAATTTTAAATCTTAAGCGAATATTCTCTTTGATATTGTGTAAGTGATAAACAACCGCCAACTCCCTGCCTTTTTGATCAGGGTAATGCACGCCGCAAAGGTCGGTAAGGAAATTGAAGGATAACGATGCCTCTTCCTTCAAGAAATTGAGCACTTTGAGATTGATTTCCTTATCTGCATGAAAGTTTAAAATGCCATACTGTACTTCGAAATCAGCAACCTGATCACCGAACTTATCAGTAAGTTTTTGTTGTATCAATTCTGTAGTCAGTGCCATACTGCAATCCCAAAAGGGAATTTTATATGTTATAGTTTTCGTTCTTCTTGTTCAGCAGCGGCGGAAATTATTGTATGCCGTAGCTGTCGAGCAGCGCCTTATATTGCTCGCTGTTTCTTCTTCTCAGGCTTTCTTTTCCGATCAAATCCTGGATGCGCATCACGCCGTCGAGGATCGCTTCGGGCCTGGGCGGGCACCCCGGAACATAAACATCTACCGGTACCACCTGGTCGATTCCCTGCAACACGCTGTAAGTGTCGAAAATGCCACCGCTGCTGGCGCAGGCGCCGACAGCAATTACCCAGCGGGGTTCCGCCATCTGAAGATATACCTGTTTTACAACCGGCCCCATTTTCTTCGCAATCGTTCCCATAACCATCAAAAGATCGCACTGGCGGGGCGAAAAACCCACGCGCTCGCTACCAAAACGGGCCAAATCATAAGTGGCGCCCATAGTCGCCATAAATTCGATACCGCAGCAGGACGTAGCGAAGGGGAGGGGCCAAATGGAATTCTTTCTGGCCAGGCCAATCACGCTGTCGAGCGTGGTGGCAAAAAATCCCTGCCCTTCGTGGCCGGCCGGCATTTCTGCCATGCTGATATCGGCCTCCAGCGGTTTTTGTTTTATATTGTAAGAAACTGGTCTCATCGTTTAATTTTCCAATTTAACATTTCCGGTATACGAAGGTTTTCACAAACCGGAAATTTAAGATGTACTTATAATCATTAGTCTTCCCACTTCAGCGCTCCTTTTTTGATGATGTAAGTGAATCCGCAAACAAAGAATCCAACAAACATCAAAACTGCATAGAAGCCGCTCCATCCCAAATCCTTGAAATTAACAGCATAGGGGTAGAAGAAAATTACTTCCACATCGAATAATACAAATAAAATCGCTGTTAAAAAATATTTGATCGCCATGGGTTGACGGGCGTCGCCATGTGACTCGATACCGCTGGCAAAGTTGGCCAACTTGTCTTTTGTCTTACGTTTCGGACCTAAAAGGTGCGTTACAATTACGAGCGTGATGATCAGTCCTGCAGCAAAAATGAGTTGCAATCCGATCGGTAAAAAAGATTGCGCTGTATTATTAGTAACAACGGTTTCCAGTAAATAAACCATAGCTTTTGTTAATGAGCAAAAATAAGGCAGGTAAGTCAATTAACCTTAAACATTAGAACATTTTAATGATAATTTGATGACAATTGGAGGGGTACGCATAAAAAAACACCCCGTTTTTTGCGGAGTGTTTTTAAAAGAATGTTTAATCTATTTTATTCCTGCGAGGTCTTCGTAGAATCGGTTGCGGCAGGTTGTGTCGCACCGGTACTGTCGGTAGCAGCAGCGCCTGAACCTTCTACGCCCGGAGTGCCACCCATCGCTTTAATATATCCGGCAATTTGTTCTTTCGCCGTAGGGTCGTCAGCGTTGTTGTAAGCCAACTGTAAATATTTTAGGCCATTCGGCGTATCTTTCTGCACGTTGATATAAAAGATAGCCATAGCTGTGGCGGTTTTAAATATTTCGGCTCTTTTTGTAACAGCTGCTGAAGTATCATCTGGAGATTGTAAATAATTAATATACTTGTCCGCATCTGAAAGCATCAAATTCTGAGCATTTGTCGAGTCAAATATTTTACTGCTGTTATGGGTGAAATAATAACCGTAATTCCATTTAGGGAATTGCGTACGTGCTGCATCAAATACTTTCCAGGCTTTTTCGTACTGGCCCGACTTATAATAACCGGTATAACCTGCGTTAAAATAATCATTGATGGTTAATTTATCGGCTGGTTTTACTTCCAGGATTTTCGCATAAAGGTCACCGGCCAACGCGCTTTTTCCTGCTTTGGCAAAAAGTTTGGCGCCTTCCTCCAACATATCCACTTTTCCTGCAATGGTGGTATCTGCCGCAGCCGCATCCATATATGTTTGCACCACTTCAGCTTCTTTTCCGGGGGTAGTGGAATAAGCGGTAGCTTTTAACGCATAATCCTGAGCTACCAGATCATCTTTAGACTGATTTTCAAAATAATCTTCTACAAAAGGAATCGCTGCTGCAGTATCCTTATTGGCTATAAGGCTATATGCAACCAGTTTATAAGCTTTAGGGTCTGTTTTGTCCCCTGCTTTGGCAATGATACTTTTAGCCAGATTTATCGCCCCAGTATAATCTTTAGCAAAATAAAGCCCTGCGGCGTTAAAGTATTCGTTGTTGGGGTCAGGAGGTAATAAAGCTACGATCTTATCTCCGTAAGATTTTGACTTCGCTGCATCCTGCGCAGTAAAGCTATAATATTCGAATAATTTCTCTAAAGCCGCTACATACGATGGATTGGCCGCAACGGCTTTTTCCAAGGTTTGCAGATACAGATCCGTATTTTTTTGCGATCTGAAGATCATCGCTTTCCTGAATTCTGCTCGCGCAAAAGTGGGGTCGGTGTTCAATGCTTCCTGATAAAAAGTAAAAGAAGGGCCACCGTTACCCGGGTTTGCTTTTAATAAGGCATCAGCCAGGTTGGTATAAACGTCGGCCAATAATTTGGGATCTCTTTTCTTCTCTTTGATGCCCATCATGATATTTTTGGCCTCGGTAAGCTTGGTAACCGCAAAGTTGATATCACCAACTTTGTCTACATTATTATACGCTCTTGCGATGGCTCCGCCAACGGCATTTAACACTTTTACCTGTTCTTCATCACCTTTACCAGTAGCTGCGATAGCCGCATCGAAACTTTGTTTTGCCTCGTTTCCTTTTTTCTCGAACAATTGCATTTGCCCTTTTGCCGCCAGCAAATAAGGGTCGTTGGCATTGGCCGCCGACGCTTTCGAGATCACCTCGTTTGCCAATTTATAATTCCCCTGCTCAAAATAAGACTTAGCCAGCCAATAGGCAGCGTCAGGCTTATCTGCGCTTTTTTCTAAAATACTTACAGCTGAAGCGTAGTTTCCGTTGTAGTAAGCTGCAACACCATCCTCTACGGACTGTGCATACACCGCTGTGTTCAACAAAA
Source organism: Niabella insulisoli (assembly GCF_039652435.2). GTDB lineage: Bacteria > Bacteroidota > Bacteroidia > Chitinophagales > Chitinophagaceae > Niabella > Niabella insulamsoli. The sequence continues at coordinate 3,229,280 of NZ_CP190246.1, read as the reverse complement.
CTCCAAGTGCAAGTAGATGGATTGTTTTCTTCATCATCATTTTTGTTTGTAGTTGTTTAATTAAGTATTTGTAAATATAATTTTTTCCATTTAAATAGCGTCTTCTTTAAGCTGAATAGGCCGGACAATAAAATATCGCCTTCCCGGCATCAAATAAGCGCGCTTGAAGATAAGCTGGCCTATCTCGCCCCGAAGAAACGCTGCAAATCCTGTACCTAATCCTCTGTACTTTTCCTTCAGGATATACGTTAAATCTCTGGTGATCGGATATCGCTTCCCATATAAATTGGCCTGAACCGGCAATATATACTTTCCTTCTTTATCTGAACTTTTTAAATGCGCAATTTTAACTTTTTTTAAAAAACTCAATTGTTGTTCGTCTTCAGGGTTTCCAATCCAGCTGACCCCGATAAATCCGACCGCATTGGGGTGAACGGCCACATATTCTATCACCGAATCGCTGGTATTGGCCGCCACCGCTTTGTTGGTCAGCGGCGCGCCTTTTAAAACCGAATCGACCATATGCCTTACGGTACTTGTTGTTTTAACACCGTCAAACACAGGAAAAAATGGTTTTGAATAAGTGCCCGACAGGATCGCTTTAATATCAGACATATTAAAAAGCGAATCGGTGGCATTGGGGTGAACAATTACCGCAATCGCATCTCTCGCCACCGGCAACTGATCGATAGAAACCTTCAAAGAATCACTAATCGCTACTTTTTCAGGTGCCGACAGGCTAATCGTAGATATCACCATCCTGATGCTGTCGTTCCAAAGATCTTTGACACATTCTGATTCGGGTTTGTATTGAACATTGATGGTAGTGCCGAAATTATTCGATTCATATACTTTAACCAGCTCATCAACAATAGGCTTAAAACTTATATCTGCGCTGATGGTTATTTCGCCGCTGGTAGGCGTATCGGGCAATTCTTTCTGCTGATCTTTATAGGATTTGCAGGAGCAAAACAGCAGGCTGCACCAAAGGGCGATGGTATAAAACTTTTTAACTTTCAAGTAAGCTATTTAAAATAATCTTTTTTGTATCCGCGATATAACCGCCACGATCCGTACGCTACCGCAAGCACGCCATAAATTTTATCAAAAATATCCGGCGGATATAATTTATTCAACCTGATATCGAGCAAAAAACGGAAAAACAGGAACAAGCCGATCAATATGATAAGCGTGCCCATCACATAGTCGAAAACAGACTTCATGCGCGAAACCTGCTTGTTGCGCTGCTTCTCATATTCTTCGTTCGATTTAATACTCATTATATTGTATGAATGCGGCAAGATAAAAAACTTTTCTTTTTAGACGCAAATTGTTTGAAAGTGCATAGCTGAAATACTATAGTAAATGTTAATAGTGATCAATAGAAACAATTGCTATTTTTACCTCTCTATATGTATTTTATTAAAACGCCGGGCTGGGTAAAGCGGGTTTTTAGCGCATATACCTGGCATGTGCCAACAGAACAAAAGGAATTATACCTCACGTTTGACGACGGGCCACACTCCGTTGCAACACCTTTTGTTCTAAATCAGCTCGATCAATACAATGCCAAGGCTACGTTTTTTTGTTTGGGAAAGAATGTGATAGACTATCCTGGCATTTTTGCGGATATCATTGAAAAAGGCCACAGTGTGGGTAACCATACCCATAACCATCTCAATGGCTGGAAAGTGCAAGAGAGCGCCTATTTAGCCAATGTGGAGCAGGCCGCGCAACATATCGATTCTGACCTGTTCCGGCCGCCCTATGGTCGGCTCAAAACCAGGACTGGACGAAGTTTGGTGAAAGCGGGCTACCAAGTTATCATGTGGGATGTGCTGAGCGGCGATTTCGATCTGAAGATAAGCGCTCAAAAATGCAGCGACAATGTACTGACGCGGGCCAGGCAAGGTTCGATCATTGTTTTTCACGATAGTCAAAAAGCGCTCGCGCATTTGCAATACGCGCTTCCGCGGGCGTTGGAATATTTTGCTACGCTTGGTTTTTCTTTTAAAAGATTAGAAAACAACCGCTTAAATAAAAAAGGGCCTGGGTAAATACCCGAGCCCGATTTTTAATCCGTACCCTATGAAAACTTGTTATAAAGTTACAATATTTTTGTAGATATATACAAGAACAAAAATATATTTAGAAATTTTCTAATAAATTAGCAGAAAACATAGAAAATGTTTATAGATACGCACGCTCACGTTTATTCTGAGCAGTTTTTAGCTGATAATGAAGCATCCATCCAACGCGCAGCCGCGGCCCGGGTGGAAGTTATCTTAATGCCGGCCATTGATTCTCAAACACATGAAGCGATGCTTCGTTGTGAAAGAGAGGGGCCGGTAACTTGTAAAAGCATGATGGGCTTGCATCCCTGTTCGGTAACGGCCGATTTTGAGAAAGAGCTGGCAGTCGCCGAAAAATATTTTCAATCGAGGAAATTTGTTGCGGTGGGTGAAACCGGCCTTGATTTTTATTGGGACACCACTTTTAAAGACCAGCAATTGGCGGCCTTTAACCAACAAATGGAATGGGCGATTCAATACGATATCCCGGTTGTGATTCATAGCCGGAACGCAACCGCAGTGTGTATTGAAGCTGTTGCAAAGAAGATAGACCGGGGGCTAAAGGGCGTATTCCATTGTTTTGGAGGTTCCTGGGAAGAAGCGGCGGAAATCATCAAATTGGGTTTTTACCTGGGTATTGGCGGCGTGCTGACTTTTAAAAAATCCGGCCTTGAAGAAGTGATCAAAAAGACGGGCCTGGAAAATATAGTACTGGAAACCGATGCGCCTTACCTGGCGCCGGTTCCTTATCGCGGTAAAAGAAACGAGCCTGCTTATCTTCCCCTCGTTGCTCATAAACTTGCGGAGGCGGCGTCACTTTCGGTGGAAGCTGTGGCGGATATAACAACGGCCAACGCGAAAAAATTATTCGGGTTATAGCGGCAGAAAGCCCTATTTTTGCAGCCCATTTTAAAGGAGACGTGTCCGAGTGGTTGAAGGAGCACGCCTGGAAAGTGTGTATACGGGCAACCGTATCGCGAGTTCGAATCTCGCCGTCTCCGCAAATCGCATTGTTCGCAATGCGATTTTTTTATGCTTGCCCATTCCTCATAAAACTTTAACGCGCAACCGTTTGCGCAAATGCGTTTTTTTTATTATATTATATTTGCCTCGATCAATCACCGGGAAACCGGTCAAATTAAATCAGTAATTGCTTAGCATTCGCAATATCGGCCGCTTATAACTGCGTATGGGTGCATTAATTCCCCATACATTTCGGCTGCGAAAATCTTATCAAAATTTAATCAACCGGGCCGCAATACCCGGGACAGGATTAGGTTGACATTTATTCAGGAATTGCTGGTCATTTGCAAGCGTAAATGCTTGTACAAACCATAAATAATGATTACTGCCTACTATAACAGATACAGGGTTAAATTGATTGCCATTGCCTATAACTACGGCTATTCAAAAGAGGAGGCCGAAGACATGGTGCAGCAGTTTTTTCTTGAAATAATGCAAAAGGAATTGCCGGGCGATATCCGAAATCCTGAAGCGTTTTTAGTAACCGCCTTTAAAAGGAGGATGATCGATTATTTTCGGGCGGCTAAAACCCGGGAAGCTCATCACGCACCTGAGGAAATGAATCTGGATTCAACCCAGGAAATATTAGAGCGACTGGAAACGGACCACCTGGTTATCGAGCAGTTGACCTACGCTTACAAACAATTGCCAGGCCGTTGCCGGCGTGTTATATATCTGAAGTATTATGCAGGACTTACTACGCAGGAGATTGTTGAACAAACAGGGCTTACCCAGCAAAATGTTTATAATAATTTGTCAAAAGGCATCAGCCTGCTTCGAAAATCACTAAAATCAAAAGTGGATCACGCACGGATGGGCTCGCTGCTGATGTGCGTTTTCTAAGCCAAGTTAAAATTTCTTTATTTTTTTTTAAAAAAAGTTGTTAGGTTTTTCCAGCGCTTCCGTCTATATCAGTTGTAGTCTTATTTCATTATGATTTATTCGATTGAGCAACTTGCCATAGACGATTCTTTCATTCAGTATTGTTTTGAAAGTGATGAAGCCGCCGTTAAACGCTGGAACGGTTATCTGCTGGAGCATCCCGAGCAATTGATGGCCATGCAGGAAGCAAAAGCCATTGTCTTAGGTTTAAAAACGATGCTTCGCAAAAAGCAAAATGAATTGTCGGCACAGGAATCTGAGCGCGAACATTTATTGTATGTGGCCGAATACGATCAGATTCCTGCGATGCAGCATCCACGCCGGGGAGCAGGATTTAGAAAATGGTCCGTGGCTGCGGCCATGCTGTTGATATCGCTGGTGTCTGTGATTTTCTTTATCACTCAGTCAACGGCTGAGCCGCAAACACACTTGCTCGCAGCGCAAAAGATTGCTACCAAAACCGTGATACATAAAAACCTGCTCCTTCCTGATGGAACCACCGTAAGGCTCAATATACAGAGCCAGTTAAAGGTGGCGCCAGAATTTGGCATCAGCAACAGGGACGTTTATTTAACCGGCGAGGCTTTGTTTGATGTAGCGCACAATGCCGCTCTCCCTTTTGTTGTGCATGTGAAGAATTATAAAGTAAAAGCGTTAGGCACCAGGTTTAATGTCAAAGATTATCAGGATGAGCAACTCAGTGAAACTTCCTTGCTGGAAGGAAAAGTTCAAATTCTTTTTGATAAAAAAGATGGCGAAAAAATATATCAAACGCTTGCAGTAAATGAAAAATTTGTCCTCAAAAAAGAAAATGATACAGCCGAAAAACCAGAAGATCATGCTGCTGTGCAACCCATGGCCTATTATGAAAAAAATAAAAATGTTGAAACAGCGTGGGCAGAAGGGTTATTGATTTTTGAAGACTGGACTCTAAACGATATAAAAGCGACCCTCGAGCGAAAATTTGACGTGGACATCGATATTCGGGACAGCGAGGTGGGTAATTATAAATACACCGCCGCGTTCAAAGACGAGGATATCGCCGCGGTAATGGAGACACTCCAGATGTCATATCCTTTTAAATATACCATCGAGGGAAACAAAATCATCATCGGGAAATAAGAAAAAAGGGAAGAAATGGTGGCCGCCATTCTCCCCTCGTTGAATATAAATGGAAGAACAAAACTGTCTTCCACCTACTTAAATCAAATTAAAAGTATGAAAAAAACTGCTTGTTCCAAAAGGAGGCCGCTGTGGCTTTTCAAATCGTTACTGTTTATGAAACTATTTATCGTGTTCACCTTATTCACAGGCATGCAGGCTTTTGCTTACACAGGCGCCGGGCAGGAAAAGGTAACACTGGAATTGGAAAACGCGCGTTTATCCAACGTGTTAAGGGCGGTGCAAAAGCAAACCACCTATCGCTTTGCTTTCAGCAATAAGGTGGTAGATGATTTCGGCACAGTCAACGTAAGGGTAAAGGACATCCAAGTGATGGACCTGTTGCCACGCTTATTGAAAGGCACCGGCCTCGAGTTTGTGCCTATGGGCAAAACACTCATAGTCGTCAGGGAATCTGCAGAAACCCGGGCCGCGGGCGGCGCCTACCAGCAGGCCCCAACCATCGGAACTGGCATCAGCAAACAGCTTGACATAGAAGTAACGGGGCAGGTAACCGATAGCGCCGGACAAATTTTAAGCGGTGTTTCTGTCTCTGTAAAATCAAAACCGAGCGTCGGCACTACCACCGACCTGAACGGGCGCTATATTTTAAAAGTGCCCGAAGGGTCTGTTCTGGTTTTTACGATGACCGGTTATCAAACACAGGAAATTCCGGTAGGAAGCAAGACCAGTATAGATGTGGTGATGAGGCGGGATGTTCAGAATATGGAAGACGTGGTAATTACGGCCTTCGGACAACGGGCGAAGAAAAGAGACCTTATCGGATCCGTAACTTCTATCAATCCAAGCGAATTAAAAATACCCGCCAGCAACCTGACTACGGCCATTCAGGGGCGCATCGCCGGTGTGGTTGCTTTTCAGCGTAGTGGAGAGCCCGGCGCAGATAATGCCGATTTCTTCATCAGAGGCGTGAGTACTTTTGGTGTCAACCAGCGCCCGTTGATCCTTTTAGACAATATGGAAGTAACCGTGGAAGACCTGGCCCGCGTTCCGGTTGATGATATTGAAGGGTTTAGTATTTTGAGAGATGCGACGGCATCTGCCGTTTACGGTTCTCGTGGCGCCAACGGGGTAATTCTAGTCACCACCAAATCGGGTAGAGAAGGTCCGCCGAAGATTTTCTTAAAAGCGGAGCAACGGGTTTCAACGCCCACCAAAAGGCTGGACCTTGCAGATCCCGTAACGTTTATGGTGATGAACCGGGAAGCTATTCTAACACGCGATCCCTTAGCGAAAGATCAGCAGGAAGTGTACTCGCTTGAAAAAATTGATCGCACCATCGCCGGTGACGATCCCAATTTATATCCGGCAATTGACTGGTTAGATTTTGTGACCAAAAAAGTAACCACCACCAGAAAGTATTACCTGAATATTTCCGGGGGTACACAAATGGCGACTTACAGTATTAGCGGTGACTTTTCTACCGATAACGGATTACTGAAAGTAAGTCCCATCAACGATTTTAACAGTAACGTGAGATTTAATGTGTATAATCTCCGTTCCAACATTAGTTTGAATATCACCAAAACTACCAGCTTAAAAGCCAGGTTGAACTTAAACGTGCAGGATTACAACGGGCCGCCCGTAACCGGAAGCGAGGCTTTCGGTTTGGCCCTGCGTTCTAATCCTGTATTGTTTCAACCTGTTTACACGCCGCCTGAAAGTATGTCCTGGATCAGGCATCCGATGTTTGGTAACTATGCCGAAGGCGGTTACACCAACGCGTACGCAGAAATCGTTAGAGGATATTCTGAAAGGAAGCGCAGCAACATGTATTTTCAACTCGATCTCAATCAAAAGTTATCTTTCATTACCGAGGGCTTGGCTTTTCGTGGTTTGCTAAACCTGACGCGTAATTCTTTTTTAAGTCAAAGGCGCGTTTACAATCCGTTTTATTATACGCCCATTCAAAACTTTGAAACAGGGCTGGTGGATAATTACCAGGTCATCAATCCTGAAGGAGGAACAGAGTATTTAAACTTCGTTCCCAATGAGCGTGATCAGGCCGCTATTTTATATGGTGAAACACAATTGTCATATAACCGGGAGTTCGGTGACCACAATATAAGCGGGATGGTCGTGGGAACGCTTCGGGATAATGTTCAAACACCGGAAAGTTTTACCCTCCTTAACACGCTCCCTTACCGCAATGTGAGCCTGTCGGGAAATGCCACGTACTCACTAAAGCAAAAATATTTCGCGCAGTTTACCTTTGGGTACAATGCGTCGGAAAGATTTGACGAAAAATTCAGATGGGGCTTCTTTCCTTCATTTGGGGCCGCCTGGACGGTTGACAGAGAGTCGTTCATGGAAAGCCTGAAGCCAACCATCAGCAAACTTAGATTCCGTTTTACTTACGGATGGTTGGGTAACGATAATGTAAGTACTTCCAATAACCGATTCTTCTATCAATCTATTGTAAACCTCAACGCCGGAGGGCGCGGTTACACTTTTGGATTGCCAACAGTGGCAGTAGATCCTTATGCCGGTGTGTCCATTCAGCGCTATGAAAATCCGAATGTACAGTGGGAGATATCGAGGCAAACCAACTTTGGTATCGATTTAGGACTCTTTAACGGAGCGCTGACTTTTACAGGGGATTATTACCGTCAATACCGCTACAATATCGTTCAGGAAAGGGCGGGCGTTACTGCGTCGGCCGGTTTCCAGGCAGATATTCTGGCGAATGTGGGAAAATATAAAAGTCATGGATTTGACGCTGAAATTGTTTACAACAAAAACTTCAGCCGCGATTTCTGGATTCAGTCCAGAGGGACGTTTACTTACTCTACCGGCTCTTTCATTTTTTATGACGAGCCTACTTATGCTTATCCCTATTTATCAAGGGTAGGCCTTCATGCCAATCAAACCCGCGGCTATATTGCTGAGCGCTTATTTATCGACGATGCGGAAGTGAGAAACAGCCCGCAGCAGTTATTTGGTGGCGAAGCCGTGTTGGGTGGCGATATTAAATATGTTGATGTTAACAACGATGGCGTCGTAAACGGCGATGATATCGTACCTATTGGCTATCCAACGGTGCCGGAAATTACTTATGGTTTTGGTCCAAGTATTGGATATAAATCTTTTGACCTTTCTTTTTTCTTCAGCGCTATCGCGCGCACGTCGCTGTTTATCCGGCCATATTACAAGAGCGGTAACAACTATGGCGTTGCACCTTTTGGAAACCGCTTTTCTCCCAACTCCGTGCTGCAGGTTTGGGCCGACAGCTATTGGTCGGAAGAAAACCAGGATATCTATGCGCGCTGGCCGCGTCTCAGTCAAACCCCAACCGCTAATAACACTCAAAACAGTACGTTTTGGATGAGAGACGGAGGTTTTATAAGATTGAAACAGGCCGAGCTGGGTTATAATCTAAAAGGTATTAAACTAAAAACATTAAACATTCAGAGTTTGCGCATGTATCTCAGCGGAACGAATTTGTTCAGAATTGGAAGTTTTAAACTCTGGGATCCTGAGATGGGAGGCAATGGATTGGCCTACCCGCTTCAGCGTGTTTTTAATTTTGGAATCATAGTTAACTTATAAAAATCAGTTATGAGAAAAATATTTTTTATTTCACTTATTGCCGTCCTGTTCGTTGCGGGCTCGTGTAAAAAATTTCTTGACATCGTGCCGGACAATACACCGGTGATTGACCAGGCTTTTAGCCTTCGCGTAATGGCGCAGCGTTTTTTAGCCACTTGTTACAATCGGCTTCCGTCTAATACTTATCTCGGTGGAGACCGTTATCTTCTTGCTGATGAATTTTGGCTGAATTCTACTTCCAATTTTTCATCCGGCTCTTATCCGGCATGGTATATTGCCATGGGGCAACAAAACGCCAACTCGCCATTACTTAATTATTGGGGAAGCAATGCTTCCGGCGCATACTGGCAGGGCATTAACGATTGCAATATCTTGATTGAGCGTGTCAACGAAGTGCCCGATATGGCTGAGCCTGAAAAAGAAATGTGGGCGGCAGAAGCCAAAGTGTTGAAGGCGTACTACCATTTTTTATTGCTGCGCGCTTACGGGCCCATTATTATACGGGATAAAAATTTATCGGTGTATGGCGATCAGGTTGAGATGCAGGAGCCGCGCCAGCCGGTCGATCAATGCTTTGACTACATAGTAAACACGATCGATGAGGCCATGCCGCTATTAATGCCGATTGAGGAAAATGGTAATCTCGAAATAGGACGTATCACACAAATCGTGGCAAAATCGATCAAAGCCATGGTTTTGGTGGAGGCGGCAAGCCCTTTATTTAATGGCAATACAGACCAGGCGCTGCTGAAGGATGAGAATGGCGATCCGCTCTTTAATCAAACTTATGACGCTTCAAAATGGGAGCGTGCGGCTATAGCTTGTAAAGATGCTATTGATTTTGCTGCAAGCAATGGAAAAAAGCTGCACACCTGGGTGCCGGCGGCCAATCTTACCATTAAGAATCCATCTACTTTTTGGCAGATGAATTTAAGAACCGCTGTGAACGAATCTGATGGTAATGCTGAAGCGCTTTGGTTCGATACCCGAAGCGTTGGCGGAGGAGGTTTTCAGGCAGCTTTCACGCCACGCGGTTTTCACCCCAACACGGTGTCCAACGCAGCTATCACCAGTTTTATGGGCGCTACGCTTAATATGGCAGAAAAATTCTATTCTAAAAACGGCGTTCCCATCGAGGAGGATATTACCTATCCTTATCAGAATAGATACGAGCTGGTAACTGTTCCCTCCACGGATGCATATCAGTTTGATTTGCAGGCTAACTATAACACGATCCATTTTCATTTAGACAGGGAGCCGCGTTTTTATGGCACATTATCTTTTGATGGAGGCCGCTATTTTATGATGTCGGAATTGAGCGATGAAGATGCACTGAATACGAATTATACCGGCAGGGGTAATATTAAAAGTTTCAACGTTGTAAATAATCAGATCACGGGATACATGGTGAAGAAATATGTGAACGCTCAAAACTCTTACGGAGGAAGTAATGCCTACTCTGCTCGGCCTTACGCTATTCCCATCATCCGCCTTGCCGATCTGTATTTGCTTTACGCCGAGGCCGTAAACGAGTTCCAGGGGCCTTCGCCGGAAGTTTACCAAAGCATCGACAGCGTTCGCGCCCGCTCCGGGCTGGGGGGCGTAGTAAGTTCCTGGCAGCAATATTCTTCGCAACCCAACAAACCCGCCAGTAAGGACGGTTTGAGGGAAATAATCAAGCGTGAAAGAACGATCGAACTCGCATTTGAGGGTAAAAGATTTTGGGATCTGCGCAGGTGGAAAGATGCAGTGTTTGAACTGAATACACTTATTCTGGGATGGGATGTAAAGCAAAGATTAAGCGCTGCCTTTTACAGGCCCAATGCCTTGTTTAGCCGCACGTTTACCACAAAAGACTATTTCTGGCCCATCAGCCTGGATGAAATGAGAAGAAATCCAAAACTGAAACAAAATCTGGGCTGGTAGGGAAGTTGTAAACCAGGCTTTAATGAAATAAGATTATACAAAGTATTCTTTAATAAAAATATTCAACAATGAAAAAGAATTTTTTCTTCAACCATCTTTCAATGGTACTGCTGCTGGCTTTTCTGGTAGTGGGCGGATTGAGATGTAAAGAAGATATAGGCATAGAGATCAACAAAGTGGGAGAGAAGCCCGGGCCGGTTTCTAATGTGCAGGTGACGCCCATTTCGGGGGGCGCGGTAATAAAATATACCCTGCCGCTTTCGGAGGATTTGAGATATGTAAAAGCAACCTACAAGCTCGACAATGGTATCGAGCGAAAAGCTAAATCTTCTATTTATAAAAATGAAATCATCGTGGACGGCTTTGGCAAGGAAGGGTCTTACGACATCGAATTGCGCTCTGTGAGCGTGGGTGAAGTAGAGTCGGAGCCGACAACCATAAAAGTGGATGTTTTGAGGCCGCCTCATCAGTTGGTATTAGACAAGATGGAAAGCGGCAGCATCGTGACCACATTCGGCGGATTGAACCTGACCTATGTGAACGAAACCAAGGCCGACCTGGTAATCAGGGTAATAAAGAAAGATGCTTCCGGCGCCTGGAATCCTGTTGAAGCAGCCTACACCAATTTTGAAACAGGAACGATCCGCATCAGAGGGCAGCAGGCTGTTCCCACCGATTTTGGCGTTTTTATTGAAGACAGATGGGACCATTCGTCAGATACTTTGGTAATGAATCTCACACCCATAGAGGAAGTGGCGATACCCAGAGACCGTTGGGAAAAGATCTCGCTCCCCGGTGATGTAGGCAACCGCGGCGGTGGCTTTGACTACAGAGGGATTTGGGATGGTAACACGAACCGGGGCTACCTGTCTACCAATTCAGGCGTCACCCCTGTGGATGCCAATTCATCGGCATTTACCTTAGATCTGGGTGTGCCGGTTCTGCTGAGCCGCATGCTCATTTGGGCCACCCGGTATAGTAATATTAACGACGTGTATGGCCCCGCCCATATTTTCGATTTCGAAGTTTATGGCAGCAATCAACCCAATCCTTCAGGCGCCTGGGATAGCACCTGGACGCGGCTGGATCATTTTGAAAGTGTTCGCCCCAGTGGTTTTGCTTTCGGCGTACCGGCTACCACTACCGAGAGGGATTATATACGAGATAACGGTGAAACTTATGAGTTTTCCGATCCTGTTGCATTTGAAAAATTCAGGTACATCAGGTTTAAAGTAAATGCAGGATGGAGCGGCGTTTTTGAAGGCAATCCAACATTCTTCATCTACGAATTATACTTATACGGACAACTTTAAAACTTAATGATATGAATAAAAATATTTTGATGATCATCGGGCTGGCGTTGACGATGTTGGGCCTGACAAAATGTAAAAAGCCGGCCGATTATTATTCTGCTGGATATTTAAATAAGGCTGAAAATGCGAAGCCCGGTCAGGTCGATTCTCTGCAGATCTTAGCGGGATATAATAAGGCAAGGATCAGGTTTAAGGCCAGCCCCGATCGCCGTGTGAAACAGGTGAAGGTTTTTTACAACACTTCCTTGAGTGCGCTTGTTAAAGATACTACGATCAATCTATCTGACGCTGATTATGGTAATTATGTTTCCGTCGATATTCCCAATGTGCCTGAAGCGACAGCCTTTGTTCGCGTGGTGGGGTTGGATGAGAAAGGCGACGTTTCCAACGGGGTTGAAGCTGTGGGTACGATTTATGGCGAGAAATATATTTCATCGCTGTCTAACAGAATCTATCGGAATATTACAACGGTGGATGGAGTGAAGCAGATCAATTTTCAAAATGAAAGCGGTAAGCCGCGCGACACCACGGTATTTTATACGCTTCAACGGACCGTTGTAACCTATCCCACCACCACGGGCGAATTTGCTACGGTGCAGCTTTCTCCCTTTTCAAACGCTGTTGCTGCGCCTGATATGGCAGGCTCGGGTACTATTTCCCATTATTCGGAATATAAACCCGCCGAAGATGTGATTGATATCTTCAAAGCAGCGACTGTAACGGTGGAGTTTTAATTTTTCGACAATAAAAGTTCTGGCTACGGTGCGAGAGGCATCGTAGCTTTTTTATGCGCGCTTATTGCAGTTGCATCCCTGCGATGCCTGATCGCTCCACATCGGTATGTGAGACAGCGGGCATATGCCGCAATTAGTTACATTTGCTGATATGCAAACACAAATGCCATCTCCGGGGCTTCGTTTCCGACAAGCTATGGAAACGGAAAAGCCTTTACAGATTGTAGGCGCCATCAACGCTAATCATGCCTTGCTTGCCACGCAGGCCGGATTTAAAGCCATCTATCTCTCAGGTGGCGGTGTCGCTGCCGGATCACTGGGCGTTCCCGATTTGGGAATTACCGGGTTAGACGATGTGCTGGTTGATATCAATCGCATTACTAATGTAACTGACACGCCCCTGCTGGTGGATGTAGATACCGGGTTTGGCGCTTCAGCATTTAACATTGAACGTACGGTAAAGTCGTTGATCAAGGCGGGCGCTGCGGCGCTGCATATCGAAGACCAGGTTGGCGCCAAGCGTTGCGGCCATCGGCCGGGGAAAGAAATTGTTTCGAAAGAAGAAATGGTCGATCGGCTCAAAGCCGCTGTAGATGCCCGTTTCGACGATAATTTTGTCATCGGCGCCCGAACTGACGCTTTTGCTAATGAGGGTATTGAAAAAACTTTAGAACGCGCCGTTGCTTATAAAGAAGCGGGGGCCGACTTTATTTTTGCCGAAGCGGTTGCTGAACTTTCCATTTACCAACAATTTGTGGACGCCACAGGCATACCGGTTTTGGCGAATATTACCGAATTTGGGATGATACCGATGTACACGATCGACGACCTGCGCGATGCGGGCGTGGGGCTGGCGCTCTACCCGCTTTCGGCTTTCAGGGCAGCCAATAAAGCTGCACAAAATGTGTATCATCACATTCGAAAAGACGGAACACAAAAGAATGTATTGGACACGATGCAGACCCGGCAGGAGTTGTATGAAAGTATCAACTACTTTGCCTACGAAAAAAAGATTGATGAACTGTTTAAATCATAATCAATATGAATGCAGACCAACCTGTGACATTTAAACCAAAAAAAAGCGTGGCGCTTTCCGGCGTTGCCGCCGGCAATACAGCCCTTTGTACTGTGGGTAAAACCGGTAACGATTTGCATTACCGCGGCTACGACATCAACGACCTGGCGCAGCATGCCGCCTTCGAGGAAGTCGCTTATTTGCTGATTCACGAAAAGTTACCAACCGCGGTTGAACTGAAAGCCTACCAGAAAAAATTAAAATCGTTGCGCGGCCTGCCCGAAGTTGCCCGGAATGTTTTAAAGCAACTACCGGCGGCTGCTCATCCCATGGATGTTTTGCGCACTTATGCCTCTGTGCTGGGTACGGTACTTCCAGAGAAAGAAGACTATGCGGTTGCCGGTGCTCGGGATATCGCCGATAAACTGCTGGCTTCTTTTTCGTCTGCATTATTGTTTTGGTATCATTATTCGCATAGCGGTAAAGAAATTGAGGTGGAAACAGACGACACTACCACCGGCGGGCATTTTCTTCATCTGTTGCATGGCGCCACACCGTCCGAAAGCTGGGTGCAGGCGATGCAGGTTTCGCTCAATCTCTATGCCGAACACGAGTTTAATGCCTCGACGTTTACCAGCCGTGTCATCGCGGGCACAGGGGCTGACCTTTATGCGGCCGTAACCGGCGCTATCGGAGCGCTGCGGGGACCGAAACACGGCGGCGCCAACGAAGTAGCTTTCGATATTCAAAGCCGTTATGCAAATGCCGATCTTGCCGAAGCAGATATTAAAGCCCGGTTGGAAAGAAAGGAAGTCATTATCGGATTTGGCCACCCTGTGTATACCATTGCAGATCCAAGAAATAATATTATCAAGCAAGTGGCGCAGACGCTCTCTGAAGAAGCGGGAGACATGCGGCTTTTTTCGATCGCCGAACGGCTTGAAAAAGTGATGTGGGAGGAGAAAAAAATGTTTCCTAATCTTGACTGGTTTTCTGCGGTGGCGTATCATCTGATGGGCATACCGACCGCTATGTTTACCCCTTTGTTTGTTGTTTCGCGCGTGACAGGGTGGAGCGCTCATATTATCGAGCAAAGGCAGGATGGCAAGATCATTCGCCCAAGCGCAAACTACACCGGGCCTGAAAACCTGAAATTTGTAGCGATAGCGCACAGGCAATAGATTATGCGATGCCGCCCATTCGCCATTCACAATTGACTATTGACTATTCACCATTAACTATTGACTATAAACTATTAACCCAATCATTTCCCCTTTAGTCTTTTAAATTATCACAACATAAATATTTTAAACTACTCATGTCTTCTCATATTTCAAACGAAAGGCCGCAACCAGACAAGGTTTTGGCCGATATCGCAGACTATGTTTTAACCTATAAAATAGAAAGTGAATTAGCCTTGACAACGGCGCATTATTGCCTGCTCGACACATTGGGTTGCGGGTTTGAAGCGCTCACGTATCCGGCATGCACCAAATTGCTGGGCCCCATCGTAGCGGGAACGGTTGTTCCCAACGGCGCCAAAGTGCCCGGCACAAACTTCCAGTTGGATCCTGTTCAGGCGGCTTTTAATATCGGCGCAATTATCAGGTGGCTGGACTTCAACGACACCTGGCTGGCAGCTGAATGGGGACACCCTTCCGACAACCTGGGCGGCATTCTTGCTACTGCCGATTGGTTGTCGCGCTCCGGACTTGCGGAAGGGCGTGCGCCGCTCACTATGTTGCAGGTGCTGGAAGCCATGATTTTGGCGCATGAAATTCAAGGCGTGCTGGCGCTCGAGAACTCTTTCAATCGCGTGGGCTTAGATCATGTCATATTGGTGAAAGTGGCTTCTACGGCGGTTGTCGGTAAGTTACTGGGGTTGAATCGCGAACAGCTTATTAATGCAGTGTCATTGGCTTTTGTCGATGGGCAGGCTTTGCGAACTTATCGCCACGCTCCCAACACAGGTAGCCGCAAATCCTGGGCTGCCGGCGATGCCACTTCGAGGGCGGTTCGCCTGGCGCTGATTGCGCAAACCGGTGAAATGGGGTATCCATCCGTACTTACCGCGAAAACATGGGGTTTTTACGATGTTTCATTTAAAGGCAATCCGTTTTCTTTTCAACGAGCATACGGCACTTACGTGATGGAGCATATCCTTTTTAAAATATCTTTTCCTGCGGAGTTTCATTCTCAAACGGCGGTCGAGGCGGCCATGATTCTCCACGGGCAAATGAAAGAGGCCGGGCGCAGCACTGATGATATCAAACGAATTATTATAAGAACCCACGAGGCTGCTATCCGGATTATTGACAAAAGCGGCCCGCTGAATAACCCCGCCGATCGCGATCATTGCATTCAATATATGGTAGCTGTGCCATTTTTATTTGGAAGACTTACAGCGGCCGATTATGAAGATGATATAGCCGCTGATCCTCGTATTGATGAACTGCGCAGCAAGATTTTTTGTGTCGAAGACGCACGCTTTACGGCCGATTATCACGACCCCGAGAAAAGATCGATAGCGAATGCGTTGATGGTCGAGCTAAACGACGGAACCACCCTGGACGAAGTGGTTGTAGAATATCCCATCGGGCATAAACGCCGCCGTGAAGAGGGTATTCCCAAGCTGATTGAAAAGTTTAAGATCAATACCGCCCGTATTTTTGACGGTGCTCAACAGGAGCGCATTCTGAAAACAGGATTAGATTATCAAACGCTGGTTCAAATGAAAGTGCACGATTTTGTTGATTTGATGGTAAAATAGTTATAGCGCTTTTACAATCGGGCCTTGCCTCATATGGTTTATATCGAGGTAATGCCCGATTTTTGCGAAGAACAATTGTCGGATATTGTATATGCTCCGTACCATACTATTAGCTGCTCTTGGTTTGCTATGGGTTTTAAGGTCTGACGCGCAGGAACGCAGCAATTCTAACCTGAGGCAGAAATGGGTGTCTGTGCTACCGAACCAAAAGACATCGCTTGATAGCCTGAGTATTATTCCCGGCAGCCTTGCGATCGCTGCTATCGACAGTTCGCGCTATCGCATCGATTATGTTGATGCGGCCCTTTATTGGATCATGCCGCCAACCAACTCAGCGGTGCTGATCACTTACCGGGTTTTCCCTTTTAAAATGAATGCCGCTGTGCAGCGGATGAGTTTTGACAGCCTGCTTCGTTATTCGACAGCTCCCGTTCGCGCACCGGTGGTGGCCACGAACCGCCGCGAGTTGTTTGATTTCGGTAAGATCAATGCGCAGGGCAGCTTTGGCCGCCAAATCGGTTTTGGAAACAACCAGGACGTCGTGGTAAACTCTAATCTGAATATTCAACTGAGTGGCATGTTGGCCGATAGTATAGAGTTGCAAGCCGCCATTACCGATAATAATGTCCCGATTCAGCCTGATGGGAATACGCAACAACTCAACGAATTTGATGAAGTATATATCCGGTTTAAGAAGAAAAACTGGCAGTTAAATATTGGCGATATGGACCTTCGGGAAACAGATCATTATTTTCTGAATTTCTATAAAAGGCTGCAAGGTATTTCTTTTCAAACTGCTCATCAGGTATCAAAAAATATACAATCCAAAACCCTTGTCAGCGGGTCGATTGCTAAAGGGAAATTTACAAGAAACGTATTTCAGGGGCTAGAAGGCAACCAGGGGCCCTACCGCTTATCCGGCGCCAATGATGAAACTTTCTTTATCATCTTGGCTAATACAGAAAGGGTGTTTATTGACGGCGTTTTATTGCAACGCGGCGAAGACCAGGACTATGTGATCAATTACAATACAGCCGAAATCAGCTTCACGCCCAAAAGAATGATTACTAAAGATAGCCGCATACAGGTAGAGTTTGAATATGCCGACAGGAATTTTCTGAATACAAATATTTACGCGAAACAGGAAGTTGATTTTAATAAAAAGTTGAAATTACGGGTAGGATATTTTAGTAACAGCGATTCAAAAAATTCTTCTATTCACCAGGTGCTGGATGCGCGGCAGAAGCAGTTTTTATTTGATATCGGTGATAGTACGCAAAATGCTTATTATCCGTCGGCGGTTTTGGATACGCTTACCAACGGAAAGATCTTGTACGAGCGGGTATACGATACGCTCGACAATGTGGTGGATTCTTTTTACAGGTATTCTGTTGATCCCGAAACGGCAAAATACAATCTGGCTTTTACAGAAGTGGGTTTTGGCAGAGGTGATTATATTGCAGACAATGGTAATGCCAACGGAAAAGTGTTCGTGTATGTGGCGCCGGTCAACGGTGCCCGGCAGGGCAATTTTGATCCGGTGGTATTGCTGGTGGCGCCGCGAAAGCAGCAGGTGTTGACGCTTGGGGCGGATTATCAAATAACACCCAATACGGTTTTAAAAACCGAATTTGCCAGCAGTAGTTATGATGTGAACACCTTATCGCCGCGCAACGATGAGGATGACAAGGGGTATGCGGCAAAAGTCAATCTGGCCAACACACGGTTATTGAGAAAGAAAAATAATCTCAGCCTGGTGAGTTCGCTGGATTACGAGTATGTGCAGCGAAGATTTCAGCCTTTGGAACGCTTGCGCAATGTGGAGTTTTCGAGAGACTGGGGCCTGCCATTGGTGCCGCAACGTGCAGATGAAAATATTATTAAG
This sequence comes from Niabella insulisoli, assembly GCF_039652435.2. Lineage (GTDB taxonomy): Bacteria > Bacteroidota > Bacteroidia > Chitinophagales > Chitinophagaceae > Niabella > Niabella insulamsoli. Next base: position 3,210,929 of record NZ_CP190246.1, on the reverse strand, counting down.
GCCGCGGTTGGCTTAAAAGCCGACAACGGAAACAGATTGCAGTATTTGTTTACCAACTACCGTCGAAGCGATAATTATCGCGGGTTTCAAAATGCGCTAAGCCAACTCACCGCCTGGAAAAACTGGAATTTCAACAATGAGCTGGTGTTAACGCAATATGAAACGCAATCGTATAAGGGCTATTTTTTCAGGCCGATAATAGATATCAGCAAAAAAATGTCCTGGCTTCAAAATTGGGTCATCGGAGGGCGGTACACTTTAGAGGAAAACCGGAGCGCTGATAAGACAAGCGACTCATTAAATTTTACTTCTTTTTCATTTGATACATATACGGCTTACCTGAAGTCCGACCCTGAAAAGCAGAATAGATATGGTATTAATTTTTACACGCGAAGCGATAAGTATCCGGTAGGAAAGCAGTTGCTGCGCGGCGATCGCAGTTACAATTTAAACCTCCAGGCAGAATTATTATCCAATGCCAATCGCCAGTTTTACCTGAATACCACTTTCAGAAAATTGAAAGTGTATAACAATGAGGTGAGCAACCAACAGGAGGACAATACGATTTTAACGCGTGCCGAATACCAGATGAACGAATGGAATGGATTCCTGAATGGCAACATTTTGTATGAGGTAGGATCGGGGCAGGAGCAAAAAAGGGAGTACGCTTACCTTGAAGTACCTGCCGGAACGGGGCAATATACCTGGATTGATTACAACGAAGACGGCGTTCAGCAATTGAATGAATTTGAGCTTGCAGCATTTATCGACCAGGCGCGGTTTATCAGGGTTTTTACGCCGACCAATGAATATATAAAAGCCAATTACACAACACTGAATTATAGTCTGAATCTAACGCCCGCACAACTTTGGAAGGAAAAAAATAGCACAGGCGCTAAACGATTTTTTTCGAAGTTCATGCTGATGAGTTCTTTGCAAATTTCAAAGAAATCTTTGGCGAAAGGCCTGTTTGAATTCAACCCCTTTGAATATGGACTTGCTGATACCAACCTGATTACTCTCAACACGGTTTGGGTCAATACGCTTTCTTTCAACAGGCAAAGCAACAAATGGGGCGTCGACATCAGCAATTTGCGCAACAACGGAAAGGCTTTTCTCACATATGGTTATGAGACACGCGAGGTGGAAGATTGGTCTGTTAAATACCGGCATTTTTTATCAAGTGCTTTTACATTAAACATCAATACAGCAACGGGTTCCACCAGCCTTTTGACCGACGATATCCAGTTTGATAACCGTAACTACCGCATTCGAAAAAACAACATTGAAGGGTTGATTTCTTTGGTTCGGGGAACGGCTTTCCGGGTGACCACCGGCTATAAATATGAAGTAAAAAACAATGCGCCTGTGTTTGGCGGCGATCGTTCTGTTTCAAATGCGTTGACGGCGGAGACCAAATACAATATCCTTCAAAGTGCATCGGTAACTGCGAAGTTTACTTATAACGGGCTCAACTTCAGAACCGTCTCGAACGCTTCGCAAACAACCATTGGCTATGTGATGCTCGACGGTTTGTTGCCGGGCACCAATCTGCTGTGGAATGTGCAATTAACCAAACGCCTGTTCAACAACCTGGAGTTGAATTTTCAGTATGATGGACGAAAGCCGGGCGACACCAGAACCATCCATACCGGCAGGGCCAGCTTAACAGCTTTATTCTAAGATAGCTTTATAACAAAAATCCCCCGGCGTTTTTTGCCGGAGGATTTTGTATATAATTTGAAAGTCTGTGTTTTATTTTTTCAGCACTTCTGCCATGGTTTTACCAATGTCGGCAGGGCTGCTCACTACGTGAATGCCACATTCGCTCATGATTTTCATTTTCGCTTCAGCCGTGTCGTCGGCGCCGCCCACAATGGCTCCGGCATGCCCCATGCGCCGGCCGGGAGGCGCTGTCTGGCCAGCGATAAACCCGACTACAGGTTTTTTGTTGCCGGTAGATTTGATCCAGTTGGCAGCCTCAGCTTCCATACCACCGCCGATTTCACCGATCATTACGATGGCGTCGGTTTCGGGGTCATTCATTAAGAGCTCAACGGCTTCCTTGGTGGGCGTTCCGATGATGGGGTCGCCTCCAATGCCAATCGCAGTGCTGATGCCCAAGCCGGCTTTTGCCACCTGGTCAGCTGCTTCGTAAGTCAGCGTTCCGGATTTACTAACAATACCGATCCGGCCTTCTTTAAAAACAAAACCTGGCATGATACCTACTTTGCAGGCTCCTGCAGTTATCACACCCGGGCAGTTTGGCCCAATAAGCCTTGTTTTCGTGCCTTGCAAATAATTTTTTACTCTCACCATATCCTGCACGGGAATACCTTCTGTGATACAAACCACCAGTTCAATTCCGGCGTCAGCCGCTTCCATTACTGCATCTGCTGCAAATGCCGGCGGCACGAAAATGATACTGACATTGGCGTTGGTTTGTTTAACGCAATCAGCAACTGTGTTAAATACCGGCCTGTCCAGATGGATGGTGCCTCCTTTGTTAGGTGTTACACCGCCAACAACATTTGTTCCGTATTCGATCATTTGAGATGCATGGAAAGTGCCTTCTGTACCTGTAAAGCCCTGTACTAAAACTTTAGAATCTTTATTTACTAATACTGCCATTTTATAGTTTTTTCTGATTGGTTACAAAAGTAAGGAAACCAGCATGCTATTTGAATATTTTTTGTAGGTTGGGGCGATAAAAAGTAAAGCATGACAGGCGAATAGCGAAATTCTTAGGTTATTGGTTTGAGCCGATAACACCATCGCCATCCATATCGGTATTGAATTTATCTTCGAGCGCATCTCGAACATCTTCATGCACATCTTTAGGGATTTCGCCGGTTTCCTGGATGGTCCGCATGTTTTTCGCATCCTGCAAAAACTCGGAAGCAAAAATAAACTCGTTCAGTTTTTCATTATTGCTAAAAATGATTTCCTTATTCGTGCCTTCCCATTCTTTTTCTCCATGGTGCATATAAACGATATGATCGCCAATCTCCATTACGCTGTTCATATCATGCGTGTTCATGATGGTCGTCGTGGCGTATTCTTCGGTGATTTCTTTAATCAATTTATCAATCACGATCGACGTTTGAGGATCCAGGCCGGAATTGGGCTCATCACAAAACAGATATTTGGGGTTTAGCACTATAGCCCGCGCCAGCGCCACACGTTTCTGCATACCGCCGCTTATTTCAGAGGGGAATTTTTTGTAGGCATCTTCTTTTAAATTCACGCGGTCGAGCACTTCCTTCACCCGGTCTCTTTTGACATTGTATTTGTCATTGGTGAACATATCTAAAGGAAAGATAACGTTCTGTTCCACCGTTTGGCTGTCGAACAACGCCGAGCCCTGGAAAAGCATACCGATCTTTTTGCGGATCGCTTTTTTTTCCTCCAGCGACATGGTCAGGTAGTTCACATCATTATAAATGATTTCTCCTTCGGTTGGTTGCATCAGGCCCACGATACATTTCATGAAAACGGTTTTGCCGCTTCCGCTAGAACCGATAATAAGGTTGCATTTGCCAGGCTCCATCACGGCGTTGATCTGCTTTAGCACAACCTTTTCTCCAAAACTTTTCTTAAGATTTTTTATTTCGATCATGGGTACTTCGTTTGAAGTATTTAGATGTTAATATCAATAATCGACCTTGGTATTTTCTTTTGGGTCCGCTTTTACAACAGCAATGCTGAAAGCACATAGTCTGCTAATAAAAGCAACACACAGGAAACCACCACGGCACGCGTGCTCGCATGCCCGATTTCCAGCGCTCCTCCCTTTACATGATATCCGTAAAATGCCGGCACACTCGTGCTGATAAATGCAAAAACAAAACTTTTTGTAAGTGCAAAGAACACGTTGTAGCCGTTAAAGTCCATCAACAAACCGTTGTCATAAATGGAAGGGTCGATAATGCCGGCAGCAGATCCCGCCAAACGGCCACCCAAAATGCCTAAGGCCATCGCCAAAACAATCAGCAGCGGAATGGTAAGCACGCCCGCCAAAATTTTAGGAAGGATCAAATAGGCTTTCGTGTTGATGCCCATAATTTCCAGTGCATCGATCTGCTCGCTCACCCGCATGTTGCCCAACTCACTCGCGATCTTACTGCCCACCACGCCGGCCAGCACTATGCAGGTAAGCGTTGGCGCGAACTCCAGGATCACAGTATCTCTTACGATTTGCGCGATTGTCGTTTTTGGAATGATGGGAGACACTAATTGGTAAGCGGTTTGCACGGTTGAAACGGCGCCGATAAAAAAGGAAATAATACCGACGATCCCCAGCGAGCCGACGCCGATATCGTTGCATTGAAGCATAAATTGCTTCCAGTACATAGATTTGTTCTCCGGCATTCGAAACATGCCATTGAACATTTTGATATACTGCCCGAATTCTCTAAGTATTTTCAAGAATGAAGTTATTTTAGTTGGAAAGAGTGTTTTATTTTTTTGCAGCAGGCTTTCTCTTCTGTTCCCGGGCAGCCGATTTCATTTGGGCATCCGTAACAGCAATCAAAGCCATATTCACAATGTTATTTACCGTACTCCCCAATTGCAACAAATGTACCGGTTTTTTTAGTCCCAGCAGAATGGGGCCTATAACGTCGTTTGAACCAATTTCCTTTAAGATGTTGTAAGTAATGTTTCCTGATGCTAAATTCGGAAATATCAGCGTGTTCACTTCTTTATCTACCAGCTCGCTGAAGGGATACATTTCTTTAAGGAGCGTGTTGTTCAGCGCCACATTTGCCTGCATTTCCCCATCCACGATCAGTGACGGGTCTTTTTGTTTCACGAGTTGGCGCGCTTCAGCTACCAGTTTGGCTTCCGGTGTGCGGCTGCTGCCAAAATTGGAATAGCTAATCATGGCAATTCGCGGTGTGATATTAAAGGCAGCCACTTCTTTCGCTGTCATTAAAACAATTTCTGCTAATTCTTCTGCCGTTGGGTTGATGTTGACCGTGGTATCGGCCAAAAATAACGGGCCTTTTGGCGTCATCACCAGGTACATGCCCGCCACTTTCTTCACACCTTCTTCGGTGCCGATAATTTGTAGCGCCGGCCTGATCGCATCGGAATACTTTTTGGTCAAACCTGAAATCATACAGTCCGCGTCGTCAGTGGCTACCATCATGCATCCGAAATGATTGCGTTCGGCGATTAGTTTTTGTGCTTCTTCAAAAATATATCCCTTTCTGGCGCGCTTCTTATAAAATAGTTCGGTGTATTTATCTCTTTTTTCTTTTGCTTCGCTACTGCGCGGGTCAATGATTTCTATATCGCTCAAATCAATTTTATGCGTATCAGCAATCGACTGAATTTTTTCGCGGTTGCCCAAAAGCGTCGGGAAGCCGATTCCTTCCTCTGCGACAATCTGCGCGGCTTTTAGAATATTAACATGATCACCTTCGGCAAAAACAATTCGTTTGGGTGCGCTTCGCGCTTTATTGCCCAAAACACGCAAGACATGATTATCTAAACCTAATCTCTTGTTCAGTTCCTGTTCGTATAAATCCCAATTTTCGATAGGCTTGCGCGCTACACCCGTTTCCATCGCGGCCCGCGCCACCGCCGGCGCTACAGTTGCCAACAAGCGGGGATCAACGGGTTTTGGAATAATGTATTCTGCCCCGAAATGCATATTTTGCTGGTTATAAGCCAGGTTCACGATATCCGGTACCGGCGTTTTGGTTAATTCGGCCAGCGCTTTTACGGCCGCCAATTGCATCGCGGTATTGATCTGCGTAGCCCTTACATCGAGCGCGCCTCTGAATATATACGGAAAGCCCAACACATTATTTACCTGGTTGGGATAATCGCTGCGGCCGGTAGCCATAATCACGTCTTTTCGCGAGGCGGTGGCTTCTTCCCACGATATTTCAGGATCAGGGTTGGCCATTGCAAAAACGATAGGGTTTTTGGCCATGCTTTTCACCATGGCGCCATTCAACACATTCGCAGCGCTAAGCCCAATGAAAACGTCGGCGCCTTTCAAAGCATCTTCGAGCGAAATGTCTTTTTCGGCAATTGCAAAAGGAGCTTTGATGTCATCAAGCCCGGTGCGCCCTTTGTGGAGCGCGCCTTTGCTGTCAAACATGATGAAGTTTTCGGGTTTGGCGCCCATTTGCTGGTAAAGCAATACGCAGGCCATAGCTGCCGCGCCGGCGCCGTTGACAACAAATTTGGCTTTTTCGATTTTCTTTTTTTGAAGTTCGAGCGCGTTGAGCAAAGCGGCCGCACTGATAATGGCGGTGCCATGCTGGTCGTCGTGCATCACGGGAATATTCAGCCGCTTTTTTAATTCCCTTTCAATATAAAAACAGCCGGGGGCCTTAATATCTTCCAGGTTGATGCCGCCAAAAGTGGGCTCGAGCGCCTGAACGATTTCGACAAATTTTACAGGATCTTTTTCATTGATTTCGATATCAAACACATCGATATCAGCAAATATTTTAAACAGAACGCCTTTTCCTTCCATCACTGGTTTTCCCGCTTCGGGGCCAATATCGCCGAGCCCCAACACGGCGGTTCCATTGCTGATAACAGCCACCAGGTTGCCTTTGGCAGTGTATTTATAAACGTTTTCGACATTGTCGGCGATCTCAAGGCAGGGGACCGCAACTCCGGGCGAATAGGCCAGGGAAAGGTCTCGTTGGGTTTTGGCTTCTTTGGTTGGGATCACTTCAATTTTGCCCGGCCGCCCTTTGGCGTGGTATTCTAAGGCTAACTCTTTTCGTAATTCTTTTTTAGACATAAGCAATGATTAAAAATCGGGCGAAAAATAAATTAATTTAATATAACCATCAAAAGATTATTCAAAACTAATATATCATTGTTTATCTTTGATAACAGTTTATATTCGTTACCTATTTTTTATCTATGAACAAAATATTTACACTGCTGCTTATTTCCGTTTCCCTTTTTTCCACGTCTTGCGATCCTGACGATGAAGATATTGTTGAAAACGAGCCGGTCGTTTCGCAATTTGTCTATGACGGTATGTCAACATATTATCTGTGGGCAGACGGGATGAAAAGCAAAACGCCGACTCAGGCCAATGAGAATGCTCCTGAAGATTATTTTTATAGCCTGCTAAACCCTTTGGACACAGAAAATGAATGGTCGTGGATTACCGATGACGTGGATGCGCTTTTAGCTGACTTTTCCGGTACGCCAAAAGATTTTGGGTGGAGCCTGGCACTTTACCGTGTAACAGGAACAAACGATGTAGAAGCCTACGTGAAATATGTTTTTCCTAATACGCCAGCGGCGAACGCGGGCGTCAAAAGAGGAGAGATCATTTTCCAGATTGGGGGAGGACCTTTGACTACCTCCAACTATACCCAACTCTTTGGCGGAAATACAATCTCGGTAGGGGTGGGAAATTTGCAAACGTCGTCCAGCCGGACAGTAACCCTTACCCCGGTAACAATTCAGACGAACCCTGTATTGATCGATACTGTTTATCGAGACCGCCCCGAATTTGCGGGGAAGAAAATAGGTTATCTTTTTTATTCGGATTTTATCGCTCCTTACAATGCGCAACTGTATAATAGCTTTTTGGATTTTAAAGCCCAGGGCGTTACTGATCTGGTGATCGATTTAAGATATAATCACGGCGGAGGAATTGAAGCCGCCAACTATCTTGCATCATTGATTGCCCCGCGGACGCACGTAGAATCAAACAAGCCGTTCGTGAAATTGCACTACAACAGCTTTTTAAATTCGTTATTTTCCGAAGGAAGCAGAACGGATTCTTTGGGCGTAGTAGGCGGTATTACGCCGCTTGGCGCAAATTTGAATTTGAATAAGGTGTATATTATCGCAACAGATGATTCATACTCTGCGGCGGAATTACTTACTTTTTGTTTAAGGCCCTATATGCAGGTGGTTCATATTGGCAGTAACACGGGGGGTAAGTTTACGGCTTCCATCACCATACATGCCTACGATGATCAAAATGATAAAGCCGCAACTGTTTATGACGAAGGCGAGCTTTCAAGTCAGCAAAAATCAAAACTGGATAATTGGGCGATGCAGCCCATTGTGGCTAAATATGGAGATGGTGTTGGCGGTGATTTCGAAAATCCGGGATATTTGGTGCCCGATGTGCCTGTGACCAGCATTGAGAACCAGCCTGATTTGTGGAAACCTTTGGGTGATAAAGATGATTATTTATTGGCTGAGGCCATTTCTTTGATCACCGGCTTGCCAGCGCCCGCGGCGTCGCAGACGAAGACAGTGCCGCGTAGCGTTAACGGACTTCAAAAAATCTTTAGCCCTATGGATGCGATCTTAAAAGAGTCGGTGCAGCTCGATCAACCGCAAAAGCGCCTGAATCCACGAAGGGTTAACAGATAACTTTTCTTCGATATATTCAAAAAAAACGGACGTTTAAAACTCGTCCGTTTTTTATTTAAAATTATTTTTATCAATCGGCGCGCACGGGCACCTTCTTTATTAATTGGTGTTCTATCGACTGGAATTTGATGTATTGGGCCCTGCTTAAAATTTTCTGCGCTGATTTTAATTTCCTGGATCTTAAAGCCGCAACCTGTTCCTCATTGTTTTTACCGGACTGCTGCAACTTTTCTACATCAGCCAAATAAACACTTTCAATCGCCACCAACTGTTTCGCCTGTTCGGGGCTCAAATGTAATAAGGGCCTTAGTTCGTCGACTTTCTTTTGAGCGGCTGCGGTGGTTTGAGTCCGGGCGCTAGCGCAGGATAAAAAGATCAATAAAAAAGCAAAAATGGAGATACGGGTTTTCATCAGTTTTTGTTTTTCTGACGATGCGGCCTGGCGCAACAGTTGTATGTAAAACTTATCTTTCGATCCAAACCTTCCGGCCCGAAAGCACGCTGAGCGAATCTTTGATGCGCGTAGTGTCTGCATTGGCGGCAGGTAGCTTCATATAAATTGTATAATTCACGGAATCTTTGGTTTCCATGGCCACCGGCCACTTGATATCTTTCAGCTGGTTGAATCGCCTCGATGCGCGGGGCTGCCGGGTTACTTCCAATATGTATTTAATTTGATCGGGTTGGGAAGACGCAGCCGCCTGCTGATTGGCGGTTGGCGACGAAGGCTTTGTGCTGGCAGCTTCGCCGGCTACGGGTGTAGACTCTTCAATGGCGGTGCTGTTTTCATCGCTTTTGATATAAAACCAAATCGTAACAGCGATTGCGAGCAAACATAAAATAGCAATCACTGCTATCGGCCTGGATTTCCGGCTCTTTCTGGTCTCATCAATATAAGTTTGTGGTACCGTGTTCTTCTCGGTAATCGGAGGCGGCGCTTTGCTTTCTCTTTCGGCGGCCTGGTATTTTTCGCGGTGAAATTCGAGTGAACGGTCAGCTTTCTGCGTTAGTGTACCAATGCCGCTGATAAAATACGGTTTTCCGGTATTAAGGAAACTAGTGACTTCTTCTACCTGGGAAATAAGGTCCGACTTGGCGAGAATTTTCATTTTACCGGTCTGCTCCGATACGAAGGCCACGAGATCCTCATCCCATTCGGTCACTTTTTCTTTTTCAAAAGTGATATTCAGGACAGAAGCTCCCTTTTTACTGTAATCCACATCGGGGTCGTAAGCGCTATTCGCTTGAAAAACCCCCAAACCAGGAAGTCTTAATATTTTGTTTGTAGTTAAATATTGAGTCAGGACAGGCGCTAGTTTCACAAACAATTGATTATGATGAATTCGCAATATATATTTTTTTGGTGTATTACCAAAATACGGCAAAGCATGTAATTTTGTTTTATGTACACGAAGGAGGAGGAAGCATTTATAAAATACTGGGAAGTGCAGCGCACCAAGAAGAAACGTTTGTTCCGCCGCATATTGGTTGGCCTGCCGGCCGGGATGGTGTTGATGATCGCTATTTTGCTCAATTTTATGAGTGGTTGGTACAAACGTGCCACGATGGTGGCCAATACGGATCCTTCGCTTTTTATAATTTTAATAATAGCTGGAATAATTATTGTTGCGTTTACTGGATTGTTTTCGTCTTACCACAAGTGGGATATCAACGAAACGCGGTACAAAGAATTAATCAATAGGAAATAAACAAATTACGTATTGGTAAATTTTTATATCGTTAAGATATTTTTCTACCTCCGCAAATAAGTAAAAAATAAAAAATAAATACACAGATGAAAAGACGTTATTGGTTGCCGGTGATGGCCGTGGTTACAGCTTTGGTTTTAACAGCCTGCCTGAAAAATGATGATGATGTTGTACAATGTACACCAAATACATTAGCTCAGGATCAGCATGTAATCGATTCTTTTATTATGGATCAGGGTATCAGTTATTTAAGCTATAGCTCTACTTATGGCGCATATATTGGTATCGCCAATCCGGGTCATCCCGATAGTAGTATGGCTGCGTCAGACTCTCTGGTCGCCTTCAAACAGGTTGTAAGTACATTTAGGGGAAGCGAATTAAAAACTTTAAGTACGGATAGCATTTACCAAAATAATAATGGATCTTATATCAGGTTTTCTGATTTTCAATCTGGGTCCTATATCAACTACCTGCTTACCAACGCGCGAAAAGGTGGAAGTATTCGCCTGATTTATCCCTCATCAGCAAATTCCCTTGGATTTTATGGTTGTCAGCAGCAAAGTTTAACCAACGGAACTGTGATACCAGCTTATTCTCAGGTGATTCTGGATATTACATTGACTGGTGTTAAAAAACCATAATTAATTATTTTACGATTCAATGAAGAAATTGTTGCCCTCCCTTTTGATAGTAGCGGTGGTTACTATTGTTAGTTGTTTGAAAAATGATGATGATTACAAGCCTTGCGTTAGTAAAACGGTGGATGAAGAGCGCCCCGCAATGGAGAAGTTTGCCACCGACAGCGCGATTGCTTTTCAACGGCACCAGTCAGGCATTCTTTACGAAATCCTGGAAGAAGGAACAGGTCCGGCGCCTAATGCGACAAGTAATGTGACGGCGAAGTACACCGGACGGTTTCTAAATGGTCAGCAATTTGATGCCAGTAGCACCGGAATTGAATTTAACCTTTCTGGGGTGATCCAAGGCTGGACCATTGCTATTCCTTTAATAAAAGAAGGCGGAAAAATAAAAATGATTATTCCTTCTTCCCTGGCTTATGATTGTCATCCTTATTATCCACAGTTTCAAAACCAGCCACTCTACTTTTACGTGGAACTGGTGAAAGTTAATAATTAATAACATTATCACTTCTCTTAATACAGAGCCTGAATTCATCTTAGGCTCTTTTTTTATACCTGCCGCTTGCTAAGTGTACATATTGTAAATTTGTCCGATAAAATTTGCTATGAAGTACGAACCTATATCAGTGTTTGATATGCTGAAAATTGGGGTCGGGCCCTCGAGCTCGCACACGCTCGGACCCTGGCGCGCCGCCGAACGGTTCGTGCAGGAACTCGAGGCCGGCGGCCGGCTCGCGGAGCTAACACAGCTAAAAATTTTACTCTATGGTTCATTAGCGAAAACCGGCGTCGGCCACGGCACCGATATCGCTGTGCAGCTGGGCCTATCCGGATGCGACCCTATCACCTTCGATGTTGCGCAGATTATGCCTACCGTCGATCAAATTGCGCAGACAGAAAAATTGATGGTAGGAGGGGCGCATGCCATTTCTTTTGTTCCTTCCAGGGATATTGAATTTCTGGTTACAGAATCCCTGCCTTATCACTCCAATGCGCTCAGCTTTTTGGCGTCTTTTGGCAACGGCGACTCCATCGCTGAAACCTATTATTCCATCGGTGGCGGATTTGTGAAAAAAGAAGGGGAAGACACGGTGGCTGATGCATCGGTAAGTCTTTCTTTCCCTACCAACGATGCCGATGATCTGTTGAAATGGAGTATTAAAACCGGCCTTTCCATTCATGAAATTGTTTATGAAAACGAACAGGCCTGGCGGAGCGAGAACGAAATCAGGTCTGGCATCTTAAAGATTTGGCAGGTGATGAAAGAATGCGTGTATCGCGGCTGCCATACCAACGGCATTTTGCCCGGCGGACTGAATGTGCGGCGGCGCGCGGCAGCGCTGAGTAAAAAATTACTGGGCGGCGCAGTATATGCTTCTTATGAAGAATGGGTGGCCGCGATCAAAACCGGCGGCGACCATTTTAAATATACGCTGGATTGGGTAAGTTGTTTTGCCCTGGCGGTGAATGAAGAAAACGCTTCGTTTGGACGCGTGGTAACGGCGCCCACCAACGGTTCTGCCGGTGTGATCCCTGCTGTGCTGCATTATTACCTCATTTTTTGTCAAGAAAATAATGATATAAGTGAGGAAGATAAAGCGATCCATTTCCTGATGACGGCCTCGGAGATCGGGAGCATTTTTAAAAAGGAATCAACCATTTCTGCGGCGATGGGTGGCTGCCAGGCAGAGATTGGCGTATCTTCGTCGATGGCGGCAGCAGCGCTCACAGAAGCATTGGGCGGTACACAAAAACAGGCGCTGATGGCAGCGGAAATTGCTATGGAGCACCACCTGGGAATGACCTGCGATCCGATCGGCGGCCTGGTGCAGGTGCCCTGCATTGAACGAAATACCATGGGCGCCATTAAAGCCATTACTGCCAGTCAGCTGGCTCTGCAAAGCACGCCCGATTTTGCGCGCGTCTCTTTAGACAATGTTATTAAAACCATGTGGGAAACGGCCCAGGATATGAATTTTAAATATAAAGAGACGGCAGATGGCGGATTGGCAATAAATGTTCCCTTAAGTTTGCCGGAATGTTGAGCCGGCCTGATCATCAGGCCAGGAATTTGAAAGTATAATAAATTTTGAATTATTTGAAATGACAAGAGCCGAACTGATCCAAATTATTAAGGATAGAAAATCTTATCTCTGCGTGGGGTTAGACACGGATATAGCCAAATTGCCCGACCACCTGAAAGGACAGCCTGATGCGGTTTTTGAGTTTAATAAAGCCATTATCGACGCGACAAAAGATTTGTGTGTGGCCTATAAAATAAACACGGCTTTTTACGAATCGCAGGGCGTAGCCGGTTGGGAGGCGCTGGAAAAGACAGTGCGGTATATCAGCGACAGCCATTTTAAAATTGCGGACGCCAAGCGGGGCGATATCGGGAACACCTCAGACCAGTATGCGAAAGCGTTTTTTGATACCCTGCCTTTTGATTCGGTGACCGTGGCGCCCTATATGGGCAGCGACAGCGTGCAGCCTTTTTTGAAATATGATGGCAAATGGGCCATAGTATTGGGTTTGACTTCCAATAAAGGCGCTTCCGATTTTGAGCTGCAAGCTTGCGGGGCGGGGCTGCTGTATGAAAAAGTGCTGCAAACTGTTGCGCAATGGGGCACTGATGAAAACCTGATGTTTGTGGTCGGCGCCACGCAAAGTGATTCTTTCACGGCGATACGAAAAATAATTCCGCGTCATTTTTTGCTGGTGCCCGGTGTGGGTGCGCAGGGAGGCAGCTTGAAAGAGATCTCGCAAAAGGCCATGCATGAAGACTGTGGGCTGTTGGTCAACGTGAGCCGGGATATCATTTTTTCATCGGCGGGGGTTGATTTTGCAGCGGCAGCGCGGGCCAAAGCGCAGGGTTATCAGAAAGAAATGGAGGAATATTTAAAATAGCTTCATAAAAAATTAGCTATATTTGCGCCTCGGAAAGCGATTTTCGAGATGGTCCGGTAGCTCAGCTGGATAGAGCAACTGCCTTCTAAGCAGTAGGTCATTGGTTCGAATCCAATCCGGATCACGGTGAAAATGAAAGGTTTACAAGAAATTGTGAGCCTTTTTTATTTTCTCTCCGTCACAATTCCGACACAAGATTTAATTAAGGCCTTAAAAAGGGCGGTTGACAGGATAAAAAATAACTAATATGCGCCCGCGCATAGATGATGGAGAGATACGAGGCGTGGGATTGTGTGGACTGCGACCTGCCTATGTAAAACGAATTGTCTTTTATGGGGATACTATTGGTTCTTATTTTTAAATGTCGTACATTACATTTGTTTCCGAGGCTCTACGATTCCGCGTACAACAAAATGACCGATTTTTGCTTTTTCAAGAGAGTTAACACAACTTTTTAATAAAAAAGTCGTTCTTTTATAAACAGATTAAGTTTAAAGACGCATTGGTAAACGTCAAAACCGTCAACCTTCTATGTTCGAAGTATTAAAAAATATCTTAGCTGCTACCTCCAATACGTGGCAGGATATCTTTTCTTCTCATTCCGAAATCATGAGCGACGAGGTAAAAAAGATTCTTTCCAACCCTAAGGATAAGGAAGAATATTATGAGGCACTCCAACAACTTGAAAAAAAGGAAAAAGAAGAGGTTACTATTAAGCTTTCTGATGGCAATTCGCTAACTTTAGTTAGCTAAATTGTCTTATGGAGGTTCCTATCACGCTGCTTAGTATATTGACTTTAATTTTAACCTACGTGCCGGGTCTGGTTTTCAAACGTTTTTATTTCACAGGAGAATTTACAAAACAATTCGGAGCAGGAATTTTCTTAGAGCGGTTTATTACTTGCATATTTGCTGGAGTTGTCATTCAGTTAGTTACTTATTTCATCTTTTGGAAATTTATTAAAGTAGATACTGAAGCCACTTTTGGCAATGTAAAGGTTTTCTACAGACAGTTTGTTTCTAATGAGATACCCGGCTCAATTGACGACTATAAAAATCTATGCTTTTACATAGTTATTTCTATTCTAGTCGCTGTTTTTGGGGGGCTTATATCCCATAATCTGGTAAGACTTTTAAAGCTGGACCTTAAATTTAATGTTCTTCGCTTTTCAAATCACTGGAACTACTATTTTAAAGGAGATATACTTTCCACCCGTGATTTTAAGGCGTTTAATAAAGGAAAGGTTATTTCTACCGAGGCCGATGTGTTTGTCGATTCTGGGGGAGATAGGCCAGTACTGTATTCAGGACTTTTAGTTCAACATAATATTTCAGCAAAAACTGGCGACCTAGAATCAATTTTTCTTACTAATAGCTATCGGTATTCTACAAAAATTGAAGGAATGAAGGAGATACCAGGCGACATTCTCATGATACCTTACAGCAAGATCGTTAACCTAAATATTAGATATAATGTTAAAAAGCAGAAGGAGGGGGGGAATAAAGAAGTAATAATTGCCATCCAATCTCTGATTTTCATTGTAGTTTTTGTGGCAATACTAATTTCTGTCCCCTATTTTTTCTATTCACGTATTGGCACAATCAAAACGATTCTTGCGGTTATAACGTCCTGGATCTCCCTTCTTTTAATTGCTGTATTAACAAGTCCAAAGACTTATCAAGACAAAAACTTTGGAGGTTCAGCTGTAGGTACGTCCATAGCATTTATTGTGCTGTTTATAGTGTTTACGTACTTGTTACTAAAATAATTCTATGTCATGATTTACGAGCTTTGTATACGCTATGATACCCTATTGAAATTCCAATTAGATCTTTTAGATAGTATGCCGCTTGACCTCCCAAACCCAACGATGTTTTTTTAGAGTTTATGTAATGATAGCCATCGTCGGTAAATCGTTCGTCTCGGTAGTTTGCGAAATGCTTTTCAGTCCCTACGGTAGCTATTGCTCCAATCGCCAAATTTCTAGATAAGAATCTTTCATAGGTGCCGTCTACACCTTCAAAATAAGTTCCGGAGCCGGTAATGGTGTTACCATAATTTTCTAATCTTTTAGAAACTTCTTTCCCATTTTGGCCTCCGCGTTGAGAACTGTAACCTAACGAATAATTATTTCCATTTCGGACGTATCCAATTCCACCCTGAGCCGCTTTGGCTGTAGAATATCCAAGATAAAATGAAAATCCTTTTTTGCTTTTCCATTCGTTCTGCGCATAAATGGTTGAACAAAACGAAAGAAGCGTAAACACAAGTATTTCTCTCATCGATCACTATTTTTCAAGTAGTTTTTTCTTCTCGGCTTCAAATTCTTCTTTTGTTAAAGCACCCTCATCAAGCAGCTTTTTTAATTTGGCTATCTCATCGGCTTTGGAGGTATTTTGATGTGTTTCCTTTTTCGGTGTATAAGATTTTAATGCATCCTTCAGCGCAGTATTGAAGTCTGACTGCAGTATTTTATTAGTAAGTTCACTCAACGCAGTATAGGTATTATAATACCTGGCATATCCTCCTTGCTCTTCGGTAGCAGATAGTGTGTCGCCCTTCATATTTAAAAAAGCAACGTAACCAACTTTGTTATATTTATTGTCTTTGTTTTTCCAGCCGGTTTTTAAGGACATATAGCCCTTGCGTTTTTCATAGATCATTTGAGCGACAAAATCAGCTTTGTCTCCTTCTTTTACCACCGAATAACCTAAAGTCATTATTCTATTAGCAATCCTTTCATTAATACGGGAATCATCTTCAACAACTAGAAATTTTTGGGCGAAAATCGAACCTGGAACTAATAAGGCAATTATAATCATCATTCTCATAAAAATATATTTTGGAGTTACAAATATAACAACCACTGGTTGCATCGGTGGCCAAAAGTCTATTCATTGGATTTTCAGGATATACTGATTTTTCTCAAGATAGATTGTTCGAGAAATTTATTAACATCAATACAGCGTACACACGCAAAGCCTATTTTTACTAAAATATTTAGTAAATGAAGAAGGGTTATTCGTCGGAGCCGGTGATCACAAATTTTACCTGGCAGTACAAGACATACCGCGCGGAACTTTATACAATTGGCGGAATGACCCGGCCATATTACCATGTATTCATAAACGGTACAAATCGAGCCTGTCTTTACTTTGAAAACGGCAACTGGATCGTGTCTTCAGGAAAAGGTTTTTCGCTCGATATTGGCCAACAATTAGGCGAAGCCATTGAGAAGCATTATAAAATTGACGGCACCAAACTGCGGTGAATAGACTATGTTAATAGCCTTACCTTGCGTTGATAGTATGCTTTTTAAGATAGTCCGCTAATTGCTTTTCGCTGATTCTATAAGAGCCTCTTATTATTATCACTCCTATAGCCCCGCGCTTTATTTCTTTTCTAAGCGTTTTTTCAGATATTCTTAAATATTCAGCTACTTCGTTGATAGTTTTCATTATGCGGCTTTTAAAATTTGTATGTTTATAAAATGCCCGATGTAGAAACATCCGGCCTCAAATCAAATGATTTATTTACTTTCCAAGTGTACTAATCTTGAACCAGCAAGGGAATATTCACAAAAGAATTTATTCATCTCAATCAGATGCCGAACCATAACAAAATAATCGTCAAACTCATCGGTTTCTATTGGATCACTCGTACCCCTCCACCACTCATAAAATGCGTGCGTTATTGATTCAATGATTAAGTTTAAGCTGTTGTCAAAATAATCGTAGCCGTTAAAAAATCTGATTATTTCGTCCTGAGATCGGGAGTTAGAAAGTCGATTTGCCAGATTTGATAAAAAATATACTGCATCACCGCTTTTCTTCCTGTACGCCAGCCTTTGGATTACGTCAAAAGCCCAGGTAGCGAATCTATCTTTATCGATTTTATTCAAGCAATAATTTAATAACTCGTATGCCGCCTCTTTTTCTTCGGCTATTAACCCGGATCTATCTGTTTTCTTGCTTTGGAAAGCCTTTCCGAAAATCGTACTGTTAAAAGGCAAGTTGTCTTCCATTTTGAATATTTGCTTATGTGCCATTATCGATGTTTTAAATTTAATTAATCCTCCATTGCTAGTGCGATAAAGTTGCTGATAAAGGTCAAGTGATAAATTTGATCCGATATAAAGTTTTTTGTTCTTACAAAATCGGCGTCAGCTTCTTCACCTTCAAAAGCTATCGTATCAGTAATGGCATGGTTAACCGTCTTAATAAAAACGGATGTCGGCGCGGTTCTGCTCAACTGGTATGCCCCGTAATATAATCTTAAGGCTTTATTGAGATCAAATTTCGGATCATATTCACCGGGCAATTGATACTCGGCCAACGATTCAGCCTGTTGTTGTATGGAGTGCTTAAAATCTTCTAAGCTTATGTAAGCGTTCATTGTAATTACTTTTAATTGATTAATCTTGATACTTTCTTTTTATATCACTAAATATATCTTGTGAGATGCAGCCCGAATACCGCTCTACAGCTTTATAATCCAAATAAACCCCGCACTCACTTTCAACGTATCGAAAGAAAAACAGCAAATTGTTAAAAATATTCGCTGCATTCTTCTGTGTGTGACCCTCTAATTTGCTTGAGATTTTAGGATTGATAAGATTGAGGGCTATATCCTGTAAAGCGGATTCGTATGCAAAAGCCTCGAGGTCACTGCCTCTAACCAAATTATGTACAAGCTCGGTTAGGTAACGGCTCCCCCTTTCAAGTTCGTTAGGATTTTTTGCAGATATTAATGACGCCAATTGTAGCGCTTCAGCACGATCTATATTATTTTTCATTGTATAAATTTTTGAAGGTTAATTTAAATGCACTCGTCGTAGTTTTTTCCAACGGTTATTGGATAAGTGAAATTTAAAAGTGATTTATTTCAGCGCTAATTTCGGAAGTGTAACGTCAGTATCTGAATGCACCCAGGTTCAAGATTCAGAAATGCCCATTCCGGATTCGGCTGAGGTTCTTTCCGCGGGCAATAGTAAAAATCCCAAAAAGCCAAAGGGCAGCGGTCCTGGAAGGAACAATTTTTACAACTACTCATAGCTACCTCCTTCTTTTAAGATGAACAATAAAGAGCCGTTAACAAATGTGATTCTCGGCCGGGCTGGTGGTGGTTGATCCCGAACTTGTCTTAAACCTGGTAGATAGTGTTTGTGGATGTTTTGTTGCGGGATTGAGAAGTCCGCTGTTGTAAAAAGTTCCATGACTAAATAATTAAAGGCGCACTCGTCTCAAACAACACTTAGAAAGTGAAGATATAGGGCTTTCACCTACAGCGTGCGCTTATTGTTAATTATGTGTTTTAGTATTGCTACTAAATGTTGTTTGAGGATTCAAAGATACAATCTGTTTTGATATTACAAAATTTATTTTCTCTGAAACTCAATGCCAGCAAGGGTTTCGACATTTTTAATATATTTCAATATACAATTTGTGTTTACTAAAGCCCAAAAGAAAGCCACCCTAAATAGAGCGGCTCGAAAAAAAGGAGGAGTAATGATTAGAAAGATGCTGTAATTTCTTGTTTTATTTTTTCGCAAACCTGCGCATAAACTTTGTAGTAGCCATCAGCCTTTAGCCACATACACACTTCGTCAAACTTGTTGGAAAGATTTGATTCTTTCATATCTAGATAGTAAGCGGTAGCGACACCGGCCCCCTCGTGCATGTAATGAGTTTTAAGTTCACCTATTTTATATCTTGAATAGATTAAAACTATTACACCCAGTACAACATCCCTCGAAGTAAACATGCCCAAATTAGTTAACCCTGGCCCGTACATCTCATACACATAGTCGCGAATGCGCCCAATCATGGATAAAGGATATTCCAACGGCTTAAAAGACTCCTGCGCCTCTTTTACTACTTCAGGATGCCGCTGCTTTATGTAGTTGAAAATATTATTTATGCTTAAAGTGGTTGAGGATTTTGTAAGTGGTTTTTCAAGAACTGATATCATAGAATTTATTTTTATCTGCCAGCAAGATATTTGGCAAGGTTTTGAGATTTTTTGATAAGCAATGTATTTCTTGTAGCTTCAACCAGACAGTCAACAGCTTCGTCATGCTTCATTTTTGGGAATCCGCACACCTCATCTAAAAACGCCTGGTTCCAGTGTCCTCTGATGAGTTTAACGCGCCCGGCTTCTACTTTTGCTTGTATGTTGACTGCCCGCGTTACTTTGTCTTTATCCGGGTTTTCAGATTCTTTGATGTTTAGGCTGGTTTCGCTTCGCAACTGTTGAACAAGCGACTTTCCAGACGCTTTAGGCTCGATCCTAATCATTGATGACGGGCTATAACCATGATTGTTTACATGATCTTTAATGAACTTGCATAGTTGCGGAAATTCCAATCTTTTACTTATCCAGTTCTTGATATACAGGTTATTATTTTCCTCATAATAAGCTAATATGCCAGATGGATCATTTGTTGATTTCTCTGTATAGGCTGTATCAAGTTGGAAGTCAATTTTTCGCTTCTTAAAGTCGTCTTCAATGATTTCAAACCACTCACGTAGGAATAAGCCACCTTTAGCATCCACCGGCCTTTGGAGCATTTGACCGTCAAAAGAAAAGCTTCCTAATTCTTCCCTTGCTTTCGATAATGTTTCCCGGTCGAGCCTGATCGGGTCGAGCAAGCCATCAATGTAATTTTCCCGTAATTCTATTGGCAGTATATTGTTATGTTCCAGTTCGGGTAATTCAGCCGGTAAACAAATATGTTTTATCCTAAGTGATTTTGACAGCAAATATCCAGTCGGATCATCTTCGTGAAGGCGCTGCATTACTAAAATAACAGGTGTGACCTTTTTATCCGTTTTACGGGTTGATATAGTCCGGGTGATCCATTTATTAGCCGTATCTCTTTCAGCGTCTGATGTGGCCTCCTGTGCGTTTATAGGATCATCTAAAATAATTTGGGATGCATGTAACCCGGTTGCGGTTGAGCCGGTGGAAACGGCATACCTTTCGGCGTTATGGCCGTTTTCAAGCCTTGACTTAGCGTCTGATCTGATACCAACTTCCGGGAATAAAGATTTGTACAATTCGGAAGTAAAAACCTTTACGGCCTTATCCCCTAAATCTTCGGCAATGGTTGCAGAATATGAGCCGCAAATAAAGCGCTGACTAGGGTCTATTGTCCAACACCAAAGCGGATATAAAACCGAAATAATACTGCTTTTGCTTGTTCCTGGAGGAATGTTTATGATAAAGTAATCAAACTCACAAGCCCTGCGATCTTTTACGGCTTCACCTACAGTTTGAAGCTCTTTGCACAAATACTCAATATGCCAATTCCATACCGGCGTTTCATTTATGAAGGTATGCCAGAACGTTTTTACAAAGTGAAAGAAGCTTTGCCTACACGCTTGCGTTATCAGGTCTTTGTATTCTTGTTTTTCCATTATAAACAGTATCGATTATTTCGTCTAATTGTTTTAGTTGCGTCGGGCTAAGTTTTTTTGTGTCAATGGTTGGTAGCTCATGTATAACTTTTTGCTCGGTCACGTTAGCGATGCCTAAATACCTGGCTGCAAGATTTGCATTCCAGTAGTTCGCTAACGCTCCATTTAAAACCACGCCTTTAGATTCGGCCCGGATCTGTTCGACAACGCCTTTAAACTCTTCATAAGCCCCATCAGCATTAGCTAAGTAGTGACTAATGTCGTGGATAATGTTATTTTTAGATAACCAACCCTCAAAACCTGCAATTGTTGGCGGTTGCTCTTTTGCTAAAAAAACCTCTTTAGCCTCCGCGCCTCTAAAGTCGTTTGTCTTAAAGGGGTTCTCCTTACAGAAAATAACATATTGTTGCCATAATTCATAAAGCCTTTCCGGTGTTGGTATGTATTTCGCTTTCATTATAGTCCTATTGCTCTAGATGCGTTATCCGCACTTTTTATTTTTGTGTCCAATGATTGTAAATGTTGCGCGCTCTTATAAGTATTGGCTTCAATCTTCACCAATTGTCCTAAACTTCTATCAGCTATACTGTTAAAAGTGGCGAAGCCATTTGTTAACAGCTCGTTTGTTTTTAGCTGCGCAACCCGCATACCCATAGTATGACCCGCTAATAAGTCTATACTTTCCTGTGAGGCGGATGAAATAGCGCCTTTTAATGAGTTTTGGTTTCTTGCTGGTGTTGAGCCATCGGAGCTGTAAATATCAATCCCTTTACTGCTGGCATAGTCTTTCGCGTCCTGAAGTAGTTTGGTTGTTTGCTGCCCTAATACATCGGCTGTATCTAAAAACTCATATAAAGCTTTTTGCATTGCTTCATCATCACCACCGGCAAAGCCTGCTTTTATTCTTTCCTCTAATTTTTTCAGTTCCGGCCCTAGTATTGCAGAATAAATAAGATCGCTGTACAAGTTTTCTAAAGATTTGGCAAATCCACGCCTGAAAGCATCCCCCGCGTTTTCGCCTCCGTTTTTAAAATTATTCACCAGCTCATCCATTATGTTATTACCTACATCACCAATCAAGCCTTCAACAACTGATTTGATGGCCTCTTCTGCTTCTTTGTATTGTTGCTGGAGTTCTGTAACATATTGAAGCGTTTCCTTTGTCTTTGCATCTAAAAGGTTTGAAGTAAGAAGCGATTTAGCCCGGGCGTCATTTAACCGCCCTTCCTCATCGATCAGATCCGGATAAACTTTCAGTAGATTATCATAGACGTCAACAACTTGTCGTTTCTTAAGAAAGCCTCCGATGAAGCCAACGATACCACCAATGATGGCACCGGGTACACTTAACACGCCTCCTGATGCACCTATAATCGCTCCCGTTCCGGCTCCTGCTGCTGTTGCCCCTCCGATGGCCGCCCAGTCTCTTCTTGCTTTTTTGGTTCCAACCTTCACAGATCCTTGCTGTAGCTCGCCCATAGCCTCATTATATTCATTCACCAGGTCGATCTGTTGCTTCAGGCTACCCCTTATTTTAGCCAGGGAGTCAATATGAAAGATGCTGCTTTTCATATCGGATTTGATGCGCTGCTCTTCAAGCAAAGCAAGGTTATAACCATGTTGGTATGCAATAACGTCTTGCAGGTACTGCGTTTCTGTTAACCGGTTCTGTTGTACTGATTTGGCAATGTCTGAAATAGTGTTTATAATGAAGTTAGCGGCCAACTGAAATTTGTCGGCGCTAGTCAATGTACTGTTGGATAGCTTTTCCCAGGCATTTGATAAATTGGCTATGTCATCTGCCAGGTTCGTTAAAGTCAACCCCAATGATGCCAACTTAGGATTTGTATCACCCAAATTAGATAAAACACTACCAATCTCACCTACTGCCCCAGCCAAAGAACTAATAAACAATAGCTTTTTACTGAAGATATCCAGCTCTTTAGCGGTTTTATCAGCTTGCAAGTCTTCCAGCCTGTTGCGTAAAATCTTTAATGCTTCAGCCGATTTGATGCCGGCCGCTTCTGCCTGCAAAAGCTCCTCCTTAACGTTCTCAATCTCTTTATTGAGTTGCGCTAATTCCCTGTCATCAATATTTAGGTTTAATAAACCCTTTGTAAAAGATAGCTTGTCAGTCAATACAGATTGTTGCTCCGGCGTAAGGCTGGCATTCTTTAAAAGGTATTCGATACTTTCAATTTGCTGCTTTACGGATTCTGTTGTGATCAACAATACATCGTTAAAAATATCCTTAGTGCGTGTGATGGCGTCGATGTTATCAGCATCCACACGCGCCAGGGCTTCACGTTGAGCGGCTTCTATGCCTGCGATTAGATCCTGACGGCCGTTTAAAACCGCTTTATTGATTTCGCCTGTATAATATTTCTCGATCTCTACGCGCTTAACTGCATACGATCCATAGTCTTTGATAGACTGATCCAGCCATTGCTTGTTATCATCTGCTCTTTGCTTATTGTACTTATCTTCAGCCACACCTAACGATGCCGATTTGAACGTATCTAAAGCAGGTTGCCCTTTATCCAAAATACCCAATCGTTTAAAGGCTTCAACCATTTGATTATATTCGCGCTCAATTATGGCTTTGTCTTTTTCGATGCCTTCAAGCCTTTCAATGCGTAAGTCTTCCAGCTTATCATTTGTTTGCTGAATCAGCCGCTCGCGCTCTTCGTCTAACTGCTTTTGCTCATTCAATAAGGCTTTATTATCAGACAGAGCCTGTTTGCTTGCTGCGTTTTGAGCCTTGTTTGCCGCGTTTACGCTGTAACTGGAAAGGATTTTGTCATAGCCTTGTATTTCGGCAATTATCTTTCTTCCGGCAGCCCCTTTGGCTTCTACATCGGCTAAAGCGTCTAACCTAGATTGAGCATCTTTTTTTAAAGCCTCATAGTATTCTTTATTTTTTACTTCCGCTTCTTTTTGGGATGCCGATCGTTTAGTTAGCGCCTCGTTTTCAGATCTTATGTTATCATCAATCTGCTTGTTTTGGTCACGTAAAGCCTTTGCTTCATCTTCAAGTTCCTGATTGCGATAGGCAACAGCAGGGGATAGACCGCCTCCTAAAGCCTGTTGAAATCCATATTTTATCGATTGAAAAAAACCTAACCCTTTCTTTTTGTCCTGCTCTATTTGGGCAAGTCTTTTATAATTTTCTACTTTAATATCCTGTTGAGCTTTCGCTTTCGCCTCCCGGTCTAATGCAGCAATGTAATCGTTAATTGCCCTTGTGGCTTCTCCGGTTTTAAATGCTTCAATTGTAAGCTGGTTTAACCGGCCGTTGGTAATCTCTTTTAGCCTGTTTAATGCCGTAACCCTTTGCCCGTTGGTATTATTCTCATTTTGGATTTCGCGAACTAAATCCTGAATTTTTAATTTCTGCTCAATAACCTGTTCATTTGCGTCAGCCATTGCGTCATTTAACCGCTCCTGTGCGGCCTCCGCTTGTGTAGTCTTGTCGGAGAACAACACTAATGCCGTTACAACCGCTGTGATTGCCGTTGCAGCCGCAACATAAGGATTTGCCAGCATGGTAGCGTTTAGAGCCTTCTGCGCCTTTTCTACAAGCAATAACCAACGATAGCCCAAAGCTTGTGATAAACTCCAGCCATTACTTGCTAATGTGGCTAATATTACGGCTGTTTTATACGCACCGTAGGTTGTAATAAGAACGGCAAGTATTTTACCCACCTCTTTATAATTCTCTACCAGAAAACTAGCCGCCGAAATAGCATCAGAAAAAGCGCCTTCGCTCGATTGACCTATTTCATTAAACATGTTCTGAATAGAATCCTGTAAATTGGATATTTGACCGCCTATTGTTTTGCTAATCGCCTCCATGCCCCCTGCAACACCTTGCATGTTACCCAATCCAGTAATGTATTCGCGTATCGCTTCACCTGTAAACTGTACTTCTTTGGTAATGCCTTTGAAAGTAAAAGCAACTTTATCACCTTCTTTTGATGTACGTATTCCGAGTTCTTTTAATCTTTCGAATTCTCCGGTTTGGGCGTCAATAATGGCTTCGGTTAGCTGATTAAATGATTTACCTTGAGAGGCCGCTAAATCACCTAATGATATAATTTGTTCGCGTGTTGGTTTAAAACCCTGGTTAACGAGTTTGACAAATGATTCTGTTAGTTCACCCACTCCAAAAGGTGTAGTCGATGCAATGTTTTTAATTAAATTCATTGAATCAGCCGCCTCTTTCGACGATCCCAACGTATTAGTTAGTACAGCTTCGTATTTCTGAAATTCCGCTCGTACGTCTGCAATGCCTTTTATTAGTTGGGTCGCTTGCTGGGCTGTGAAAATAGCCGCGATAGCCGTACCTGCACCACGAAAAGACTGCTCCATGCGTTTGCCTTCATCCTCAACTTTATCAACCGTTCCCCGCACTTCACGGCGAAGTTTTGCCAGGTCTTTTTCCAAATCGGCTAAACGCACTCCAGCCCTAAAGCCTATCGATCCGTCAAAGTCAAAATCTGCCATTTTAATTTATGTTGTTTTGGTTTACCATTATGTTCGCGACTCTTTGCATTGCGTAAGCTTGTGAAAGCGATAAGGCTTCAACATCACTAATACCTACCAGGTTGGGGCACTTGTACACCATTTCCATTTGGGTTAATACTATATCCCAAACAGACATTAGTTCATCCTTGTCAAACACCCTTTCGATCAGTTCAATTTTTTCTATGCCGGGATTGATTGTAGGTATTTCAGAAACCGCTATTGCAATGCATGTAATTAACTGCGAATGATATTTACTGTATAATGTTTCAAAGTCTATGGTCGAACCCGATGCAGATAGATGCTGGCATAGAAATGCACAATGTTTTAGAGATAACGACGGTATCAAAAAAGTATAATGGACGCCTTCATAAGACGCTTTAATGGTGGCCACTTCTTTAGAATGGCGAAAAAATGTTTTTGGTTCCAGAATTTCTACACTCATCTTTTTCTAGTTTTTTGTAAAAGTTTTTTTAACTCTATTTTGAGCGCCTTCATGGCGTCTTTAGCGGCACCGGTAATAACATCGTACCCTTTTGATTCTACATATATGGCGTAGTCCATACCTGCTACAAACACTATACAAAGTCCATCCAACATAGCAACTTCTTGCGCTTTGTCCTTAGCAGCTTTACCTCCTTTGCCCGTTCCAAAGTTTCCGGCAATAAATTGTCTGTCACGATAAATGCCATATCCAATGGAGTTTCGAAGGTTCGCAGTAATATCCGTGAACGAATTGCCGCCGCCCGATGTACGTGTATATTTTTTACCGTTGCGATAAAAAACTCCTGTATTTAAAGAACTCCCTTTTTTTGCGGCGGTTACTTCGATATATTTCCACCTACTTAATTCCGATCTGGCATCTGCGATAAACTGCTCACCTATTTGCGACATTCGATCAATAAGAGCATTAATGAACGCCTGTTTTTTTCTTTCCAGGAATGCTGCTACGTCTTGATCAGTAAAGTCTCTTTTAAAACCCATTACATAACCATTAATTGCCTAGAGTCTTCGTTAAACTCAAAAAACCGGTTATAATCGATTTTAGCAGCGCTCAGCACATTACAAGCCAGGTTGATTAGTTCAAATCTCTTTCTAGTGTTGCCTGCCAAATATCAACTGGCAAAACATGTAAAAGCCCCTTCATTCGGATAAACACAAGCTCTTTTAATTTTGCGCCAGAATTTAGAATCAAGTCTTCTGTCAACTCCCGGTCAACAACAATATCAAAAGTGTTTGCAACGATTTGTAAGGTCGGATTGCATTTATCGAGATACGTCGCAATTAACATTTGTAAGGCTTGAGGTGTTGGCATCGAAGTGGTGTTTATAGTTTTGGTGGGTCGCTCGTTGCAAAGTCGAAGTCAAAATTTTTATCATTTACAACAAATTTTTTTGCTTGTCGATCATAGTCGATACAGACTCCAGCGTTTATTAGAAAGGTAGGGTGAACATCTTTTAAAGCCTCATTTAAAAGACTTACCGCCTGCGTTGCTTTTTCATAACCGGCAATCCCTTTGGTTGTTTTCAACTTTCGGCAAAACTGGTCTTTGGTGTCTTCGGCAAAAGTCTTTGAAAGAGTAGGCTTACCTTCAACAATACTATAAGCATTCATAAAAGAGTTTACCTGAAGAAAAGTAGCTTTTGCTTTCATTAGTTCAGTGTGAAGGCGCTGATACTCTTGAATTTCTACTTTTACGGCGCTATCTCTTATGGATGCAATCGATACGCCGGCTTGTGATAATTGGTTTGTGATGATCCTGGTAATGGCATCAATGATAGGCTGTTGATCGCCCCCGTCAATTACTTTTTGAAGGAGCGTATTTGTAAAAGCAAGGCCCGACCTTGTAGATACAGCCACACAAAAGTCATTTAGTTTATTTTCAAAAAATGTCGCCTCTTTCAACATTTTACGATGTTCCTGCTCTTTATATTCCAATAAAATTTCCATGTTATGCCATTAAGTTATTTACCAATGTTTTCGCCAACTCTTTGCTATCCGATTCTTTTTGCTTTTGCTGTTCAGGTTGCTGATCCCTGTTTTCATTTTCTATCTTTTCAATGATTTTTTTAAATTCCAGTCGCTGCTTCGGCGTTATGAAGCGGCAATACCGCTCAAAAGAAAATGCATTCATGTGTTTGTTTTTTTGGCTTAAAATTTCATTTGATTCACAACCTCATCGGCGGTGGTAATAACTTCGCGCTCTTCGTCTGTTTTTTCAGCCCAATCCTTAGCCTCTTGCGTCCATCGGTGTTTGAGTTTTTGAATGTCAGATTTGCTCATTAATGCCAATGCTTCATCAATACTAAGGCTGGTGAGTTGTTTTCCGCGCTCATCGTATAGTTTTGGTTGTGTCATTATTTTAAAGAGTTTATTTTTTCATTATCAACAATTATCCTCGATTCAGTTAGAATGCAATGCTCTGCGCCAAATGCGTTGTTAAAAACGCCGTCCATGTGGTAACGTACTTGCGGGCTGTAAAAGCTATCTGCTGTGATAGTCCCGGAAAATAAAGGCCGTTGACATTTCATGATGAAGCCCCATTGTTCTGCTGTAAAATTCCTGCCCGTTTGATGCCTGTAGCAATCATGCAATGCATTGGCAGAAGTTGCAAAAACGGTTGCCTGCTGTCGAGTGCTGTTAATGCGATTTTGGTTCATTTCTTATTTTTTGGTTGTTAAATATTGCTTCATCATGGCAGAAACATTTTCGGGAATAGGTACGTCCTTTTTTGTATCCTCCTTTTTTATTTCCTGCAAATACGCTTGCATCAGTGGGGATATTTCTTTTTCCATACAGTGAAAATATTGCAACTCTTATGGTAGGGAAACCTAATAGATATAAGGCTTTATAGATTTATAAAATGGCTGTTATAATTTTTAAAGCTGAATCAACTTTAATATATCCCGTTTTTTTTCACAAATTGATTATAGCGATCAATTTCAAAGAGAATCGATCGTTCATTTATCTCAACGATTTTTTCCTTAGCTTTTTGAAAAACATCTTCATTTGGAAAGTACCGGCGATCACTGTTTCGCTCATTTTGTTGTTCTAGGCGTGTGCGCGCCGCTTTTACGTCAAATAGGGCGTTTCTAAGGTTTTGTATACCTGACCCTTTATCGTATGGAGTAAAGCCCATAATAAGGCTGTTAATCGCTATACGGACACTTACGGGCTCTATGTCGGGACTAAGTTCAATAAGTTTTTCCGAGTAAGCCCTTATTAAACCATCGGATAAGGGGAAGGGCGTTAAAAGATTGTAGTTTAAAATTTCTTTTCCGATTGCCTTAACTTGAATAGAAAGACTGGAATGGGTCGTAAGATGATTTTCGGTTATTGTTTGTAGTTCCATTTTTAAAGTTTTTTAATTGTTCGTAAATACTATTTAGTTTGCTTGCTAATGTTAAAGGATCGGCTGTTGATAAAAAAGTACTGCCTGTAACCACTGAGTGTGATAGCATGTAGTCAAACGCTGCTGCTGTGGTTTCAGGTGTTATCTCCTTATCGGAATCTTTTTGCCAGGCGTTTAGCTGTTCAATTATTAGTTTTAAGCCCTTGCCATCTTTACCGGTAAATTGCCATTCAGGATGATGTTTAAACCAAATACTTTTACAGGCATTAAAACAACTATTAATAAAATCATTTGAATCAAGCGAAGTGCTTGCACTTCCTTTTTGTTTCTTTGTTTCTTGGTTATTGGTTTCCTTGTTTATTTGTTTTATTATACTATCAATGCTTTGTACCGTGCTACTACTTTGCTTTGTACTGTGCTTTATCAGTGCTTTATCAAGTGCTTTATCAAGTGCTTTGTTAATATTTGATAGGGCAATAATATTAGCGGTGTATTGATTTTTGCTTTTCTCGATCATTTTTATGAAGCCAAAACCGATCAACTCATTTAGCGTTTTAATGTAAGTATTGTAAGATTTTATCCCGATTGCCTCCATCGCTAAAGATGACGGCAAACCAAAGATTGGTTTCCA
The DNA here is from genome assembly GCF_039652435.2 of Niabella insulisoli. Classification (GTDB taxonomy): domain Bacteria; phylum Bacteroidota; class Bacteroidia; order Chitinophagales; family Chitinophagaceae; genus Niabella; species Niabella insulamsoli. Next base: position 3,181,367 of record NZ_CP190246.1, on the reverse strand, counting down.
GCCCAACCTATTAGAATGTTCGATGATGAAAAAGTAAAGAGCCGTATGATTGGGGTTTATCTTTTCGGAATTTTCAAAAGAAAAATCAAACCATTGTCGGCTAAGTTCATAGCCTGAAAGCTGTTTCTTTTCCATTATCCAATCCCCTCCATGCCATCGAACAGGCGCGTTTGTGGATCGCTTGGCCTTAGATCCGGGTTGGTTGTAAGGTATGCAGCTTTGAAACCAGTAATAGCGCAAACTGCCTTTCCGGTCTCCCATAGTTTCCCGGCTTCTTGCAACCATCGCTTGTAGCGGCAGGCGTTCGGCCGGTAGATGTTTAAAGCAATCGCCACCATAGTAGCTGTTGCTGTATTTTTCTTTAAATATTCAGCAAATTGTCGGTATTCGTTTTGCCAATTGTCGTATTTTTGCGGTGTCGCGCCTTCAAACGCTTTTCCCGCTTTTTGATTTTTCATTTGCGGGTTTTTTTATTGGTTGGCTAAAAATTTGTTTGCGTCATTCGCCGCTTCGGCTTTGGTTTTGCGTTTGCCGTCTTTAAGATATTTTATCAAATCGCTTTTTAGGAAATAGACTCGTTTTCCTTTTTTCATTGATGGTAGTTTGCCAGCTGCATTATCTTGGTAAACAGTCTGTTTAGACAAGTGTAGGAAATCGGCGGCTTCATCGACCGTCATTAGGTCGCAATCGGGTTCTTTTGTGTTGCAGGTGGTAAGTTGCGTAATAGCTAACTCGATCGAATGCAGTTTGTTTAGGACGGCTACCATCGCTGATGGCACTTCGTCAAATGTTATTTTGTTTATCATGGGACAATGCTACCAGTCGCATTAGTCGCGCCAGTCGCCATTTTGTCGCCATGTATTACTTTACTCCTTTTTTCATCATACCAATGATACTCAAATCTGTTTTTTCTTTTAGTACCGAAAACAGTTTTCTTGTAAAATCTATGAAGTTTTGGTCTTTAGTTAAGGTTTTGGTTGGGCTAATTGCTAAATGCAGTTGTCGCATTGCTTTAGCAATATTGGTCGCCGTACCTTTTTTTGTTTGTATTGGTGTTTTGGGTCTATATTCTTTTTCTTGCTGAAAAAAAGTTATTTCACTCATAACTTTTTCTATTTGTTCAATAGTCAGGCATCCGGCTTTTTGCAGATCGCAAACCATATTTTGCTTTTCAGACAAAATCACATTATCACCGCTGGATACAGGCATTTTATTCACAAAGTCAATCAAGTTGACGTATGTCGCCCTTGTGTCGCTATTTTCCATTTTTTGTTCCTCTGTTAGCTTGGTATCAAACCTCAATATTACATTCTCACATCGCTTCAAAAATTGCTTCTTGAACGATAGAATATCTTTAGGTTTGTATTTCTCCTTTTCTCTCTCGAATATTTTATACAGACTTAATTCACTTGTTACAGGATGCTTAAATGTTTCGGGAGTGGTTTTTACTGGCTGTTCAACTCGCTTCCAGTCTATTGTGGTTTTTATTTGTCTTGCCCTTTTTAGGGTTTTTATTTCACCATCGGTTATTGCTTTTATTAGTTCATTTGGTTTTATGTTATCCAGTGGAGCGAGTGCTTTTGCTCTCTCTTCTCTATAACGTATGTATTCCTTTGTTTCGGCAATACATTCTTTACATTGATCGTATGCCGCTGCATACATAGTGCCATCGCCGCCAGCGTTTATATTTTCCAATTTTCGTTTTTCGATTATACACTTGTAGTTTGTAAAAAAATCCAGCGAAGCGTAGGCGTTCGTTTTAATAAAATTTTTCATGCCAATTAAGTAAGCGGCCATTTCTTTTGCATCTTCGTAATAGTTCATTTCGCTATTTTTAATGGTTTTACCGCTGCTGATATTTCTTTGTATGCTTCGTCATTAAACGATTTTAAATAGGTGGCCGTAGTCTTTGCGCTTGCGTGCCCTAATGCCTCCTGTATGCGTCCAATATCAATGCCGCCCTGCTTTAGCTTGTTGGCAAATGAGTGTCGGGCGTGGTACGTGCTTACATGCTGTATCCCTATTGCAGCGCATATTTTTTTCAGTTGCTTATTGGTTTGGCTGATAAAGGACTTTACCCGTTTGTGTAGGGTTTCAGCGTCCATTTCTTTTGTCAGGAACGGGAACAGGTAGGCGTTGGGGCTTACGTTATGAATGCGGTATTTATTAATAATGGCTTTTGCATCACCGTCAACATGCACTATTATTTCGGTCGGCTCGTCCGTTTCATCGGTCTTTTGGCGAAAGAAACGTATAAACTCGCCGTCATATTCTTTTACTTTCAGGTTCAGGATGTCAGTAAAGTTCATGCCTGAACAAAGAAAACTTAGTTTCCAAAAGTCTAAGGCTTTGATCTGCGCTTGCATTGTTGGCTCATAATAGTATAGTAGGCTTAATTCACCATCGGTTAACGCTCGTTTACGCTTAACGGGTGCTGGTGGTGCATACTTCGCTTTCTCATTCTTTTGCCGCCTGAAAGGGTACAGGTCTTTATCTATCTGCTTTGCGCCTATCTGTTCGTTAAATATGGTTCGTAGGGTGCGCAGGTACATACTAATCGTGTTCTTTGATTTTCCGGCGTCATGCATCCACTTTGAATAGGCTTTCAGAAAAGAAGCTGTTACGTTACCGATTGCTATATTCTTTTTGTAGGCATTCAGGCTTTGTATAGCGTTCCGGTATGTGGTGGCCGTTCCTATTTGTCCGTTTTCTGTTAGTTCCTTTATTTTAGCCTCGTAGATGGCTGTAAGGGTATCGGCTGCGGCTTTGTTCTCTAAATACCTGTCAGCGAACCCATCAAAAGTAAAGAATGGCATCTTCTTAATTATGTCATCAGCTTTGATTTTATACGCTTCAAGATCAGTTTTAATATTCGCCCGCTCCATATTGTCCTGCCTTTTTGCGTTCATTATTTTGTCGAACTCCTTAGCGGTCAGGACGTACTTTTTAATAGGGTAGTACCGCCGCTTACGGTCATAGGTAACACGTAGGCTTATTGCACACGTTCCGTCCGTTTTTGGGTGGCTCGCATCGATAAAAATACTTGTTGAGGCTAACATAAAAAACAGGGTTTAAATTTCTCCGTCACAAATTCCGTCACATTTCCGTCACAAAGCTAATAAATAACCAATAAACAACCAAAAACAACAAACTAATATAATGCAGTGTGGATAAGTGTTTCAATCAATAATGACGCGGGTTTCATAGGTTTTTGATAGTCGTATTTTTATTGCTGGTGTGTGCCTTCTAAGCAGTAGGTCATTGGTTCGAATCCAATCCGGATCACTTAAAACCCAGTATCAACGGTATTTGTAGGTAATTGGGGTAAATTGAGGGGTAAGTTTTTAAAAGATCTTGGAGTATTCTAAGGTTTTTTTTATCTACAAAAGCGAATAAAGAATCGAAAACTAGACAATCACGAGTGCCCTATAGCTTCTTAATACTTCCCTGAATCATATTTAGGTCATTTTCAAGGATATATAGGGTATGACGAGCGAAATTCATGTCTGCATCTATTTTTTGCCGTTCTTCGTTCGTTAGATCCAACGCAATCAGATTTTTGTATTTTTTTCCTAGCTCATTTAGCTTAATTGATGCAAGCGCCAAATTTTTGACTGTAATACTTTCGTCGTATTTTTTAAGCAGAAAGTAGAATATAGCTAATTCCTCATCAACATTCTTGACATCGGGGTTGGTCGTAAATAAGCTATAGGGTCGAAAGTTTTTTCTCAGATCATTTTTTAAATCATTCATTTGCGCCATTAAAACTTGCAACATACTCGTTGAGTCTTTCTCTGATATTTCTTGCAACGCAGCTGGTTGCGATAATGAAAGAAGCTTGACAAGCGAGTTAATACCCTCATTTTCGGAAGTCGACTTTTTCGTCGCGAGAATGGTTTCCTTCAGGTCTTTTTGACTTTGAATCACATCTCGATATTTCAATTCTCTGTTGTAATCCAGAATCCTCATAGGGCTAATATCAAATATCTTCTTTGTGCCCTTCTCCTGAATCAAAACTGTGGGCTTATCAAAAGCTTGTCGCATTCCCAACTCAAATAATACATTTGGGTTCCTACTACTTAAGTCGCAAATTACCATTGGACTTTTAATCAACCTTTCTAAGATATCTAAATGAATAAGATTGGTTTGTTTCACTTGCTCTGCCCTTGTCGGTTGAAATCCCGCTTCCTTACATGCTGGCGAAATTATATCTTCGAAAACTTTTTGGAAGTGCCCGGACTCATATCCGTCAGGATCGGTAATTGGCATTATTACAAAACATTCCTCCACTTTTGTGGAAGATTTGGCGTCCACATTCTTTTTGTTATCGCTCATAATTTAATTGTTAGATTGGGGTAAATTTAAATTTTACTAGTTTACTGATAGCAGAGCCATCATAAACGGAACCGGCGAACACCCATTACTGACCGTTCGCCGAGTGGAGCCATACAGGTCCCATAATTCCGTTACAAAAATGCGAAGTTCTGACTTAGCCTTATTTCTTTCTGCCGAACCCGATACCTATTATTTTACCTGGCAATTAGAATTGCAAGTTTTTAACTTTATAATTTTGGGTATCGCGGCCAAAGACATTCACATGCTTCTCGGCTATAAACCTGATCTCGGACTAGAGCCAGCCAGTTCTTCATCTTATCTTCATAATTTAGCGCGTAACTTCGCCGGTTGATGGCGATCCGGTTGGGGCGCTATTGTCATATCGGTCAAATACAAAAACGTCATGAAGCTGTCCATTCGCTACTTCCTGTTGATAATGCTGATGCTTGGTGCAACTTTGGTGTGGGCCAGCCGGGCCCATGCGGCCGGTGGTGGATGGGTGGTGCTCGTTGACACTATTCCGGCCAGGGGCAAACCCGTTGATGAAAAAAAAACAGCGCCGAAGCAGGCTGAGCCGGCACAAAAAAAATCAACACCAGTTCCCATAAAAAAAGTGCCTAAGGCAAAAAAGCAGTTGCCTCCAAAAGTAATAAAACCAAAAATTAAAGTGAAGCCGGTCAAAATAATAAAGCCTAAAGTTGTGGGGAAAGGTTTGGGAATATAATCAACTGACCACATGCAGCAAAGTGTTCGCTCCATATTAATGTCCCTGATTATAAGCGCTGCTAATAGCGCCGGTGCCTATGGACAGGCGGTGGATCGAGCGGCGGATAAAGAAAAGCCCACGCTGACGGTTGGAGAGGTGGCTTGTTCCAACGCCGACTTTTATGGGCAAACAGCCGCAGAGCCGCTGCCGTATATAGCGCTGGCCGCCTCTTTTAATTTGCCCGCCGGTATCTACTTTTCCGCAGCCACCTACAGGGTCTTCAGCGAGGAAATGAAACAGCCATTTTTGGCGGCGTCGGCGCTCGGGGTAGGTTATTTATTAGATGTCCGCAACAATCTGGAAGCCGGCATCAGTTACACGCATAATTTTTTTCCCTCAAATACAGCGCTCTTGCAGGCCGGCGTTACGGGTACCGCTACCGCCGAAATTAAGTGGCAGCACTGGGCGGAAACTAAAGCCACTTTTGATTATCTGATGGGCCAAAGCAACGATTATTTCCTGACGGTGGGGAATGCTAAAGTTTTTGATTTACATATCCCCTCTGAAAAGGCCGTCTTGGCGCTGGCTCCCGAAATTGCAGTTGCCATGGGCTCGCAGCAGTTTTATCAAACGTATTTGATCAATCGTGAAAATAATGGCAAGGGCAAGGGGATGCCGCCGCCGCTCGAACAGCAGTTGGCCTACAACAAATTTGGGATTGTTTCTTACAATTTCAAAATTCCTCTGGACTACAACCGGGCCCGCTATTTGCTAGAATTGGCCTATCAGTTGTCTTTACTGGGAATCAACGCGCTTTCCGGGCCGGGCCGAGCCAATTCGATGCTGTCGCTAAGCGCTTTTTATCAGTTTTAAAGTCCGTAAAAATGAAAGTGTTAATAATAGAAGATGAAAGATCGCTAGCCCTTGAGATGGAACATTTCTTAAAAAAGGAACGCTTCACCTGCGATTTGGCATTCAACGGCAAAGCTGCGCGCGAGATTTGGTGCCGGCAGAGCTATGACTTTTTTTTGCTTGACATCGGCCTGCCAGATATAAGCGGCCTAAGGTTGCTTAAAGAAATCCGCCTTGATCACGCGGAGGCCGGAATCATCATGATCACAGCAAAGGGAGATCTCGAAGATAGAATACAGGGGCTCGATTTGGGCGCGGATGACTATTTGCCAAAACCATTTTCCCTGTTAGAAATGAGAGCAAGAATAAATGCAGTAGGCCGACGCAAATTTCAGATAAATGATTTCAATATTCAATTGGGCGGGTTTGTGATCGATACCCGACAAAGAACGCTTGCATATAACGCAGTAAAGGTCGAACTTTCCAAAAAGGAATTCGATTTGTTGAGCTTTATGGCGCTGAACAAAAACCGGCCCTTAACCCGGTTACAGATCAGCGAACATCTGTGGCCGGATAGCGCGATGGACGATTACGATTCCAATTATATAGATGTTCATATAAAAAACATCCGAAAAAAATTACAAGCTTACGAACCTCCGGACTGGTTGGAAACGGTTAGGGGAATTGGTTATAAAATACATTGCATCGATTGAAACTAGGCACTAAACTGGTACTTTTTGCAACGCTTTCTTCGCTTTGTATTGCGTTGTTAATGATTCTCATTTTGCCCTTATTTGTGAAAATTGTGGCAGACAGAAATACCAATGCAGCACTACGGTCGCAAAAATCGAAGGTGATAAAGGAAATAGAGGCGAATGGGCTCGACTATTATCTCGAAGGAGATTCCATCTACGGAAGTTATTCCATGTTGAAAGATGAATACATCTCGATCGAACCGGGAAACGAAAACCAGCTGGCCGACCAGATCAAAACCGAACGTCGCATTGTTGACCAGGACACGATCGTTTACCGCATACTCACCCATACGATGCGGGTTTCAGACAAAAATTATTTCATTGAAATTGGCCGTAAAATTTCTTCCATTAGTCAGGACGGCAGGGCGATGCAGAAAATGGCTTTATATGTGTTGGCTGGCATTGTGATTCTTATTCTTTTAGCTAATGTTTTTTATACCAGGCATTTATTGAGGCCGCTCAATTATATTAATACGAAGTTACTCAATATCAAATTTCCTTTTACCGATACTTCGCCGCCTGTTAAAACGTCAACTTTCGATTTCAAGTATTTGGACCAGGTCATCTCGGGCCTGATGGTGCAAATCAATCGTGATTTTAGAAAAGAGAAGGAGTTTTCTTCCAATGCTTCTCATGAACTCATGACCCCGATCAGCATCATTCAAAGTAAGCTGGAGAATATGATCGCTGATGCGTCAATGCGACCAGCGCAGGTTGCAAAGATGGAGGAGATCATGCGGACCTTGCACCGGCTTAAGAAAATTGCAAAATCTTTATTGTTGATTTCAAGGATAGATAATGATCAATATATCAGGGAAGATACCACGTCTGTAAAAGGGCTTATCGAGGAAGTAACCGGCGAATTACATCACCGGCTCGTTCAGAAGCAACTGAAGCTCAACAACCATTTACAGCAAAATGTTCTTTTAAAAAATGTCAACAAGGTGTTGTTGTTTCAGCTTTTTTACAATGTCTTAAATAATGCTATTCAGTACAACAAACCGCGGGGCGTCATTGACATCAGTGATCAGTTGATCGGGAATCAGAAGTATGCCGTTGTTATAAAGGATACAGGATCAGGGATTAGCGAGGCGCAACTTCCTTTTATTTTTGACAGGTTTAAAAGAACAACCGGTGCCAGCCCGGACAGTAACGGTTTGGGGCTTTCTATTGTCCATTCGATCGCGCAATATCACAATCTCGAACTCGCCGTATCATCCGATACATCCGGCACGGCCTTCCAGATAATTTTTTCAAACGAACATATTTGATTTTCATCATTTCTTCATTTTGGGGAGTTAAGTTTGTCCCATAATCCTTACCTGAAACTGTACCGTCTTATTGAACGGCTCAGTTGATAAATTCAATTTTATGAAAAAACAAAATTTATTGCTGACCTTGGTGGGTGTTTTGATTTTTGCCTCCTGCAGCAAGTCAGACAGCGACGCGGCGCCCGAAGGAACTGCCAGCGTCCAGATGTTTTTAACAGACGCGCCGGCTCATTACGATGCCGTTTATTTATCTGTTAAAGGAGTGGAGATTAACAATGGCCTTGATGATAAAGGATGGGTAACTTATCCTTTGAATCCCATAACGGCTCCGCTCAATATCCTCGATTATAGAAATGGTGATGTGTACACGATGGGCGAGCCTTATATGCTGCCGGCAGGAAAAATAGAGCAGATACGCCTGTTGTTGAATGAAACGGGTAACACGGTTGTCGTGGATGGTGTACCACACGATTTAACGATCCCTTCCGGGTCACAGACTGGATTAAAAATCAATTTTCATCAGGAATTGGAACCCGATGGTGTGTATAAAATAGGATTAGATTTTGATGCGGCGCGCTCCATTCATCAAACCGGAAACGGGAAGTTTATGATGAGGCCGGTAGTGAAGGCGTTTACCGAGTTGGCCAGCGGCCAGGTTTTAGGTTATCTGAAGCCCGCTGAAGCGTTGGGGCTGGTTCATTTAATAAAAGGATTTGATACCATCGCCAGTGCAATTCCCCGTGCCGACGGTTACTTCAAATTGGTAGGCGTTCCGTCGGGAACTTATGATCTTTCTTTCGATGCCGAAGACACTACCGGTTATCTTGATGCAGTAAAACCCGGTGTGACCGTTACGCTTGGTAAGTCTACAGATCTGGGAACAACGACACTGGTTAAACCTTAAATCTTATGCGGGCAAGGGGTTTAGTAAAAGGCTTGTAAATTGCTACAGGCCTTTTCCCCTTGTTTATATCCTGTTTTGAAATGGTCAATTTTTGTCTTTCATAAACTAAGCAAACTGAAGTAGAAACGGCTCGTTGATAAAGTCTGGCAAAAAATCGTGTGGCGGAAAGGGTGAGCCCTTTTCTAAAATGCGGTCGTGCAAGGGGAATTGTTTTCTGCTCCTTCTTCAAGTAGCTTTTTAAAATTCGTTAAACTTCATTTAAAAGCTTCTGCAATTAAAGTTCAGTCGAAGCGAGGACGCTTGTTTGTTGCGGTTTTATTCAGCTTGGAGTAAAGCGGCATTGTCAAACGCATAATCATTAATGGTATTTCCGGATTCATTTTTCGTCAATGTATAGTATGTTCGTGCTTCTGAATAAAAAGCTGCGCAAGCCTGAGACATCTTTTCAATGTTTTGTATCCTGTTTGTTCGATAATTATGAGCTGATATTTACTCCTGAATAATTTTTCTTTCGATGCGTTACTAAAGAAAGGTTGTTTCTGTGCCGGTTCGAGCAGAGAGTGGCAATTTAATGGTTATAGGGTTATTCTTCATTATATAATGAGGAGGTTTTTATAGGACGTTTTCTATTCGACAATGTCTTCAAAAGTCAGTTCGTTTTTAGTTTTACTGATTGAAATACGTCTAAAAGTGGGCGCATAACCTTTTTATCCACTTGGTTCAAAATATTCACGAACATAAGAATTTCCCGTCATAATTCTGTGTCACTTTAGGTCCGAAATATCTTTTAGGATAAACAAGTTTCTTAGCGAAGAAATAAAATAAGAGTCCAAGTGCAATTGGAATTCCTACGAGCACTACAATTAAAAGTCCTTTGCATAGTACTGAGTCCAAATGTTTGTTGTCCGTAAGTTAGACGTCTTAAAATAGGCAACTCTCAAATATATACGAAAGTTTTTGAATATGGCCCGATACGTTGTATAAGCATGTTGCATTTCGCTCGCGTGCAACCACCCGCTGTTCCCACCTCAGTGAATTAAACGGCTTTTTCCCGGCCTGATAAATTATCTCAACTGCCGCTAAACCAAAACCTAAAGCGAAAGTCTTAATCTTATTGATAAAACCGGTATTTTTATAAAATGATTTCATTCAAAGGTTTGGTGTTGCCAGCTATTGCTACGGCCCTGCTGCTCGCTTGCAACAATAATGGAAAGACAGACGAAAAAGACAGTAAAGACACGTCACATGCATGTATGCCCACTACTTCCCGATTTGGAAATGCTGATTCCAGCGCCGTAAGTTTCGGTGGCGATAGCTCGGTGGCCGGCATGGTGTTGATTCCCGGCGGCGTTTTTGATATGGGAGGAGATAATAACCAGGCAAGCGAGGATGAATATCCCAAACACAAAGTAAAAGTTGATGCTTTTTATATGGACGCCACCGAGGTGACCAATGCCCAATTCAGAAAATTTGTGGAAGCAACCGGCTATATCACTACCGCCGAAAGAAAGCCCGATTGGGAGGAAATTAAAAAAACAGTGCCGCCCGGCACGCCGCGACCGCCCGACAGCCTGCTGGTTGCCGCATCGCTCGTGTTTAAACAATCAAATGGCCCCGTGGACCTGAATAACTACAGCCAATGGTGGAGCTGGGTAGCCGGCGCCGACTGGAAACACCCGCAGGGGCCCGGCAGCAGCATCGAAGGAAAAGATAATTTCCCTGTCGTTCAGGTGAGCTGGGATGATGCACAGGCCTATTGCAAATGGGCCGGCAAAAGGCTGCCTACCGAAGCCGAATGGGAATTTGCTTCGCGGGGCGGATTGATTAATAATATTTATCCCTGGGGCAATGAGCACGTGAACCAGGGTACGCCCAAAGCCAATAGCTGGGAAGGGAAGTTTCCTTATCTAAATGAAAAGAAAGATGGCTATGTGACGATCGCGCCCGTTCGTTCTTATCCCGGCAATGGGTATGGCTTATACGATATGGCGGGAAATGTGTGGGAGTGGTGCAGCGATTTATACAATTACGATTACTATAAACAGCTCGAAGGAAAATTGACGGTCAACCCTCAGGGCCCCGATAAATCTTTTGATCCCCAGGAGCCCTACACCATGAAGCGCAGCCTGCGAGGTGGAAGTTTTTTGTGCAACGATTCTTATTGCAGCGGCTATCGTGTGGCCCGCCGCATGAAGAGCAGTCCGGATACGGGCCTCGAGCATACCGGTTTCAGGTGTGTGAAGTCCAAAAGTTGAGGTGCTGCTGATCTTGCCGGGTCTTGAAAGCAGCCCCTTTATTTGGTGGCGGTATAAATGCAGCACATGCCAAAACTGAGGGCTTTGTACGCTGTGTTTTTAAATCCTACTTTATCTAAGATGGTAGTGAAGTTTTTTCTTTCCGGAAAAGCCTTGGCCGATTTATTCAAATATTGATAGGCCTGTTTATCCTGCTTGAAAGCGCGGGCAATCTGCGGCGCTACTACGCTCATGTATAATTGATACAGGCTATTGATAAATGCCGAGCGTGGCCTCGAAAATTCGATGATGCAAAGTTGTCCGCCGGGCCTTAAAACACGGTGCATTTCAGCCAACCCCTTTTCCAGATTTTCAAAATTACGCACGCCGAAAGCCGCCATCACCGCATCAAACTGAGCGTCTGCAAAATGCAAATTTTCGGAATCGCCTTTCTGTAAATCAATGGCATCACCCAGGCCCAGCCTCGCGATTTTCTTTTTTCCCGCTTCGAGCATCTGCACAGAAATATCAACGCCGGTTACCTTCACGCCCTCGATCATTTTGCAGGCGCGTATCGCCATGTCGCCGGTGCCGGTGGCAATGTCCAGGATATGTTTCGGATGATTTTTCTTTAATAAATTAATGGCTTTTTTGCGCCAGCGCACATCTGTTCTGGCAGACAAGAATCGGTTCATAAAATCGTATTTCCCTGCTATCTTGTCAAACATTTCAGCAACCTGTTCTTTTTTGGTTTTGTCCGATTCGCTGAAGGGTATTATATGATCGTGTGGTTGTGCGCGCATGGCCGCAAAGATAGGCGGCATTTAGGTTTTGCGCCCAAGATTCTATTTTTAGTTGGATGCGCAAAGTGGCGACGGCAGTTATTTTGCTGATAAATGAGCGTCGCGCAATGGTTTGTGATAACTTAGAGGTATATTTAGATCGCTCATGAAAGATTTTTTTAAAAATATCGAACTGGATGAATTATCGTCCACGCCAAAATATTTACAGCTTGCACAATCCGTCATCAAAGCCATTGCGCTTGGCAAAGTAAAACACGACGATGTAATGCCGTCGATCAATGAAATGAGTTTTGAATTTGATATTTCGAGGGACACGGCTGAAAAATCTTATAAATACCTCAAAAAGATCGGGGTATTAGGTTCCGTGCCCGGCAAAGGATATTATGTCAAGACGACGAACGTAAAAAACGATACCAAGGTTTTTCTTCTTTTTAATAAACTAAGCGTTCACAAAAAGATCATCTACGATTCTTTTGTAAAAACGCTGGGTGAAAACGCCACAATTGATTTTTACATTTATAATAACGATTTTAATTTTTTCAAAAGGCTGCTCACCAACGCCGGGAAGCACTATTCGCATTTTGTAATTATCGCGCATTTTCTGGAAAGCGGCGAAAACGCCTACGAATTACTCAATACCATCCCTAAAGAAAAGCTGGTCTTGCTCGATAAGCTCGTGCCGGGCGTCAGCGGCGACTTTAGTGCGGTGTATGAAAATTTTGAGAACGATATTTACGAAGCCATGGAAGGCGCTTTGGAGCGGTTGAAAAAATATGAGCGCCTTAAAATAATGGTGCCTTCCTATACTTATTTTCCGGATGAAATCACAAAAGGTTTTAAAAAGTTTTGTCATCAATATGCGTTTCCTGCTTCGGTGGTCAACGATATTGCCCAGGAGAAACTGGAAATGGGGACGGCTTATATTAGCCTGATGGAAGACGACCTGGTATTGCTAATTGAAAAAATAAAGGATTCAAAGTTTAAAATCGGCAAAGATATCGGCGTGATTAGCTACAACGAAACGCCGCTAAAAAGGCTGATCTTGCAGGGCGTCACGACCTTTTCGACCGACTTCGAAGAAATGGGTCGACAGGCAGCGCAGTTGATACTCGATGGCAACCGGAAAAAAATCGCCATTCCCTTTCATTTAAAACTGCGCCCCTCGCTATAGCGCCGTTTTGCAGGTTATCGTTAATTTCGCGCCCTGCGTCTTTCCCTTGGTCAGGCGAAACCTTTAATCAGTTATTTCATGCAAATCATATCAGCATCTTACGTAAAAAGCAGCGCCAATTATACCCAATGCCCGCCGGCCGACAAGGCGGAGTACGCATTTATCGGGCGAAGCAACGTGGGGAAATCTTCGCTGATCAATATGATCTGCAACAAAAAAGGCCTGGCCAAAACATCGGCGGCGCCGGGAAAAACCCAGTTGATTAATCATTTCATTATTAACGACCTGGTAAAAGGCAAAGGGAAGCAGGAAAGGAGCTGGTATTTGGTGGATCTGCCGGGATATGGCTATGCAAAAGTGTCGCAGAAGCAGCGCAAAAGCTGGACTTCCATGATCGAAGATTATATTTTGAAACGCGCTAACCTGGGTAATCTGTTTGTATTGATCGACAGCCGCCACGACCCGCAAAAGATCGATCTTGAATTTATAGACCAGTTGGGCCAGTGGCAGGTGCCCTTTGCGATCGTGTTTACCAAGGCTGATAAAAATAAGCCGGGAGCGACCGTTAATAGCGTGAACAAATTTATCGAAGCGTTGAAGCAAACCTGGTCCGATTTGCCGCCCTACTTTGTGACGTCGGCAGTGAAAACAGATGGTAGGGAAGACCTGCTGGGCTTTATTGATATGTTAAATAAAGAATTTCGCAGCCTTCAGGCGCCATAACTTTTATTTCAAGGAGTTTAAAAAACCTATTTTTGAAAAAACTGAATTCCAAAGTGCCGAAAATACCGTTGACCTTTCGATCGGGCCTCCTCGTTGTAGTGCTTTTTTTCGTGATATCCTGCGTGAAAAACGAATCGTTTATCGAGCCTTACAGTGTACCGGATACCTATGATTTTGAAAACAAAGATTCTTCTGCAACAGCGCGTTTGATCATGATGTATGGCCTGCGCAACTATCTGCGAATGGGCGCTGACGCACAAATTGATACCGCCATTGTTGATTCTTTATGGTTAAACCGGGGCAGGCCGTTTACCGCCGCATTAGTTCCTGACTTTATTTATGCCGATTCTAACCTTAATAAGATGACCATTAGCCTGATTACTGGCACCACGAACACCGATACGATGATGGCTTTTGCCGATTCCGCTGCTTTAAACAGCCAGTTTTTTAACCGCGCCGCAGGCGATGGCATTGCCGGAACGATGACGGTAGCACAACCCGTGTCGGAGAAAAAACTTTTTAGTAAAGACGGTGTCGTATTTGATGAAGTGTGGTTCGCTGCTATGCTTGGCTCGATGGCGATGAACAATGCATTCACACAACTGGGCGCAACGGGCACGACGATGGCGCAGGCCTGGAACCTGGCTTTTGCCTACACCGGGTTGCCCACCAATTACGATCCATCCACAAATTATAATGCGCAGCCCGCGCCACGAGTGAGGCCTTTAGGCATCTCGGCGTATTTCGGGAACGAGGCCAAAGCGGCCGGAACAGGTCCTGAAATTTTTGAAGAATTCAGACGGGGCAGGAGCGCGGTTGGCGTTGGAGACAGCCGTGTAAGCAACGCATCGCTGACCAGCCTGCGTTTTAATATTGAAAAAACACTGGCCGCAGCAGCTGTTTTTTATCTGAATGCAGCCAGGCAATACACCGACCTGGCTTCCAGGTTGAACGCAATTTCTAAAGCGTATGGCTTGATGATTGGATTGAAACAAGAAGCAGCTTCCAGCACTTTGACAGACGAGGCGTACTGGCAGATCAGGGAAGTTTTCAACGAGCGATTCTATGTTTTAGCGCAGGACGCTTCCCAGGCTCAGCTGAATGAAGTGATCAGCCTGCTTTCTGAAGCCTATGATTTATAAATTACAATCGCTCTAATAATTCCACTACTTTTTCACGTTTGAGAATAAGGTAGCCCAGCCGGTCTTTGCTAATGCCCTCTTTCAATTGGTAGCTAAAGGAAAGAGCATCATCAGTCACCGTGGTTTCAAAATTCCTGAAAGCAATGGTAGGCAGGTCTTGTAGTTCTTCACCAATTTCATATAAGTGGGTGGACAAGATAAACAGCGATGTTTTTACTTTGACCAGGCCTTTAATGACGGCCAAAGAGCAACGCATGGCGTCTTCCACGTTGGTGCCTTTAAACAACTCGTCGATCAGTACCAGCCATTTTTTACCATCGTTTATTTTTTGAACGGTATTTTTAATGCGCTGTACTTCGTTAAAAAAGAAACTCTCGCCTTTAACGATATTATCTACCACATTAATATTGCTGATAAGCCCGTCAAAAATGGTGAGCTTCATTTCCGCGGCCGGCACGGCCATGCCAATATGTGCAAGAAATACAGAGGCTCCAACGGACTTGATGAGCGTACTTTTTCCGGCCATATTCGCGCCGGTCAAAAATAAAAAGTTCTGCTCGGGGTCCATTTTTAAATCGTAGGGAACCGGATTATGAAGCAATAAGTGATAGAGGCTTTTGGCTTCAAAAAAAGGATGCTCGCTTTCGATAAGTTCCGGGAACCGGAGGTTGTATTTTTTTACCGCAACCGCCATTGAGTACCAGGCGTCCAGCCGGCTGTAAATATCGATCAGTTCATGCACCTGGGTTTTGTGATTGCCCCTGACATTCACGGCGAAGTACAATACTTTATGTTTGGGTAGCGGCTCGTCTTTTCTTGTTTCAGACATTTGGCGGAAGGGCTCGATATGATTGACCAGGTGATGAACGCGATCAATATACATCGAGAAATGAGCCGGCATGTCAACGCCATTTAAAATCTGCTCAATTTTTTTCAGGCCACGGAAGAAATCGGAAAAATGTTTTACCGAAAATTTGGCCATCGAATAGTCTGCACTGTGCAGCAGGCGATACATGAAGGCGTCGATGGCCGAAGGGTTGTCGCCGATGGTATCAAGGGCATAATCCAGAAACTTTAGCATGACCAACACGGTGCCGTTCGAAATTTCTTCGGGCCAGTCGTCGATATAGTCCGTTAGCTTTTTGATGATATTCTGCGTGCCTTTTATCTTTTTCGCGTCGGTAAACGGATTGGAGAAAAAATGCCGCAGCCACTCTTTGCCGCCTTCTGTGCGCGTGAAATTCAATTTATGGAAGATGGAAAAACTTTCCTCCTGATGAAATATGGAAATATCATTAAAAGAGATATCGTCTATTTGCATAAGCGAAGTTGATCGTTGAAAGTTCATCGGCTACCGGCGGTTCAAAAAAGGTCGATGAACCACGAGCGAAGCGCAATGATCTACCTGTTAAACAAAAGCCTTTGTCCTTTTATAGACTCGTTCCAGCTATCCTTTCCATAAACCAGGTTTCCATTGACAAAAGTGTGCGTAATACTGGCCGGAAATTGAAAAGGGGCGCCATTTTCGCCGGCCTGTTCAAACGGGCTCCAGCCGCATTTATATAAGATATTTGATTTGTTTACTGTAAATGGCTGGTTCAGGTCGACCATCACGAGGTCGGCAAAATAACCTTCGCGTATATAACCTCTTTCTTTAATGGCAAAACATGTTGCAACGGCGTGGCTCATTTTTTCCACGATTTTTTCCAAAGAGATTTTTCCCAGCTGGTGATAGTGAAGCATAAGGGGCAGGGCATGCTGCACCAGCGGCAGCCCGGCATGTGCTTTCAAATAGGGCTCATTCTTTTCATCAAAAGTATGAGGCGCATGATCTGTGGCAATCACGTCAAGTCGGTCATCGAGCAAAGCTTCCCAGAGAGCGGCTTTGTTGTGGCCCGCTTTGATGGCAGGGTTGCACTTGATAAAATTGCCCTGCGTAGCATAGTCATCGGCTGTAAAATGGAGATGGTGCACGCACACCTCGGAAGTAATCCGTTTATCTTTTAACGGCAGCATATTCGTAAATAGCTGCAACTCTTTAGCGGTGGTAATATGCAAAATATGCAGGCGCGCGTTGTGCTTTTTGGCCAATTGAATCGCATAAAAAGAAGACTCAAAACAGGCTTCCTCGTTTCGGATGATAGGGTGGTCGGCCGCCGTCAGCTCCCTATTTTCCTGCAGCGCCTTTTGCATATTGGCTTTGATGATTTTTTCATCTTCGCAATGGGTGGCAATCAGCATTTCGCTTTCGCCGAAAATGCGGTCGAGTACGAGCGGATTGTCTACCAGCAGGTTGCCGGTGCTGCTTCCCATAAACATTTTGATGCCGCAGATCCGGTCTTTAAAGGCATTTGCGGCGAGTGTGCTATCGGCATTTTCATTGCTCGTGCCGATATAAAAGGAATAATTGGCCAGCGAAGTTTGGGCGGCAATATCATATTTTTCTTCCAGCCGCTCGAGCGTAAACGCCGGGGGTATCGTGTTGGGCATTTCCATAAAACTGGTGACACCCCCCGCCACGGCGGCTTTGCTTTCGGTGTAAATATTTGCTTTGTGGGTGAGGCCGGGTTCCCTGAAATGCACCTGGTCGTCGATAACGCCGGGCAGCAGGAATTTTCCCTCGCCATTTATTTCAATGGCATTTGCCTGAGTAGTAATCTGATCGTCAACCTTTTCAATGCGGCCATTTTTTATCAACAGGTCCTTTGTTGCTGTTTTCCCTTCGTTTACAACCTGAATGTTTTTAAAAAGATATATTTGCATAGTTTTTGCTTTTGGGCCTGTGCCCGGCGTCATTACTATGAATTTGCTGATTTATGTAACACAATTGAAGCGTGCGACGCAAATTCGCTGATAGTAGTAGCCCGGCCCGGCGCATAAAAATAAAAGTAGTTTATTAAACCTTATCAACAAACTATGCAATTAAAAAAATGCCTTCAGGTATTTACGGTGCTTCTTTGTCCGTTTTTAGCTTTTTCTCAAACAACCAATTTGCCGCGCGGCGATAAGCAGGAAATCCTCTTAGACCGCCTCGAAATTAAGGCGCAAAAAGATCCTGTTTTGAACCTTAGCAAGACGAAACCTTATAGCCGGGAATTTGTGGTTCCGGCAGCGAGAAATTATTTACAGGTAGATTCCGCCTTAGACGCGAACCTTACTAAAGTCGATAAATATTATCTCAAAAGCCTGCTGGCGAACAACCTGGAGTGGGTGCCCGAAAATGAGCGCGAGCAGTATATCAGCAAAAAACTCGTGGGCAATACTTTTTATCAATACCCTGCCGGACTTTTTGAAACACATAGCAAGGATTTTGACCTCGTGGTAAACCCGGTGCTGAATGTGGGTTTTATGAAAGAAAATAACAACGATCAAAATCTTTTTTACAACACGCGGGGCGTTGCCATTCGCGGGCGCATTGCAGATAAAGTGGGCTTTTACACAATGCTTACGGATAATCAGGAGCGCTATCCGCTGTATGTGCAGGACTGGATGGAAGAGCGCAGGGCGGTTCCCGGCGCCGGCTTTTACAGAACGTATAACGAGCAGGGCGGGCGGGATTTTTTTGATGCGCGTGGATATGTGACCTTTGGTGTTACGAAATATATTGATGTGGCATTTGGTTATGACAAGAACTTTATCGGAAATGGCCAGCGCAGCCTGTTTTTAAGTGATTTTGGCAATAATAACCTGTTCCTGAAACTGAACACCAGGATTTGGAAGTTCAACTACCAAAACCTGTTTATGGAACTCACCAACGCCTATCAAAGCAATGCCGGCGACGATTTGCTGGGCAAGAAATATGCTGCGATGCACCATTTAGATATCAACTTGACCAAATGGTTGAACGTAGGGGTTTTTGAGGGGATTGTTTTCGGAAGGGAAAACCGCTTTGAATTTGGTTATATGGTCCCGGTTATTTTTTACCGGTCGGTAGAACGCGATCAGGGCAGCCCGGATAACGCGGTGGTGGGCGTAGATTTAAAGGCCAATGTGGCAAAAACCGCCCAGGTGTATGGGCAGTTGTTGTTTGATGAGTTTAAGCTTTCGGAGCTTACGGGCGGCAATGGCTGGTGGGCCAATAAGGTTGGATACCAGGTTGGCGCCAAATATATCGACGCCTTTAAAGTGGATAACCTGGATTTGCAGTTAGAACTGAACCGTGTAAGGCCTTATACCTACTCGCACTACGATTCGGTGGCCAATTATTCTCATTATAATCAGCCGCTGGCGCACCCGCTGATGGCGAATTTTAACGAATGGATCGGCGTGGCGCGCTATCGCCCCGCTCCCAAATGGATGATTGAAGGCAGAGCCATGTATTATAAACAGGGGCTCGACAGCAATGCTTCGGTAAATTTTGGTAGCAATTTGTTTTTGCCGAATGTGACGCGAACAGGCGATTATGGTCATGATGTGGGCAGCGGGTGGACAACTAATGCAGCGATGGCGAGTTTGTTATTGTCGTATGAGGTAAAGGAAAATCTCTTCATCGAATGCATGGGCATGATCAGAAAGCAGCGTTATGATGCGCCGCCTGCAAAAGCCACCAAAAACAGTACGGTTTTCAACCTTGGTTTGAGATGGAATATCGGCCGCAGGGACTTCTATTTTTAACAAAAAAGCGCTGGAAAGGTCGTTATCTTTGTGGTTTGTAAAAATTTAGCCTATTCTACGAAGACTCATATATCTGATTTGTTTTTTACAATTTTTCGGAATGTCCGTGTCAGGACAAAAGTCAGGCGCTAACCGAATTATATTCTGGACGGAAGACAGGAAGCTTCAGCTACAGGACTTTAAAGTGGTGCACGATAGTGTGAGCGATGTGAACGAGAACGTGGCTGCTTTAACGAGAACCGGCATTACCTATTATCTCACAACGCACAAAGTAAGCGGTGTGCCGGTAAGCGTGCGCATCACGGTGCAGGCAACGGTCCATCGCGAACACACTTTCATTCGAGAGCGTGTGTTGGATTTTTCGCCATCGGTTAAACAGCGCCTGCTTATGCACGAACAAAAGCATTTTGATATTTCGGAAATTTTTGCGCGTCAGGCTACCAAAGAGTTGCAGCGACTAAAACTAACCCGGCATAATTATCGCGCGGAGATTGCAGATTTTGTAAATAGTAAATTCAAGGAAGCTGAAAACTTTCAGCGGTCTTACGACCTGTACACCCGCAACGGGGAGGATTTTACTGTTCAGGATGATTGGGATGAAAAAATTGCGGCGCAACTGGAATCGCTGGACCGCTATAAGAAAAAAGTGGTGGTGAAGCAGTTATAAATTAAATGCGGCAATAAGACGGTTGATTTTTAGTAAGATAAATTTGGGTTGATTTGTATGGAACAGAAATGTTGTAAGTTTAATGCCTATTTAGCTTCGCCTATCGTCATTTTTTTATATAGCCTTGTTGCGCGTCAAAAGGCTCATTATAAGAAGCGATAAGCTAATGCTTGTAGAGGTGTAACGGGAAAAACACAAATCGCAAAGGAGATAATTAGACGAGTTGGAGTGCACTATCAATCTTCTCGCTTTGGACTTTTTAATCAAGCTTTAGTTATACATGTTCACGGACAGCGTAAACATACAATCACGAACAAAAAATTTGAACGTGTTGTACACAGCCAGTGCCGGTCTCGCCCGCTCATCCCCCCAGCGCCTGTATCACATCATACTTCGTTACGATATGATATATCCCCGCTTCATCTTTGCTCATCACTGCTCCATTTTCTTTGGTAATAAGCGTTTTTAGTTTTTCAACAGAGGCGTTAAAATCGACCAATGGAAATGGCTTTTCAAGTACCTGTTCAATTTTTTCATGTTTGATATCCGGATTGCTAAATACTTTTTGAAACAAGCCGCCTTCCGTAATGGCGCCGATCATTTCCTGATCATCCATTACAGGAATATGTTCGATATCATACTGTTTCATCAATGCTACAGCTTCGGCAACCGTTTTTTGCTTGTCAATCGTTAGTAGTTTTTGCGTGCCCGGACGCCCGCTTACAATATCACGGAATGTTTTTACTTCAAGGAAGCCGCGCTCCATCATCCATTGATCGTTATAGATTTTGGCCACATAGCGGCTGCCATGGTCGTGGAAAATGCAAACCACAAGGTCGTCTTTTGTTAGGCGGTCTTTTAATTGCATCAAACCCTGCAGGCAGCTTCCGGCGCTGTATCCGCAAAAAAGTCCTTCCTCTTTTGCCAATCGCCGCGCCATCACAGCGCCCGCTTTATCTGTTACTTGCGTAAATTCGTCAATAACACTCATATCATAATTTTTCGGCAGAAAGTCCTCGCCAAAGCCCTCACTGAAATAAGGGTACACTTCCTTTTCATCGAGCTCACCGGTTTTGAAGTATTTAGTCAACAACGACCCGTAGGCATCAACAGCCCAGATTTGTATTTCAGGATTTTTTTCTTTGAGATATTGCGCAACACCCGTGATAGTGCCACCCGTTCCGGCGGTGCACACCAGGTGTGTTATTTTGCCATCCGTTTGATTCCATATTTCCGGGCCGGTGGTTTCGTAGTGCGCCAGGCGGTTCGCCAGGTTATCGTATTGATTCATATGATACGAGTTGGGCACTTCGCGCGCCAGCCGGGCCGCAACGCTGTAATAGCTTTGCGGATCATCGGGCTCCACGTTGTTGGAGCATACAATCACTTCGGCGCCCATCGCTTTGAGTACGTCGGCTTTTTCTTTTGATTGTTTATCTGTGGTGACAAAAATGCATTTATAACCTTTCACAATCGCGGCCAGAGCGAGGCCCATTCCTGTGTTGCCGCTGGTGCCTTCGATGATGGTACCACCGGGTTTAAGCTTGCCTTCCTGTTCGGCTACTTCCACCATCTTCAGTGCCATGCGGTCTTTGATGCTATTGCCCGGGTTAAAATAATCTACTTTGGCTAAAACGGTGCAGGGAAGGCCGGCTGTAAGTTTATTGAGCCGGATGAGGGGGGTGTTGCCGATGGTTTCCAGGATATTGCTTTTGATGTCCATGGTGTATAGTTTGATAACGATCCAAAATATACAACTAATCCCGCGAAAGCGCTCGGGAATGACCCATCAATTTAAAGTGGCGCCGTGTCGTCGCTACTTCTGCAGTTCCTGTATAGCCCGCAGCACTACGGTATCTTTTGTATTCATCACCTGGTAAAAACCGGAATCGCGCCATTTATAACGCGCCAGCTGCGCTTCCATCCGGTCTTCCAACCGCTCTTTTTCAAAGAGGGGCACGCCCGAAAGGTTGACCGTGTCTTTTTGCGCCCATTGGGTAAACTTCAGCCACATGTCGTCGGCGGGATCAAATTTGGAGTTATAGACCTGAGGGTTAGGATAGGGGTCTAATATTTTTTTGTTATCCAGGAAATAATGGAAAATAAAATCATTAAAAGAGCCGTTTAAAAGAATTTTATTGATCTCCCTGGAGTAGCTGGATGTGTCGAGGCCGACAAAAATATCGGGCATGATGCCGCCGCCGCCATACACAGTTCTGCCGCCGCTGGTTTTATAAGCTTTGCCGTTGCTGATCTTATTGCTGTCTGCATAATAGAGCTGGCCAGTGGCATAGCGCTGCCACACTTCGTCCATATAAATTTTCTTACCGTCGGTGTAGGGTTTTTGAATGCTTCGCCCGATGGGTGTGTAATAGCGCGCAACGGTGAGCCTCATGGCCGATCCGTCGCTAAGCAGGAACGGTTCCTGCACCAGGCCCTTGCCAAAACTGCGACGGCCCACAATGCTGCCGCGGTCCCAGTCCTGAAGTGCGCCCGCTACAATTTCACTGGCGCTGGCGCTCAGTTCATCAATCAACACCACCAATTTTCCTTCTTCAAAAATACCGGGCCTTTTGCAACGATACTCAGTCTTCGGGCTGTTGACGCCCTGCGTGTAAACGATCAGCTTGTCGCCGTTTAAAAATTCATCGGCAATTTCAATAGCCTGGTCCATATAGCCGCCGCGATTGCTTCTCAGGTCAAATATCAGCTGCGTCATACCCAGCTTTTTCAGGTTTTCCATTGCTTCCATAAACTCGCGGTAGGACGTGCTTGTGAATTCATCCAAACGGATGAATCCGATTTGCTTGTTCATCATATATGCCGCGGAAACGGAGGGTTTGGGAATGCTTCCGCGGGTTACTTGAACGGTTTTTTTCTTTTCATTCCTGAATAATTCGAGCTCAACCACAGAGCCTTTTTTGCCTCTTATCACGCTGATAACTTTATCAGTGGAGATATCTTTTCCGGTGAGGCGCACACCATCGGCCTGCAAAATCTGGTCGCCAATTTCAATACCGGCCTGGTCGCTGGGGCCTTCTTTGAAAACATGCAGGATATTTACCGTGTCGCGGATCTGGCTAAATTCAACGCCAATACCGTCAAAACTTCCCGACAGGTCTTCATCCGCCATTTTCAGTGCGGCCGGTGGCAAATAAACAGAGTGGGGATCCAGCTCGCTCATCATTTCCTGTATAGCATTGGCTTCGAGCGTGTCAATCTTCACCGAATCTACATAGCGGGTGCGGATAATATCCAGCGCTTCCTGCAAAGCGGTAGCTTTATCGAGCTTAAAAATCTTTTTATTGGGCTGTCCTGTGGCAAACCTATAGCCGATATACATGCCAAGGATCATCACTATCGACAATAGCAGCGGTAACCAAACCTCAAATTTCCTTTTCATCCGGTAGTTGTTATCTTTTTTTAGCGACCTGTTCTCAAAAGGGCAGTCTATTGTCAACTGGCCTCATAAACGCATGCAAAGTAAATTAAAATTGTTTGAACCTTAAATTCCAAATTCAACAGGATGAAATGCTGCGGCTGCAATCAATCCATCAAAAACATGGTTCGGATGGGATTGATACTTATATTAGCATATTATTTTCTTAAACCACAACTTTTGATGTCACGAACTATATTAATAGCAGATGCCGGTGCGACGAAAACCGAATGGAGCCTTCTAAGAAACGGAAAAGTAAAATCGCTTGAGACGCTGGGTATCAGCCCCTATTTTCTGGGAGAGGAGCAAATTGCCGAATTGCTTCGAAAGGATTTGGTGCCGTCACTGAAAAAGGCGGAGGTGGCCGAAGTTTATTTTTACGGCACGGGTTGCCTTAACCCACAAAATAATAAACTGGTAAAAAATGCCCTAAAAAAAGTGTTTCGTGGCGCATCGGTTAAAGTGACGCACGACGTAGAGGGCGCAGCTATAGGGCTTTGCGGCCGCAGCAAAGGCATTGCATGCATTTTAGGAACCGGATCAAGCAGCTGTTTTTTTGATGGTAAGAAAATAAAAAAGAATAATCCCGGACTGGGCTACGCACTGGGAGATGAAGGCAGTGGCGCCTACCTGGGCAAAAAAGTGCTGCAATATTATTTGTATAATACATTTGACGAAGATTTAAGAGCGCGCTTCGACGCGGCCTATGTTACTACTGCAACCGAAATTCTGGAAAACGTTTATAAAAAGCCTTTGCCCAACCGGTATCTCGCCTCTTTTGCGCGGTTTTTGGCCGATAACCGCGGCCATTATATGGTCGAAAATATAATTGAAGATGGCCTAAATGATTTTTTCTTCACCCATCTTGTTAAATATAACGAAGCGTGGAAATATCCGATTAATTTTGTCGGCGGTATTGCTTTTGGCTTTAAAGATGTGATTAAAGATCTTTGCGCGACTTATAATTTCGAACTGGGAAGAATATTGCAAAAACCTATGAAAGGTTTGATTGAGTTTCACCGGGATATGTAGACAATTTTATAAAGCAGCGGGTTGATCGGCCGCCAGTGTATGACAATAAATAAATATGAATCAAAAAGTAACAGAACAACCCAGCCATTATAATGATCTTGAAAAAATGAGCATTAGCGAGTTGCTCGCTTCTATTAATAAAGAAGATCAAACGGTTCCGGTGGCTGTGGAAGCCGCCTTGGGCCAGGTCGAAAAGCTGGTGGATGCTATTGTGGACCGAATGCTGTCCGGAGGCCGCCTCTTTTATATTGGCGCCGGCACCAGCGGGCGGCTGGGCATACTGGATGCGAGCGAAATACCGCCCACCTATGGCATGCCGCCCGGTGTTGTTATTGGGGTGATAGCGGGTGGTAACAAAGCGATTACTACGCCCGTCGAAAACGCCGAAGACGACGAGGAGCAGGGCTGGAATGATCTGAAAGAACATAAAGTCTGTGAAAAGGATGTGGTAGTGGGCGTTGCTGCAAGCGGAACGACGCCCTACGTAAAAGGCGCGCTGCGGCATTGCCAGGAACACGGCATTATCACAGGAAGCATTTCTTGCAATCCCGATGCTGATATCAGCAAAGTGGCCGACCACCCCGTCGAAGTAATTGTGGGGCCCGAGTTTGTTACCGGCAGCACCCGTATGAAAAGCGGCACCGCGCAGAAGCTGGTGTTGAATATGATTTCTACCTCTGTTATGATTCAGCTCGGCAGGGTAGAGGGCAACCGCATGGTAAACATGCAACTGACTAACGACAAACTGATTGACCGCGGCACGCGGATGATCATGGAGCGCACTGGGATGGACGATTACGAAAAAGCCAAAAAACTGCTGATCGAAAAAGGCAGCGTAAAGCTGGCGATCGAAGCAGCATCAAACTAATTTTCACGGGCCAGCATTTCTATGTTGGCCGCTGGTCAAATCATTGGGGTAATATCTGCACAAACGGTTGCGCGATATTGCTAATTTATTTTGGGGTAAATTCACTCTTCAATCCCAAAATGAATTATAATGAATAACAAACGCAGAAGTTTTCTGAAAAATTTTGCATTGGGTGCCGGCGCGCTTGCCGTCGATTTACCTGCCCTTGCCATCAGCGACGGAGAAATGCAGCGCTCCCAACTAGCCCAAAACCGTTCCGCCCATTTTAACATGAGCGGCTATGCTGCCCCCAAACTCGAAAAAGTACGCATTGGCTTTATTGGCGTCGGCAACCGCGGCAGTGGCGCCGTTAGCCGCATGAGTCATATTAAAGAAGTAGAAATCGTGGCTATTTGCGATCATCGGCCCGAGCGGGTGGCCAATTCGCAAAAGACACTCGAGAAAGCCGGCCTGCCAAAAGCAAAGGAGTATACCGGCGAGGAAGGCTGGAAAGATCTTTGTCAGCGCAATGATATCGATCTCGTGTATATCTGCACACCCTGGTCGATGCACGCTCCAATGGGCGTTTATGCCATGGAGCACGGCAAACATGCCGCCTGCGAAGTGCCTTGCGCCGTTACGCTTGACGAATGCTGGCAGCTGGTTGAAACTTCGGAGAAAACAAAAAAGCACTTCATGATGCTCGAAAATTGCTGCTACGATTTCTTCGAGTTGATGACGCTGAACATGGCGCAGCAGGGCGTTTTTGGGGAGTTAGTGCATGCCGAAGGCGCTTATATCCACGATCTGTTACAGATGAATTTCAACAAAAAATCCTACGACCAAATGTGGCGGCTTGAGGAAAACGCAAAGCGGAATGGCAATCTTTATTCCACCCACGGGTTAGGTCCTGTTGCCCAGTGTTTAAACATTAACAGGGGCGATAAAATGGATCACCTGGTGTCGATGAGTACCAACGATTTTCAAATGCACGAGATGGCCGTTCAAAAAGCCGAAGCAGACGATTTCTATAAAAAATACACCACGAAGCAGTTTAGAGGCAATATGAATACATCGATCATCCGCACCAACAAAGGAAAAACGATCATGATTCAGCACGATGTAACATCGCCGCGTCCTTACTCCAGGTTACACACAATAAGCGGCACCAAAGGCTTTGCTCAAAAGTATCCTACTCCAGCGAAAATAGCTTTCGGGCACAGCTGGTTGAAGGAAGAAGAAATGAAGGCATTGGAAGAAAAATATACCCCCGAAATCGTGAGGCATATCGGCGACCTGGCGAAAAAAGTAGGCGGCCACGGCGGCATGGACTTTATTATGGACTGGCGCCTCATCGACTGCCTGCGCAACGGCCTGCCGCTCGATCAGGACGTATATGATGGCGTTTTATGGAGCGCGGCGGGTATCGTTAGCGAACATTCGGTGGCGGATAAGTCAAGAACGATCGATATACCCGACTTTACAAGGGGCAACTGGAAAACCAATAAACCGGTGAACTTGTCGCTGGCGGGAGGGGCCACCACCACCACTCGCTAAGATTACATAATAGAAACAAGAAAAGGAAGGCGATAGCCTTCCTTTGTCATTATAAGGTTGAAGCAAAAATTATTTTGCTGTTTCTGCGTTGATCTTCTTGGCTAATTTGCTTTTCAAATTCGCCGCTTTGTTGCGG
This sequence comes from Niabella insulisoli, assembly GCF_039652435.2. Lineage (GTDB taxonomy): Bacteria > Bacteroidota > Bacteroidia > Chitinophagales > Chitinophagaceae > Niabella > Niabella insulamsoli. The sequence continues at coordinate 3,154,179 of NZ_CP190246.1, read as the reverse complement.
TGAATAACGCCGCGCTTAGCTAATTTATCAATCATACTTTCAACAGAGGAAAGTTTGCCTGATGCCTCTTCGCCGGTAGTTGCCCTTAAGTCCCTGATAGCATTACGCGTAGTTTTACCATAATACCTGTTTCTATCACGACGTTTAGCTGCCTGACGTGCATCTTTCTTTGTAGCTTTATGATTGGCCATCTGTTTTAATTTTTGGACGGCAAAGGTAAGGATTTTTTGTACAAAAGAAACAATTTTTCTTTTTTTATTCGAAATTCCGGAGCATATGCCCATCCGCATTGGTAGCACACCTTTTAAATCGCAGGCTTTTTTAACGCTTTTTGCACATCTTTATTGTGAGCGATAAAAATTATATCCTAATTTCGCTGAGATAACTTCGAAAGCAAAAAAATCTGTATACGTTACAAATTTTATTAAAAATATTTTTTATATATTAACGGTTCATTTATAATGAAAGACTTTTCCTATATTACAAACTCGTCTCCGGCTTTTATTGAGAATATGTATAATGAGTTTGTTGCTAACCCTGAGAACGTCGACGACGAATTTCGAAAATTTTTTGAAGGTTTTGATTTCGCCGTAAATAATGGCAACGGACATGCTAATGGCGCTGCCGCGCATGCCACCGGCGCGCCGTCAGCGCTTACATCAAAAAATGGCTGGCGGAAGGAGCTCGCTGTTTATCGTTTAATATTAGGTTATCGAAACAAAGGGCATCTGCTGGCCAACACCAACCCTATTAAAAAAAGAAAGGATCGTGGCGCCAACGTCGAACTTTCATTTTACGGCCTCAGCGAAGCCGACCTCAACACTGAATTTGAAGCGGGCAATTTAATTGGCCTCGGCACCACCACGCTAAAGAATATCTTCGGGCATTTACAAAAATGCTACGCCAGCCACATTGGCGTTGAATTCAAATATATCAGCGATCAGCGCAAAGTGGATTGGATCACGAAGGAAATCGAAGGGAATTTTGCTAACCCTTTGCCGCTGCAACAAAAAAAACGCATCCTGGAAAAGCTAAACCAGGGCGTAATGTTCGAGAAATTCCTGCACACAAAATATGTGGGCCAGAAAAGGTTTTCGCTGGAAGGAGGCGAAACTACCATCGCAGCGTTGGATGCCATTATCAATAAATCGGCTGAGCTGGATGTGAAAGAAGTGGTGATAGGAATGGCGCATCGCGGCAGGTTGAATGTGCTGGCGAATATCCTGGGTAAAACCTACGAACAGATTTTTAGCGAATTTGAGGGAACAGGGGAGATCAATCAAACAATGGGTAGCGGCGATGTGAAATACCATCTTGGTTTTGGAAGTGAAGTAGAAACAACGGGCGGTAATACGATACATTTAAAATTGATGCCAAATCCGTCGCATCTTGAAGCCGTAGATCCAGTGGTAGTAGGATTTGCGCGAAGCACGGCAAATATCTTACACGACGAGCAATACGACAAAGTGCTACCGATCCTCATTCATGGCGACGCCGCTATTGCAGGCCAGGGCGTCGTTTATGAACTGTTACAGATGTCAAAACTGCCCGGCTACGCCGTTGGCGGTACCATTCATTTTGTAATTAATAATCAAATCGGTTTTACTACAGATTTCTCCGACGCAAGAAGTGCCGATTACTGTACCTCTCTCGCCGCGATGACACAAAGCCTGGTATTGCATGTGAATGGTGATGATCCTGAAGCAGTCGTTAAATGCGCTGAAATTGCCAGCCGCTACCGCAGCACGTTTCATGATGATGTATTTATAGACATGGTTTGCTACCGCAAGCATGGCCACAACGAAGGCGATGATCCGAAGTTCACGCAACCGGCGATGTATGCGTTGATTGACAAGCATCCCAATCCACGCGAAGTGTATGTAAAATATTTATTGGATAACGGGGAAGAAGATGCACGCGACCTGGCGAAGGAGATGGAAACGAAATTTTGGGCCGATTTGCAGGATCGCCTCGACGATGTGAAGCAGCGGCCTTTACCTTACAAATACCAGGCGCCTCAGTTGTTATGGAAACAGCTGAAAAAAGCAACGGCAGAAGATTTTGAAAAAAGTCCCGTAACGGCCGTTAAAGAAGCTGACTTCGATAAAGTATTCAATGCGATCATGTCGCTGCCCGAAGGTTTTACGCCTTTGAAAAAGGTAGATAAATTATTGAAGGATAAAATCAAACTGTTTAACGAAGAAAATAAAATTGATTGGGCTACTGCCGAATTGATGGCGTTTGGCAGTGTGATGCTGGATGGCGCTGATGTAAGAATGAGCGGACAGGATGTGGGCCGCGGAACCTTTAGTTCGCGCCACTGTGTGTTGCGCGACGAAGTAAATGATGCGCCTTATAACAGGTTGGCCAATATTCCCGGCGCTGAAGGTAAAATCCGCATGTTTAATTCTTTGCTCAGTGAAAATGCGGTGTTAGGGTTTGAATATGGTTACGCTTTGGCGTCGCCCAATGCGCTTGTGTTGTGGGAAGCGCAGTTTGGAGATTTCGTAAACGGGGCTCAAACAATTATCGATCAGTTCATCACAAGCGCGGAGCAAAAATGGAACCGCATGAACGGGCTGGTAATGCTGTTGCCTCATGGCTATGAAGGACAGGGCCCTGAACATAGTAGTGCGCGTATGGAGCGATTCTTAATTGCCAGTGCAGAGTTGAATATCGTGGTGACCAATCTTACCACGGCCGCCAATTATTTCCACGCATTGCGTCGGCAACTGGCATGGCCTTTCAGAAAGCCGCTGGTTAATTTTTCACCCAAGGCCAACCTGCGTCACCCGGGCACTTATTCTGTGAAAGATGCCTTCACATCTGGTTCGTTCCAGGAAGTGATCGATGATGCGGAGGTGCAGGCAGGCGATGTGAGAAAAGTGCTGTTCTGTAGTGGTAAAGTGTATTACGATTTATTAGACCGTAAGCAAAAAGAAAACCGCAAGGATGTGGCGATTGTAAGGCTGGAGCAAATTTATCCGCTGCCCGCTAAGCAGTTAGAGGCGCTGTACAAAAAATATAAAAACGCCGTTTGGTACTGGGTTCAGGAAGAACCTCTGAATATGGGAGCGGCCTCCTTCCTTCAAATGAATTTGAAACATATCAATTATGGTATCATCGGCCGCAAGGCAAGCGCTTCAACGGCTTCCGGTTTTATGAAAATTCATAAAGCGGAGCAGGAAGAAATTGTAAATACAGCGTTTACTATTTAAGGGATAAAGCATAAGATTTTGAATATCGGGCGGAATAGACATTCCGCCCTCTTATATTCAAAACTAAACATGAGATTTTTATATCAGTTTTTGCTGAAGCGCTTTTACAACCGCTTCAGCTACCGAATTCACCTGAAGTTTTTCATATATTTTTTTGATATGCGTGTTCACCGTGTGGATGCTTAAAGTGCAGGCCGACGCGACCATTTTGTGGCTGAAACCCTTCACCAGGTAACTCAAAACCTCCTTTTCCCGCGGTGTAAGCGATATTTCCTGGTTGTTTTCGTAGAACACATTTTTTTGAAACGCAGTCAACACTTTTTTCGCGATGGACGCCGTCATAGCAGCGTCGCCGTTATACACGTCTTCGATGGCCTGTAGTAATTGAGCCGGTGTCGATTTTTTTAAAATATACCCCGAGGCCCCCGCGCAAATCGAAGCGAATATTTTATCATCATCCTCAAAAACGGTCTGCATTAATATCTGCACTTTCGGAAAATTCATCCGGATCAGCTTTACGCCCTCAATACCGTTTACGTTCGGCATATCAATATCCATAAGTACTACATCCGGGTTGGTTTTTCTGACGTCGGTAATAACATTGCTACAGTCAAAAAAAGTACCCGCACAACGCATTTTGGGAGAAGAGTTGATCAACAGCGAGAGGCTTTCTCTTCTGTACGCATTATCATCAAAAACGACAACTTGAATGGGGGGGATGCTCATCTTGAATCAAAGATAGTTGAAGCATTTGTAGCAAGTTATCACTAATTCAAGTGATATTTTTACTATCCTTTTATGAAAACACATTTACTCTCTCAATAAAGAGAGGTTTTTTATCATTTTTACGTAATTTGCCACACTATTCTATAAAAATCATTAGTATTTATGGCTGTCGATATTAAGGTGCCTACCGTGGGCGAGTCAATAAGTGAAGTAACGCTTTTAAAATGGGTAAAAAACACGGGAGATTACGTGGAGCGTGATGAGGTGATCGCTGAACTGGAAAGCGAAAAAGCCACTTTCGAAGTAAACGCCGAAAAGGCCGGCGTCTTGACGACCAGCGTGGCGGAAGGTGAAACCATTCATATCGGCGACACTATTGCGGCTATCGACGATAGCGCAGCTAAACCCGAAAAGCCGGCCGAAAGCGCGCCTTCCGAAGAAAAGGAAACTGCCGTAGAAAAGCCAGCCGCTCCGGCTGCCGAAGCCGAACCATTAAAAACAACCGGAAAGGAAACTCCGGTGAAAATACCGACTGTCGGGGAATCGATCAGCGAAGTGACCCTTCTCAAATGGGCGAAGCAATCGGGCGATTATGTGGAGCGCGATGAAGTGATTGCCGAACTCGAAAGTGAAAAAGCAACTTTTGAAGTGAACGCCGAACTGGCGGGCATTGTGGAAACTTCGGTGAAGGAAGGCGATACTCTCAAGATTGGTGATACCATCGCAGTGATTAAAGAAACAGTCGGCAAACCGGCAAAAGCAGCCGCGCCTGTGCCTCAGGCTGAAGCCAAAAAAGAAGCGCCCCAAAAAGCGGACGCTCCCGCCAAAGATGTGAAGGCAACTCCGGTAGCGTCGGCGATTATTGCGGATAAAAAAGTAGATCCCAAAACCGTAAAGGCCTCTGGCCATTCGGGCAAAATATTTAAAGAAGATGTTTTAGCAGCGTTGGCCAATCCTGGCAAAAAATCTTTCGACGGCGGCGAGCTGTTTGGGCGTAACCAACGCGGCGAAAAAATGACCAATCTTCGCAAAACGATCAGCCGCAGGCTGGTTGAAGCGAAAAATACGACGGCGATGCTCACCACTTTTAATGAGGTGGACATGCAGCCGATTATGGACATACGCAGCAAATACAAGGATAAGTTTAAAGAAGCCCATGGTGTGGGACTTGGTTTTATGAGTTTCTTCGCGAAAGCCTGCGCCATCGCGCTTTCCGAATGGCCGACTGTAAACGCTTATATCGACGGAGACCAGATTTTATTCCATGATTATGCGGATATCAGCATTGCGGTAAGCACGCCGCGCGGCCTGACCGTCCCTGTGATCAGAAACGTGGAAAGCCTGGGTATGGCTGAAATCGAAAAGGCGGTGATAGAGCTGGCTACCAAAGCGAAAAACAGCAAATTAACGGCAGAGGATCTTACCGGCGGTACGTTCACGATTACCAATGGTGGTATTTTTGGATCAATGTTGAGTACCCCTATCATCAATATTCCGCAAAGCGCGATTTTGGGGATGCACAATATCATCCAGCGTCCAGTGGCTGTCAACGGGCAGGTGGTGATCCGTCCGATGATGTATGTGGCATTGAGCTATGATCACAGAATTATTGACGGGCGCGAATCGGTGAGCTTTTTGGTGCGGGTCAAAGAATTGCTTGAAAACCCGGCCCTGTTGCTCATTCAAAAAGATCCGGTTAAAACCCTGCTCGAGTTGTAGAAGTTTTGATCAGCTATCGGGTTAACATTATAAATTGAATTGTAGCTCTTTCGAAGAGAAAGAGAAAAATACAGGTTCGTGGAAACACGAACCATTTTTTTAATTACCGACATGCCAGAAATTAAATTGGATCAGCCATTGTTTAAAAGATTTTACGCTCACCTGAACAGCGCTGTTTCGATTGTTACTGACTACCAGGGTCAAATGCCGTTTGCTTATTTTCTGAAAAACTATTTTGCGCAGCATAAAAAATTTGGAAGCAAAGACCGCAGGCAAATTGCAACCCTATGTTATAGTTTTTTCCGTTTGGGAAAATCTTATCCCGGGTTAACTGTGTTACAAAAAATGTTGAAAGGCTACCAGCTAAGTCAACTCGATTGGGGTGAAGACTGGCGTCAGTTTTTCCAGCAGTTCGGCCTGCCCGAAGCTCCTCCTGAAGCAATTTTTGCGTTCGCCAATCCATTGAGCGATGGCGTGGGGCGCGCGGCGTTTGAAGCTGCTCATCTGGTTCAGCCGGATCTTTTTCTCCGCCTTAGGCCAGAGTTTGAAAACGCAGTAATTAATAAACTCGAGGCTGCAAAAATGGATTATGTACGATCCGGTGCGACGGTGCGCCTGCCGAACAGCTCCAAAATCGAGCAGGTGCTTCAATTGAATAAAGAAGCGGTCATCCAGGATTTTTCATCACAGCGCGTAGGCCTGTTATTAAAAACCTTTGCGGATCACTTTCAGCCATCCCGCAAGAAAGTCGCGGTTTGGGATTGCTGCGCGGCCAGCGGCGGAAAATCGTTGTTGGCATACGATATCTTAAAGGATATTCAATTGACCGTGTCTGACGTTCGGCCTTCAATTTTAGCCAATCTTAAAAAACGGTTTGCCGAAGCGGGGATCACGGGCTATCGTTCTTTCATTGCCGATGCCGCTGAAGGCAGTATTCCACAATGTTTTGATCTGATCATTGCCGATGTACCTTGCAGCGGTAGCGGCACCTGGGCCCGCACGCCAGAGCAGTTGACCTATTTCGACCCCTCCATGATAAAAACCTATGCGGCTTTGCAACGGCGCATTGCCGCTAATGCGGTACGCTTTTTAAATCCGCGGGGTTTTCTTTTATATATCACCTGCTCCGTTTTTGCGGAAGAAAATGAAGCGCAGGTGAACTTTCTGAAAGAAAGCGGTTTGACGTTGATAGAGCAGCAGCTTTTAAACGGTTATGATAAAAAAGCGGATACGATGTTTGCCGCGCTGTTAAGAGCCTAAGGCAGCATTTTTTCTATTTCATCAATGGCAGATTTAACGGCGCTTACCGCCATTTTCTGCCTTCTTTTTTTTACATTTGAAAGTCTGCTGCCGTATGCTTGCGTCAAATAATAAAATATTAATTGCCCTTTCCGCCGTGATAGCCACCGCCTGCGGCTGGTATTTTTTTTCCAATGAAAAGAAAGTGGATTTCAATACCGAAGTCAAGCCGATTTTAAATAAAAAATGTATTAGCTGTCATGGCGGCGTAAAACAAAGTGGGGGCTTTAGCGTGCTGTTTCGGGAGGAAGCATTAGCCAAAACAGAAAGCGGCAAGCCCGCGATTGTTCCCGGGAAGCCCGATGAAAGCGAGTTTATCAGGAGGTTAACCCTTAACGACCCTGAAGAAAGAATGCCTTATAAACATGATCCGCTGCCTAAAGAAGAAATCAAGATATTGAAGGCCTGGGTAAAACAGGGCGCTGAATGGGGCAAACATTGGGCCTATATTCCTGTGATGAAGGAATCCATTCCCGACGAAAATGACGACTGGATCCAAAACGATATCGACCGGTTTATTTTCGAGAAGCTGGAAGCCGAGGAATTGAGTCCGTCCGCGCCGGCCGACAAGGCTACGATTTTGCGACGAATAAGCCTCGACCTTACGGGCTTACCGCCTTCACCCGAAATAGCCAAACAATTTTTATCCGATCCTTCGGAGAAGGCCTATGAGCAATTGGTGGATGCGCTGTTGGCGTCGCCGCGGTATGGCGAGCGGTGGACTTCGCTCTGGCTCGACCTGGCCAGATATGCCGACACCAAGGGTTATGAAAAAGATGCGCACCGGTCTATCTGGCGGTATCGCGACTGGCTGATCAAAGCCTTTAATGAAAACAAACCCTACGATCAGTTTTTAATTGAACAAATTGCAGGTGATCTTCTTCCAAATGCGACCGATGAACAATACATCGCCACAGCCTTCCAAAGAAATACGTTAACTAACGATGAAGGCGGAACCGATAACGAAGAGTACCGTACGGCCGCTGTGTTGGACCGTGTCAATACCACCTGGGAAGCCCTGATGGGCACCACTTTTGCCTGCGTGCAATGCCATAGCCACCCCTATGATCCTTTTAAACATGAGGACTATTACCGGTTCATGGCTTTTTTCAATAATACCCGGGACGAAGACACGTTTGAAGATTTTCCGCTCCTGCGCGAATACAGGAATGCTGATAGCGCGAAATTTGAATCGCTTAAATTATGGCTGTCGCAAAATGCTACGCCCGCGTCTTACAACAATATCATAAGGTTTTTAAAAACAGGGCAACCCGTGATCAATTCGGTGGTGACCGATCAAATGACTAATAGCGCGTTGGCTGACACCAAATGGCTCTCGCTTCGCAACAACGCATCCTGCCGCATTAAGAAGGTTAATCTGAATGATAAGGCTGAACTGATGTTCAGGTATGCGACCGGCAACGAGGGGGGCGTTTGGAAACTGCATCTCGACTCGGCCGGCGGGCCCCTGCTGGCAACCGCTACCTTGAAGCCCACCAAAGGCTGGGAGATCGCAACGATAGATATAACACCCACCGGCGGGGTTCATGATATTTGGCTGAGTTATTATAATCCTAAGTTACAATCTGCAAACGATAATGGTGCCATGTTTAGCTGGTTTTATTTTAAAGAGCCTTTCCCTGCGCGGCAGCAGCCGGGTTTTGATACGGCATTCAAATACTACAATGACCTGGCAGCGTCGGGCGATTATATAGCCACTCCAATCCTGGTCGAAAATCCGGCGGATTTATTTAGAACCACTAATATTTTTGAAAGAGGCAGCTGGCTTTCAAAAGGAGATGCCGTGCAGCCCGGTGTGCCGTCAGTACTTAATAAAATGCCTGAAGGTGCGCCCAAAAACAGGTTGGGCCTGGCCATGTGGCTAACGGATAAACAAAACCCATTGACGGCGCGCACGATGGTCAACCGGCTATGGGAGCAGCTATTTGGTTTTGGTATTGTTGAAACATTGGAAGACATGGGCACGCAGGGCATGGCGCCAACGCACAAGGCTTTGCTTGATCATTTGTCATGGCGTTTTATGAACGATTATAAATGGGATGTAAAAGCGCTGCTAAAGGAAATGGTAATGTCGGCTACCTACCGCCAGCGTTCTGAAGTGTCGGATGCATTACTGAAAAAGGATCCTGGAAATAAATTTTACGCACGCGGGCCGCGCGTGCGGCTTTCTGCGGAACAGATCCGCGATCAAACGCTGGCGGTAAGCCATGTGTTAAGCACGGAAATGTATGGTAAAAGCGTGATGCCCTACCAGCCTGAAGGTATTTGGAACTCGCCCTACAACGGTGCCGAATGGAAACTGAGTGAGGGCGATGATCAATATCGTCGCGCTGTTTACACCTATTGGAAAAGAACAGCGCCCTATCCATCCATGATTGGTTTCGATGCAGCTATGCGGGATGTGTGCCTGCCCCGCCGCATCAGGACCAATACGCCTTTGCAGGCGCTGAGTACGCTCAACGATTTTGCCTTTTGGGACATGGCGAGGCATTTTGCAGATCATATAAATAAAACAGCGGGTGGCGATATAAGAAAGCAAATAAGCGAAGGCTATGAAGCCATGCTTTATAAGCCGATACCGGCAAGTAAATTGAATAAACTGGTCGAACTTTATAACGAGTCGGTGAAATCATTAGCCTCCGGTGCCTCTGATGCGAAGAAGATCCTGGGGCCGGAACAAAAGCCTGACATTAAAAAAGCAGCGATGGTGGTTGTAGCCAACGCCATGCTCAATTTGGATGAATGGCTGAATAAAAGTTGATAAAGTGATCGTAGCGGCTTGAACGCATAAAAAATTTTGGTATGACTCAAAAAGAACTTTCCAACGATCGATTAAAAGCTGAAGCGGCGATGGCGCAAATGCAAATGCGCACGCGGCGTCACTTTTTAAAAGAAAGTGCATTCGGGCTGGGCGCCCTGGCTTTTGGGTCACTGTTCGGCAGTTGCTCGGGCAACAGTTCGCGTGCTTCCAACGATCTTTTTGATCCTGTCAATCCACTCGCTGCCAAGCCGCCCATGTTTCCGGGGAAAGCGCGGTCGGTCATTTATATTCATTTAGCCGGCGCACCCTCACAACTCGAACTGTTTAATTTCAAACCTGAACTGGCAAAACTCGATGGCCTGGATTGCCCGCAGTCTTTATTGGAAGGGAAGACCTTCGCTTTCATCCGCGGTGTTCCCAAAATGTTGGGGCCGCAGGCAAAATTTAAACAACACGGAGAAAGTGGCCTGTGGCTCTCCGACAATTTGCCGCATCTTTCTACTGTTATTGATGAAATCGCTTTTGTCAATACTGTCACTACGGATCAGTTCAACCATGCGCCTGCGCAATTGTTGATGAATACCGGCTCGGCGCGCAGCGGCAGGCCCAGTATGGGTTCCTGGATCACTTACGGGCTTGGATCAGAAAATAATAACCTGCCCGGCTATGTTGTGCTAACCTCCGGGGGCAACAATCCCGACGGAGGGAAAAGCCTTTGGGGAAGCGGTTTTTTGCCGAGCGTGTACCAGGGCGTTCAGTGCCGCAGCGAGGGCGATCCGGTCTTGTTTATATCCGATCCGGACGGTATGAGCCGCGACCTGCGCAAAGCGTCCATCGATGCTATTAACAAAGTCAATCAGGAAGAATATAAAACATATAACGATCCCGAGATATTAAGCCGCATTTCACAATATGAGATGGCGTATAAAATGCAGATTTCGGTGCCCGAGGTGATGGATATAAAAAATGAACCGGCATATATCCATGAAATGTATGGCACGCAGCCGGGCGAAGCATCTTTTGCGAACAACGTGTTGCTGGCGCGTAAGCTGGTAGAGAAGGGTGTGCGATTCGTTCAGCTGTTTGATTGGGGCTGGGATGCACATGGCGATTCCGCTGCCGGCGCAGTTGATATCGGATTAGTTAATAAATGCAGACAGGTAGACAAGCCGATCACCGCTTTGCTGCTCGACTTGAAGCAAAGGGGTTTGCTGGATGAAACACTTGTAGTATGGGGTTCTGAATTTGGCCGCACGCCGATGCAGGAAAACAGAGATGGGAAAACGATGGCTTTCAAAGGGCGCGATCATCATGGCGATGCTTTTACCGTGTGGATGGCAGGCGGCGGCATTAAAGGAGGCACCACTTATGGCGAAACAGACGAAATCGGTTATAGCGTGGTCGACGGAAAAGTAGAAGCCTTCGATATTCAGGCCACTATCTTAAATCAAATGGGATTTGATCACGAACAATTTACATACGAATTTCAGGGAAGGCCTTTTCGCCTTACCGATGTAGCCGGCAAAGTGATTCATGATATTATCGCTTAAAGCAATTAAGCCTACAAGTCGATAAGTTCCACTCGATCCAAAAAAACTTAAAAAAACATGCGGATGAAACAAAACCGAAGAAAATTTATTCGCCAGTCTGCGGCGGGTACGGCAGGTTTATTTTTAGCAAAATTAGAAGCTGCTGCAGCCCCTTCGAAAGGAAAAAAGAAACTTTACGACGCATCTGTAAAAATCCTGCAAACCAATTGGGGTTTCAATGGCAGCCTGGATGAGTTTTGCGCCCAAACTAAAAAGGCAGGCTATGATGGCGTCGAACTTTGGTGGCCGGCCGATAAAAAGGCGCAACAGGATATTTTTAGTGCATTAGACAAGCACAACCTGGAAATTGGCTTCGTGTGCGGCGTGTATCAAAAAGATCCGCAGGAGCATTTGACGGCTTATAAAAAGATGATCGATGAAGCCGCAAAACAAAACAGGAAGCGGCCCTTGTATATCAATAATCATTCAGGGAAAGACTATTTCAGTTTTGAGGACAATGCAAAACTTATAGAGCACACCAACCAGCTGGCAAAAGCAACCGGCATTACTATTTGCCATGAAACGCACAGGAGCCGTATGCTTTTTGCCGCACCCGTCGCAAAGGAATATATCAAGAAATTTCCCGACTTAAAACTGACCCTCGATATCTCGCATTGGTGTTGCGTGCATGAAGGATTGCTTGGCGACCAGCAGGAAACGGTAAACCTGGCGCTCGAACGTACAGAACATATTCATGCCCGCATCGGTCACGCGCAGGGCCCGCAGGTAAACGATCCGCGCGCGCCTGAGTGGGATAAGGCTGTGCAAGCCCATTTCGAATGGTGGGACAAAGTTGTGGAACGCAAAAGCGCGAAGGGCGAGACGATCACTTTCTTAACCGAGTTTGGGCCGCCCGATTATATGCCCACAATGCCGCACAGCCGGAAGCCCCTGGCTGACCTTTGGGAAGTCAATACTTTTATGATGCAAATTTTAAAGAAGCGCTACGCCTCGTAGTTTGTTTTTATCAAGCCTTACCCAATAGGGAACTAAATTGTTTATGATCTTTAACCTCAGCGTTTTTGATTTTGCAGGAAGGATGCACCCGGTGTTGGTGCATTTGCCGATAGGCGTTTTGCTGCTGGTCAGCATTTATTTCATTTTTGTAAGTGCCGAACGCAGGGAAGCGCAGCGGCATTTTATCGGTGTGGCGTTGTTTTGGGGCATGCTCAGCGCCGTGGCAGCTTGCGTAAGCGGATGGCTGCTTGCTAACAGCGGCGACTATGATTTGTCGGCTGTTGCTAACCATCAATGGATGGGAATTGCCACGGCCGCCGTCGCTATAATCAGCTATGTGCTTTATAAGCGTCGGTGGATCCATACCAAATGGCTGATGGCTGCGCTCGTGCTCTCCATTTCTGTTGCAGGTCATTTGGGCGGTTCGATCACGCATGGCGCCGACTACCTCACAGAACCATTTTCAGGGAAAGATGCTGCTGCCAATGGCGGCGTGCCACCCCTGCCCAACGTGCAGGAAGCTTTGGTGTATAATGATATTGTTCGGCCCATACTTTCTTCCAAATGTTATAGCTGTCATGGCGAAAAAAAACAAAAGGGAAAACTCAGACTGGATGAGCCGGGATTCATCCTGAAAGGAGGAAAGGACGGCGCTGCCATCGTTTGGGATCATGCGGATGAAAGCATTATGATCCAAAGAATTTTACTTCCTGAAAGCGATGAGGACCATATGCCGCCTAAAGAAAAGCCGCAGCTGAGCAAAGCGGAAATGGATATACTGCAATGGTGGGTGGGTAGCGGCGCAGCTTTCAATAAAAAAGTTAATCAGTCCAAAATTTCTGAAAAGATAAAGCCCGTGCTGGCCGCGCTGCAAAGCGGCGGGCAGGAAGCAGCAACAGTGCCGCTTATCCCTGAAGCCGAAGTAAGCGCCGCCGATGAAAAGGTGGTGGCGGCTTTGAAGGAGAAAGGCGTTGTTGTTATTCCCGTGGCAGCCAATACGAATTATTTATCGGTGAATTTTGTGGGCGCCGACACGGTCACCGCCGACCAGCTCAAGGGGCTCGAGTCCCTGAAGGATCAGGTAATTTGGCTAAAAATAGGAGCTCAAAATCTCAAAGACGCCGATATGGAGCGCATAGGAAAATTAAAATCCCTATTGAGGCTATATATCGACGGCAATCCCATCACAGACCGAGGTTTGCAATATTTAAAAGGCCTCTCCAATCTGCAATACATTAACTTGTCGGGTACTGCTATTACTGGAAAGGGATTGTTGGCATTACAAGCTTTAAAAAGCCTGAAACAGGTCTACGTATATAATGTGAGAAATGCGCAGTTCGATGTGTCGGCGCTAAAGAAAGCGATGCCGCAAACGGTGATTGACACCGGCGGGTATAAAGTGCCTACATTGGAATCGGATACAACGGTTTTCAAGAAAGAGCCTCAAACGAACTGATCGCTAAGCGGCAGCTTCGGCAATCGTTTGAATAGCTTCGACGGTCAGGGGCTTTGTAATGTATGCTTTGATTTGAGGGTAGGAGGCCGCGCGGTTTTTATCTTCCTGCGCAATAGAAGAACTAACGGTGTACACGTTGATTTTTTTTGTAAGATCGGGAGGTAGTGTAATAAATCGCTCCATGAAATCCCATCCGTTCATGATCGGCATTTCAATGTCTAAAAGAATGACATCGGGCATTTTTTCAACATCCTCAGCGATAATATGCTCTAAAACGTCCATCGCCTCGCGGCCGTTTTCAGCGAAAGAGACGCTGAAAAGGTCGCCGCTTTTTTCAAATAGCTTGCGGGCAATCAACTTGAAAACCGGATCATCATCCACAACAAGTACCTTCTTCTGGGTTATCATTTAAAGTATATTTTAAAAGTCGTTCCTATGTTTACCGCACTGTCTACCGTTATGCGCCCGCCCAAAGCTTCGATTTGTCTTTTGGTAATATAAAGTCCAACTCCTCTGGACTCGGGATTGTGAGTAAACGTTTTAAATAGCCCAAATAATTTATGACTGTACTTTTCGAGGTCAATACCTATGCCATTGTCGCTTACAATAAGGACCTTCTCTGAATGTTCTTCAGTGAAGTTTAGGGTCACTATCGGACAAACATTTGGTTTAGAATATTTAAGGCTATTAGAAATCAAATTTAATAAAATACTCTCGATATATGCCTTATTATGAAAAATAGTTGTCTCTTTTGGTATATTATTCAGTACCACACCTTCTTTTTGTTTGATTTTGTTCCGAAGCACATGGATGGTTTTGTCAGCCACTTCCCTAAGCGGAATTTGCTGTTGGGTAAGATTTAAATCAGCGTTAATGCTTACCACGTCGTTCAACGCTTCGATAGTGCTGGCCAGAATATTCACCACCCCGTGCAGATGGTTTGTTAATTCCGTTCTTTCTTTCTCGGAATCGGAAACCAAAAGCAATTCGCTAAGGGATTGTATATTACTCGTGTGCGACCGCAAATTGTGCGACACGATATAAGAGAAGTCGAGCAACCTTTTATTTTGGTGATCGAGTATTTCCATCGATTTGTTGAGGTCTTCCTTCGATCGTTTTAAGTCTGTAATATCAACTGTTGTTAGAATCACCTGGTCGTATAAATCTTCGTGTCCGGGTATAACCTGCCAGGATAAAATAGAACTGCGCAATTCGCCCTCCGCATTGTAGAAGGCGCTTTCTGACTTGAATTTTTGCTGGCCGGTACAAATGGCCACCAATGTTTTTTGGATGACAATCAGGTTGGATTGTTCTGCTGCCGTCCGGTGAAAGTTTGCAAAAAGTTCCTCTTTATTGCTGTAGCCATATTGTTTGAAACATTCGTCGTTGATGGATTTTATTTTGACCAAACTCATGTAATGAGACAATAATTCGGGCTGCTTATCAAAATAGGCATAAACCTCAGCTGCCGGTTGGCCGACCAAGCCGTTGCGGGTAAGTTCCCGAACGACATCCGAAAAATCTTCCTCCCATAAGGCAACAGGAGATTCGTCAAAAAGACATCTGTACTTTCGTTCCGAGTGTTTAATCTTACGTTCGGCGGCCAGTTTCTCGGTTACGTCTTCAGCGATGACGACATATTTCCGATCGGTGTTAGACGCCGACGGCAAAGGGAATAATTTATAGTTGGTCCATATTTCTTCCTCGTTTCCATTGATATGTTTGTATTCGCCCGAAACCTGGTGTTGCTGTCCGTTTCCGCCTTCCGGAAGCTGGTCAAGAACGCCGGAAATTGTATGTTCCCAACTGCGATGCAAGGAGCTGGAAGCTTCCGCGCTGCTTGCGTTAAAAATTTTTCTAAACTTTTCATTGACGCCCAGGATGTTTTTTGTCGTAAGATCGACAATCGCAAACCCTATCGGCGCGTGTTCAAAAATGGCTTTAAATTCCCTTTCGCTATGCGCGATTTGTTGATCTTTCAGGAAAATCAACCGCTGCAGGCGGGCAGTTGTTTCGAGCCATCTTCTTATTAAAAAGCCAATGCCTGCGGAGCCCGCCAGCGCCAGGAGCGCCGGAATATAAAAAAGCTGCAAAGAGGAAGATTTTGCAGAAACGTACAGGTTCCAGTTGATATGAGACATTTCCTCCGTTACCGCTATTTCACGCGAAGAGGGCTTGGCGCCCACAAAAAAAACTTCCCGGCCATTGAGGAAGCTCCGGTAAGACAGGCTATAGCTATACTTAGCATCGGGTGCGTTGAGCCCGCTTTTTTGAAGAATAGAATCCAGCCTCACTACCGCGCTGGAAAATCCCCAGAATTTTCCCTGGATAAAAATCGGCAACCGCGCAGCAATGCAGGGCACGTTTTCGAAGTTCCGAAAGGGTCCGCTGATTTTTACTTTTTTTGTTTTGAATGATTCGAGCGCCGCGGCCGCCTCCTCTCTGTTTTCACTGTAGAGAATATTGGAGTTGATGGCTCCCCTGTTTTTTTCGGGATACGTATATTTAATAATACCGCCGGGAATCAGCGAAAGGTTATTCAATCTCGTGTTGCTATGGATAATGCTTTTTGCCCCTTCATCGAAACCGGTTACCATGCCGCCATCGTTTACCATACGGGTTGTTGCGGCGATACCGCTATACATATCGTCAAGAAAGTCGTTGATATGCAGTGAAATACGTTTCACTTCGCCCGAAAGTTCAAGGCGCAGGCGCGTTGTTTTGATATCACGCTGTTGTTCGATGATCAATATGGACACAATAAAAATAACGGTAGCAGCAAGAATGCCAATCAGTAAAGGAGACTTGCTTAAAATGTCAGCGCGGTCACGAGGATTCAATTTCATGGGTCGGAATTAAGCCTGGATCCAGTTTCATTACAATATTAATATATTATGCGCACCAGAAAACATCTGACATTTAAATTTTTTTAACTGCGGCAAATATAGCCGCATTCTGTAAATCTTATCGTATTCCTTTTATATTTGCACACATGACACAGGAAAAATTACAGGATATGCGGTCCCGCGTTCTCGGGATAAGGAGGTTTCTTTGACGTTGAGAACAGAGAACAAAAAATTCAACAGGATAAACAACTTTCTTTAAGTCCCGGCTTTTGGGATGATAACAAGCGTGCCACCGAAATTTTGAAGACCTTAAAGGTGAACGAATATTGGGTGGATTTGTATCGCAGCGCCGATATGGCTGTCGAAGATTTTGCCGTTTTGTTTGACTTTTGGAAAGAAGAAGCGGCAACGGAGGCGGAAACGCAGGAAGCATACGATAAGGCTTTAGAAATGCTCGACGAGGCGGAATTTAAAAGTACGCTCAACGAGCCCGAAGATGAATTACCTGCCGTGCTGCAGATTAATTCGGGAGCCGGCGGCACCGAAAGCCAGGATTGGGCTGAAATGCTGGCGCGTATGTACCGGATGTATAGTGAAAAACAAGGCTGGAAAGTTACGGAGCTCGACTGGCAGTGGGGCGATGGCGCCGGTATCAAAACAGCCACCTTTCAGCTCGACGGCGCTTTTGCTTACGGATTTCTAAAAGCGGAAAGCGGGGTGCATCGCCTGGTGCGCATTTCTCCCTTCGACAGTAACGCCCGAAGGCATACTTCTTTTGTTTCTGTTTTTGTTTACCCGCTTATCGACGACACTATCGATATCGAAATCAAAGACAGCGAAGTGAAGATGGAAACAGCGCGTAGTGGCGGAGCCGGCGGTCAAAACGTCAACAAAGTGGAGACGAAAGTTTTTCTGACACATATCCCGACGGGGATTGTAGTAGTGTGTCAAACCGAACGTACACAGATGGGCAACCGTGAAAAAGCGATGCAAATGTTGAAAAGCCGCTTATATGAAGAAGAACTGCGCAAGCGCGAAGAGTTGAAAAACGCCACCAACGCCAGCAAAAAGAAGATCGAATGGGGCAGCCAGATACGCAGCTATGTTTTCCATCCTTATAAAATGATTAAAGATCACCGCACCGATTATGAAGTGGGAAATGTGCAACCCGTTATGGACGGTGATTTAAATGGCTTCATCAAAGCCTACCTGATGGCGGGAAAAGATGATGAAGTGTCATCTTAACAGACGCATTATATATTTCGTTTAATAAACACAAAACATTATGAGTTTAGGAACTTTTTCATATCCTTTACCCGCCAACGAGCCGGTATTGAGTTATGCGCCGGGAACCAGGGAAAGAGAACAATTGAAGATAACCCTGGCCGAACTAAAATCTACCCGCATTGATATTCCGATGTATATCGGGAGTAAGGAAATTCATACCAACAATAAGATTTCCATCCATCCGCCGCATGAAAGAAATTTTGTGTTAGGGCAATTTTCAATGGGAGACAAAAAGCATGTAGAGCAAGCGATCGATGCGGCGCTCGCGGCAAGAGCCGAATGGGCGGCCATGAGCTGGGAAAGCCGTGCTGCCATTTTCCTGAAAGCCGCTGATTTGATCGCCACCAGGTATCGCTTTCATATGAATGGCACTACCATGCTGGGCCAAAGCAAAAATGCGTATCAGGCTGAAATAGACAGCGCTTGCGAGATCATTGATTTTTTAAGATTCAATGTTCACTTTCTGAGCGAGATTTATAAGCAACAACCTATCAGCGGCCCGGGTATGCACAACAGGCTCGAATACCGACCGCTTGAAGGTTTCGTGCTGGCGGTAACCCCGTTTAATTTTACAGCTATTGGCGGCAACCTGCCCACTTCGGCAGCCATGTGCGGTAACGTAGTTGTATGGAAACCGGCTAACACGCAGGTTTATTCTGCCCAAATGTTTATGCGCATTTTGAAAGAAGCCGGCCTTCCTGATGGCGTTATTAATCTTATTTATGTAGACGGGCCGCAATTGGGTGAAGTATGTTTCAAGCATAAAGATTTTGCCGGCGTGCATTTCACAGGTTCTACCGGTGTGTTTAATTCTATGTGGGAAACCATCGGCAAGCATATGGGCACCTATAAAAGTTATCCGCGTATTGTGGGCGAAACCGGCGGAAAGGATTTTGTGATCGCACATAAAAGCGCCAATCCAACGGTGGTAGCTACTGCATTGCTTCGTGGCGCCTTCGAATTTCAGGGGCAGAAATGTTCTGCGGCATCGCGGGCCTATATTCCATCCAATATCGCCAAAGAAGTAAAGAAGCAATTGGTGGAAGGCATCAATTCCTTTAAAATGGGCTCTGTAGAGCATTTCAGCAATTTCATTAACGCTGTGATCGACGAAAAGAGTTTTGATAAAATAAAAAGTTATATCGACAAAGCCAAAAAAGATAAAAACGCCACTATTATCGCCGGTGGTGAATGCAATAAAAAAGAAGGATTTTTTATCCAGCCTACCGTTATCGAAACGACCGATCCAAAATACGTCACCATGTGTGAAGAAATTTTTGGCCCGGTTCTGACGCTGTATGTTTATCCGGCGGCATCATTCGAAAAGACGCTTGACCTGGTGAATACAACTTCACCCTATGCGCTAACGGGGGCTATCATTTCAACCGATAGAAGCGCTATTGAACTGGCTACGCGCAAGCTTGAAAACGCGGCAGGTAACTTCTATATCAATGATAAGCCAACCGGCGCTGTTGTAGGTCAGCAACCTTTTGGTGGCGGCCGTGCTTCGGGCACCAACGATAAGGCAGGCTTTATGTTGAATCTCTACCGCTGGTTAAGTGCGCGCACGGTGAAAGAAACATTTGATCCGCCTACCGATTACCGCTACCCGTTTTTAGCAGAAGAGTAAAAGAGCATTTATTTTCTGAAGAAACTTTCAAGGAATATTAGGTTCGCCTGATGTTCCTTTCTTTTTTATCTTGCAGGAGATTTGAGAAAGGAGAGAAAACGCCTTTGTTTTCGCGGCCCGTTACAATTTTTAGGAAGGAGAGAACGCCGGCCGCATCCTCCATTCATCTAAAATGGCATATACTTTGAAACCGATTTTAAATAAAGAGCTGATAGATATTACCATCAAAAGGCTAGCACAGCAGATCCTCGAAAACCACAGCGATCTGTCGGAAGTGGTCATAATAGGCTTGCAGCCGCGCGGCATTTTTTTGTCTGATCGTATTTTTCAACAGGTGCAGCAGCTGGTTGAAGGCCAGCAAATCCAATATGGAAAACTCGATATAACTTTTTACAGGGATGACGTGCGCAACTCGCTGCATAAAGCCAACGAAACGGATATTCCTTTCAGCATTGAAAATAAAACGGTTATTTTAATTGACGACGTTTTATATACGGGGCGTACGATCAGGGCGGCATTAGATGCCTTGCTCGATTTTGGCCGTCCGGCCAAAGTCGCATTGTGTGTATTAATCGATCGCCGGTTTAGCCGTCAGTTTCCTATCCAGGCCGACTATATCGGAAAGGCTATTGATAGTTTTGAAAATCAAAAAGTGTTGGTACGCTGGAAGGAGAATAGCGAAAAAGACCAGGTCTATATCGAGTAAGTAGCGCCGCGCGCAGTTCCTTATTGCACGGGCAACACATGTTTCTTTTTGTTCTTGCTGAGATCTTCCGGTATGGCAGCAAGAATTTCTTTTTTTAGCGAATCGATCAGCCGTTTCTTTATAAAGTTGCCATGAACAATCAAGCTTACTTCGCGCACCGGTACGGGGCTTTTGAAATTACGCACCGATCTTAATTCATTTTTTTGCATCTGCAAAGTAGCTAACTGCGGTATGATCGTGATACCGTCGTTGACATCCACCATGCGTTTTAGGGTTTCGATGCTGCCCGCCTCATATTCAAAATTGATAAATTCCCTGCTTTGTTTCTGCAATTCACACAAGGATAATATCTGCGATCGAAAACAATGGCTTTCTTCGAGCAGCCACAACTTACTCACGTCAATATCCTTTTGCAACAGATATTGTTTGTCATAAAGCCGGTTATTCTTAGATGCATACACCATAAGCTCTTCGTAAAACAGTACATGTTCTTTGATGGCGCTGTCATTAATCGGTGTCACCAAAAGGCCCGCGTCGATGCTGCCTTCCTTCAACATGCGGATAATAACATCGGTGGTTTGTTCCTGCACCAGCAATTTCACGTTCGGGTAGTTTCTCGTAAAAGCCGGAACAAAAAGCGGCAGTAAGTAGGGCGCTAACGTAGGGATGATGCCGATCTTTAAAATACCCTTCATCTTTCCTTTCTGCGATTCAACCAATGATGAAAGTTCGTGTGCGGCGTGCAACACGTTTCGCGCATATTCGATAATTTCCTGGCCGGCAGCCGTGGGGGTTACGGGTTGTTTGCTGCGGTCGAAAATTTTGATTTCAAATTCATCTTCCAGCTTCTGAATTTGCATGCTCAGTGTGGGCTGTGTTACAAAGCAGGCTTCGGCAGCTTTAAGAAAGTTGCGGTGTTGATGCACGGCGAGCAGGTATTCCAATTGTTGCAGGGTCATTGAGGTATCAGCTTTTTCTATTAATCTTTACAAAAGTATCAATTTTTCTTATCACGATAAAACGCCTCGATGAAACAAATTCTAATCATAAATTAATGCGCCCGTAAGCGCGGCGCATTTAAAAATTGTAGCTTTGGCGAATATGGGAAGGGAAATACTTGAAACAAAGAGAAAAGCCTTAAATATAAACCTCGACACTGCGATTTACGGCACTTTTGCTGAAATAGGGGCCGGGCAGGAAGTAGCGCGAAATTTCTTTACAGCCGGAGCCGCTTCGGGCACCGTTGCCAAAACGATGTCTGCTTACGACATGTCTTTCAGCAATGCCATTTATGGTATTGAGGAAAGCGGCCGCTATGTCAGCCGGTCCAGGCTAAAAAAAATGCTGGCACACGAATACAATCTGCTGGCCGAAAGATTGTATGGAGAAAAGCATGAAGACAAAACCTTTTTTGCCTTTGCCGACACAGTTACCACGCTTAACTTTAGCCGCACCAATGAGCCGCATGGCTGGCTGGGCCTGCGTTTTCAGCTGGCGCCGGGCGGTGAGTTTAATGATATCGTTTTCCATGTGAGGTTGTTAGACAACGACTCCAGTTTGCAAAACAACGTGCTGGGCATATTGGGCGTGAACCTGGTGTACGGCGCCTTTTATTATAATCACGACATCCAGGTGATGATCGAGTCACTTGTGGATAATCTTTCTTTCGGATCCGTTGAAATTGATATGATCAGCCTTCGCGGCCCCGCGTTTAAAGATACCAGCGACCGACTGGTAAACTTATACCTGATTGCTAAAGGTTTTTCGGGCGCGGCCATTTTTGATCCGCAGCGCAGTGTAATGCAGGCAAAAGATTTGCTTTATAAAAAAGATGTGATGATCCTGCGTACCAAATATCTGCAAAGGTCAAAGCCGAATTTCGATCTTTTCAATAAAGCGATTGACCAGTTCAAACGCTCGCAGCATGTTAAAGATGATAACCTGGTGGTGGTAATTGAAGTGTTGATGAGTAACCTCCTGGATGATGACACTTCAAATGATGGCGACCTGGAAATATTTGCTAAAAGGGCAGAAGAACTGTGCGACACCGGCAACAATGTGATCGTGTCTAACTTTAAAAGAAACAATAAGCTCGCTCAATACCTGGCCCGCTGTAAGCCCAGGAACGTGGGCATCTCCACCAATATTTCAAATCTGAAAAACATTTTTAACGCTAAAAATTATAGCGAAACCTATACGCAGGAGTTGTTGAACTATGTCAGCGATCTGTTTAGCCGCAATGTAAAACTCTACGCTTATCCTTATCTTAATAAAAAAGATAACGAGGTGATCACCTTAAGGAATATGCCCGTTTCAAAAGAAGCGCGGCCGCTTTTCGACTTTTTGGTCATTAATAATTATATCCAGGACATCGAAGATTATGATGTGAAAGACGTAAAAGGCGTTTAAACGAAACAGCCTGCGGGAAAAAATAATTTTTGAATGTTAAAAAAATTAGTATTTTGCACTAAAATAATTAGCTATGTCGGTAGCCAACAAAAATGTAAAATACTTAAGAAAACTGCGCGGCTGGACGCAGGATGAGTTTGCGACCAGGTTGGGTATTAAACGGTCCTTATTGGGCGCTTACGAAGAAGAGCGCGCGGAGCCCCGTATCGATGTGTTGGAAATTATCTGCGATATGTTTAAGCTAACGCTCGACGAATTGCTGCGTAAAGACCTGAGTGCGGAAACCGGCTCAGGTAATTATCTGGCCAAAAGGAGGGCGCTGAAGCTGGCGCCTGTGGTAACACATATTCCCTTTGTGCCCGTTAAAGCGGCAGCGGGTTATTTAACCGGTTATGCCGATCATGAATTTATAGATGAGTTGAATACTTTTACGCTACCGATGGTCTCCGGTGGCAATTTTCGCGCTTTTGAAATTTTAGGAGATTCGATGTTGCCCACCCCAAGCGGCTCTGTTATTGTAGGTGAAAAAATTGAAGCGTTGGATACGATAAAAAACAATACGGCCTGTATTCTCGTTTCGCGCAATGATGGCATTGTGTATAAGCGCGTTCAAAAAAGCGCAAAAACCAAAAACAAACTCACGCTGGTAAGCGATAACCCCACTTTTCAACCTTATACGATTGGCGCAGATGAAGTGCTCGAGATGTGGGAAGCACAGTTTATCATTTCAAAAACAAATACGCTTCAAAGCTGGGATGTTGGCCAGTTGGTTAATATTGTTGCCAACCTGCAACAACAGGTCGACGGCATGAAAAAAGGAAAAAATTAAAGATACTTTCTTTTCAAAAACTGTTCATCGAAAAAAACTGGGCGTTTATCGAAAAAATGGATTAGATTATTTTTTAATCCTTATCTTTCCTGATATTGTCCTCCTTAACAGTTTGACAAGCTAATTGCTTATAAGGTAGCCGCTTTTTGTAAGCGGCTATTTTTTTGTTTACGTCTGTTCAAGTCAGTCTCCGCTTTGGCTTCCGCATTTTCCGCTGCTGTTTGCTTCAAAAAAGATATTTTTATCAAAATTTTTTTCACGATATGCATAGATTTTCAACGCTCATTTTATTGTTTGGATTCGTCCATTTTGTAAATGCGCAAACACCAAAACGAACGGCTGCCGATTATCAAAGAGCAGAAAAATTTCTGAGCTATAATACCCGGCAATATATCGATTGGGTTAATGTGAATCCTAACTGGATCGATGGAGATAGATTCTGGTATCGCGGCAATTCAAATGTTTATCTTGTCGATCCTTCCAGTCGCAGCAAAAAGCCGACAACGGCTTATGGGACTAAACAAACCCGAAACGCCCGCGCCGGCTCGCGCTTGGAAGTGGTTTCGCCCGATGGAAAAAAATCGGTCTTTATCAGGAACTGGAACCTCTGGGTGAAAGAGTTGGCTTCGGGCAAGGAAACCCAGCTGACTTTCGATGGGGTAAAAGATTATGGATATGCAACAGATAATGCCGGATGGCGCCATAGCGATGCGCCCATTGTTCGCTGGTCGCCCGACTCAAAAAAGATTGCCACTTTCCAGCAGGATCAGCGAGAAGTAAATGATATGTATTTGGTGACGACCAACGTTGGGGCGCCACGTTTGGAACAATGGAAATATCCGTTGGTAGGCGATGAACATATTCCCATGATCCGCCGCGTGATCGTTGACGTTGACCTTGCAAAAGTAATTTCACTGAGTGTGCCGCCCGATCCGCACAGGGCAACGCTTAGCGACGACATTTCAAGCAGTGGTACTTTCGACGATATTGATTGGAACCCCGATGGCTCAGAAATGGCATTTGTTTCGACCTCGCGCGATCATAAAAATGAAAAGTTTCGCATTGCAGACGCAACCACCGGAAAAGTGAGAGAGGTTTTTGAGGAAACAGTGAAAACGCAATACGAGTCGGGTAGGGGCGTCATTAACTGGAGCTATTTGCCGGCATCAAAAGAAATTATATGGTATTCCGAGCGGGACAACTGGGGCCACCTGTATCTCTATGATAGCGAAACCGGCCAGCTGAAAAACCAGATCACCAAAGGCGCGTGGCTGGTAGGATCTGTCTTAAAAGTCGACGAGCAGCAGCGTGTTATTTATTTCAAGGGGCATGGCAGGGAGAAAGGCAATCCTTATTTCGGCTATTTGTATAAAGTGGGATTTGATGGTAAAGGCCTCCAGTTGCTGACGCCTGAGCAGGGCAATCACAGCATTAGTTTTTCTCCTTCGGGCAAATATTTTATTGATGTGTATTCACAACCAGATGTGCCGCCAATTGCAAATTATCGAAGCGTCAATGGTAAATTGATCATGCCGCTGGAAACTGCAAATGTTTTAAGATTACAAAAGGCATTGGGCTGGAAGCCGCCTATACCCGTGGCTCTAAAGGCCGCCGATGGGACAACCGATATTTACGGCCTCGTGTTTACGCCGACGCAAATGAAAGCAGGTGAAAAATATCCCGTGGTGGATTATATCTACCCGGGGCCGCAGGGTGGAAGCGTGGGCAGCTGGAGCTTTTCGGCCTCGCGGGGTGATCATCAGGCGCTTGCCGAATTGGGATTTATTGTAGTAGTAATTGAGGGGCGGGGCAACCCCTATCGTTCCAAAAGTTTTCATGACGCCAATTATGGCAATATGGGAGAAAACACCTTGCCGGATCAAATGGCCGCTATCCGCCAGTTATCAGCTACGTACCCGGTCGACACCACAAAGGTGGGGATTTGGGGCCACAGCGGTGGAGGCTTTGCAACGGCCGCGGCGTTGCTCCGCTATCCCGATTTTTTCAAAGTGGGGGTGTCGCAATCAGGCAATCATGACAACCGCAATTATGAAGACGATTGGGGAGAGCGCTACAACGGTTTGATTACGGATAGCGATTATCCTGCGCAAGCGAATCAAACCTACGCGAAGAATTTAAAAGGGAAATTGCTGTTGGCGCATGGCTTGATGGATGATAACGTGCCTCCTTATGGCATGCTGTTGCTGGTGGAAGCTTTACAAAGCGCTAATAAAGATTTTGATTTGATTGTGTTTCCTAATGCCCGACATGGATACGGTAAATTTAATAGCTATATGATGCGCCGCCGTTGGGATTATTTTGTAAAACACTTATTGGGTGCAGAACCGCCTAGGGAATACGCAATGCAGGGCCAGTAGCGGATCGTCTTCTTAAAAACTTGTTATAAAAAATAGTGGCCGCAGTTAAGGATTAGCAACATCATGAATGATCAGGTCGCATGGCACGATAATATTACGCGGTGACGACACATGATCGGTATCGGTGTCTTTAATTTTTTCAAATAAAAGTTCGGCCGCTTTTACGCCCATGACTTTTGAATTTTCATCCAGAGAGGCAGTCGGTTTATTTTCCAATTGTTTAATCAGCGGGAGGTTACCAAAACCAATGATAGCCGTTTTTTTAGCCTTCTTTGGATGGGCATCTCTTAAAAACCTGAGGATGTCCAATCCCACATAGCTTTTGAAAACAAAAAAAGCGGTGGGCGGATCGTCGTTGCGCAATAGTTCTTTCACTGCTGCCGTTGTGTTGTCGAACGAAAAATCAGTGGGCTTTACAAGCTCGGGATCGTAGGTGAGTCCATGTTGCTCCAACGCTTTTTTATAACCGGCATGCCGGAGATGACTGGTCAATAAAGAGGTCGGTCCTGTAAGATGGGCAATCCTCCGATGCCCGCGTTCTAGCAGGAAGGCAACTGCTTTTGACGCCCCTCCATCATGATCGCAGGATATCCAGCTAAACGTAGGGTGTTGAATGGATCTTGAAAGAAAAATAATAGGAATGCCTTGTCTTTCCAGCGTTTCAAAAATTTCGGGATCTTTGGTGTCCTTTGATACAACAATAATAATTCCGTCGACTCTCGAGCTGATCAAATGATTGAGGATGCCCTGCTCCCGCTCGGCATGGTCGTAGCTTTGGCAAATAATTACATTATAATTGTTTTGGACGGCTACTTCTTCAATGCCGTTGATGGCGAGCACGTAAAACTGATCGAGCAGGTCGGGGATGACGATGCCTAAAGTGTAGGATTTGTTTTGCTGAAAATTTCTCGCGGC
This sequence comes from Niabella insulisoli, assembly GCF_039652435.2. GTDB lineage: Bacteria > Bacteroidota > Bacteroidia > Chitinophagales > Chitinophagaceae > Niabella > Niabella insulamsoli. Next base: position 3,127,433 of record NZ_CP190246.1, on the reverse strand, counting down.
CTGGTTCGGAATATAATTCCATTCCTTCGCCAATGCCTTCACTCTTGCACGGGTGATTTCGCTGATGGTAGGATCGTCTCTAAGCGCTTTGGATACCGTAGAGGCAGACATGTTTAGCTTGTTTGCAATATCTACAATGGTAACGCCTTTTTTCATGTTTCAAATAAGACGAAAAGTAGGCCTTTACCGCAACAAAAAAAAATTATATTATCGCAATGCTGTTCCAAATATTGAGCAGGGAGACAGGTGCGCTCAAAGCTTTTTTTAATGTAACATTGCAGTTAGATATGATGAGCGCTCAGATAGAAAAAAATGTATCACTCTTGCCATATAATACTTTTGGCATTGATGTAAATACCGCCTTTTTTAGTAAAGCGGATCAGGTCGATGCGCTAAAGGAAAGCCTGGTTTGGGCCAAAGAAAATAGCGTTCAACCTTTTATTTTGGGAGGAGGCAGCAATGTATTGCTAACAAAGCATTTGGAACGATACACCATCCGCAATAATATTAGGGGCATCGAGAAAATCGCCGAAGATGTGGAGCATATTTATATCAAATGCGGCGCTGGTGAAAGCTGGCATCAGTTTGTTATGTACTGCCTTGACCATAACTACGCAGGCGTCGAAAACCTGGCGCTGATCCCCGGTTTGGTCGGCGCTTCACCGATGCAAAATATTGGCGCTTATGGTGTCGAGATCAAAGAAGTATTTCATGAACTCACCGCCGTTCATACCGACTCACTGGAGGAAGTGAAGTTTTCCAACAGCGACTGCGCGTTTAATTATCGCGAAAGCGTTTTTAAAAATAGATATAAAAATCAGTTTGTCATTACAGATGTTACCTACCGGTTGAATAAAACACCCCATTTCAACATTTCTTATGGTGCAATTCAGCAGGAGTTGGAAAAAGCTCATGTAACCGAACTTTCCATTCGGGCGGTTGCGAATGCCGTGATGTCGATCCGCACGGCGAAGCTACCAAACCCCAAACAAATAGGAAATGCAGGGAGTTTCTTCAAAAATCCTTCTGTATCTAAAGACCAATATGCACAACTGAAGGCGCAATATCCGCAGCTTGTGGCGTACGAAAATGCGGATCAAACGATGAAGTTAGCCGCCGGCTGGCTGATCGAGCAGTGCGGCCTGAAAGGTTACCGCAAGGGCGATGCAGGCGTTCATGCGCTCCAGGCGTTGGTTCTAGTAAATTATGGAACCGCCTCCGGCCGCGATGTGTTGCAAGTTTGTACCACCGTTCAAACCGCTGTCGCAGAAAAATTTGGCGTCGATTTGAGGCCGGAAGTTAATATTCTTTAATATTTCTTGCAGATGAGCCGTATCTTTGCGGCCGATTTTTCAAGCCCTCTTTTTTTGAACTTAAAAAAATTAAAGGATGAAAAAAATTATCTTGTTTACGCTGATGGGTATTGTAGCGGCCTCTGGCCTTCACGCACAGCGGGAATACTATGGAAAAAAAGTAAGGTTTGGATTTAAAATAGATCCTGTATTTGCTAATTCCCTTAAGCCGGCGGAAAATGGAATTGACCGTACCGGAAGTGGTTTTGGCGTTAACTACGGCCTGATGGCAGACATTATGTTTAGCGATGGCCGCGGCGCTTTCGCTACCGGACTGGAAGTAGCGCATGCTTCGTCCGAATTGACTTACAGCACAAATAACCGCGGTTTGTATAGAGCGGAGGCGGCGGGCCAGGATCAGCGTTATGATTTAAAATTGCAGTATCTCCAAATTCCGCTCAGTGTGAAACTTAAAACCAATCAGCAAAACGGTTTCCGTTTCTGGGGCCAGTTTGGTACTTATATGGGCGCCTTGCTGAAGTCAAGGCTTGACTATGCTTACGGGTCGACATCCGGCGATAACGTAAATGCTATGAAAAATACGCACAACCTGAATATGGGCCTTTTGATTGGCGCTGGCGGCGAGTATAAGCTGGCAGAAAAAACAGATCTCTTTTTTGGCCTTGGTTTAGAAAACGGTTTCACCGATATTACCCGCAACAAAGATTGGGAAGATGGCAAAGTAGGCTTAAACCGATGGGCGATTCGCCTGGGTGTTTTCTTCTAAAAAGGCAACGATATAACAAAAAAAAGGGCGTCAAAATGATGCCCTTTTTTATTCATGTGTAGTTTATTATTGTTTTTCGATCACACCACAACCCGAGCGCGGGCCAGAGTTTCCGGTTGGCTGGGTGGTATAGTCGTCGGTTCCGCCATGAACAATAATGCCGCGGCCGATAATATTATTGGCTGCGCCGTCTGTAATGCTCCACCTGTCGGTGGTTACTGATTTTGTTGCGTGCCCGTTATTGTCTAACTGGATGTTGCCGATATCGCCCGAGTGGAAGGCGGCTGAACCCCATTCGCCATGGTTTTCCTTAGTCGGATTCCAGTGGCCATGAGTGTTGTTGCCTTTATCGCCACAATCACCATGCTCGTGGAAATGAACGGCTACATTGCTGTCGGCTTTAGCTTTATAATCGATTACTAAATCCATACGCATCTGAGTACTGTCTAATTGGTAAAATTTTGCGGTTCCAATCTGCTCTGACGGATCAGCAGTTGACATCAGGTTGGCGCTGGCGACCAGTGTGCCTGCGGCTTCTGCTGAAGTGTTTTCCATCACCACTGTGGCAGAGTCTCCTCCTGTTGCTTCATCGCTATTCGTCGAAGCTCCGCCGCAGGAAGCGAGAGATGCAAGTGCGATCATGCCGGCTACAAATAAATAAGAACGTTTCATAATGCTTTTTTAAATTTTAATTAATGAAGGTTTGCGAATTTAAAGTATATAAAAGTTTACTTTTACTTTTACAGCTATACTGCAATGTTAATCAATAGCTGATAGTTTTCACACAAACATCGAACCAATTTATGATCAATAACAATCCCTGGCAGATTGAGGGTGAGCAACATATCTATGAGAACCCCTGGATTAGCGTAACCGAATATGATGTTATAAATCCCGGAGGCGGCAAAGGCATTTATGGCAAAGTTCATTTTAAGAATATTGCTATTGGCGTGATCGCTTTAGACGAAGAAATGAACACCTATCTGGTGGGTCAACATCGGTTTGTTTTAAATGAGTTTAGCTGGGAAATACCCGAAGGAGGCTGCCCAGAAGGCGGAGAAAGCTTTTTGCAGGCTGCCAAAAGGGAACTTCAGGAAGAAGCCGGACTGGTTGCCGATGAATGGAGCCTGATTGTCAAAAGCCATTTGTCCAACTCGGTGAGCGATGAATATTGCCTGATTTTTTTGGCAAAAAAATTGCACCAGGCTACCGTATCCCGCGAAGAAACCGAGCAGGATATGCGATTAAAAAAAATACCTTTTTCAGAAGCTGTAGCCATGGTAAATGGTGGCGAGATCACTGATGCTATTTCCATTATGGCCATACAGAAAGTGCAGCTGATGGTCTTATTGAAAGAAATTGAATGAATCTTTTTTGAAAAACCGGCGAAAAATAGAAGCTCCTGTCAACAGCGATGCGCGCCTTCAAATGGTGCGGAAAGTGACACGGCTTATGGACGAGCAGTTCTCAGTGGGCGGCTTTAAATTCGGAATAGACCCGCTGCTAAACCTGCTCCCCGTTGCGGGCGACATTGGCGGATATATCATTTCCATCGCGTTGATCATTACTATGGTTAAACATGGCGCGTCGGGAAAACTGGCGGCAAAGATGCTTGTTAATGCTACGCTTGATGCCTTCATTGGCGCTATTCCTGTGCTGGGCTGGATCTTCGATTTTACCTACAAAGCGAATTCCCGGAATTTAAAACTACTTTCCGAGCATTACACCGAAGGTAAGCACCGGGGAAGCGCCCGGCCGGTGATTGCGGGCGTTTTGATCACGGTGGTGATCATACTCGCCATTTTGGTCTATCTCATTATTAAAATGCTGGATTGGGTAGGCGCCGCATTAGGCCTTTAAATTTCGAATAACCGTTCCATAATCGATGAACCATGCTCTCAAAGCTTTCCGGCCTTTCCCGGTTTTAAACCATCAACTTTCCGTTTCTTTGCCTTGTGAAAAATTTCAGATCGCCGCAAAGGCCGAAAAAGAGTTCGCTTATTATTGGCGCCGAACGAATTATTGAAGCATTACAATCAGGAAAAGCGCTCGACAGGGTTTATATAGACACACGGTATGTTGGCCAGGAAGCTTCCGAATTGAAGAGGCTGGCAGCGCAACACGGCGTGCCCGTAAACTACGTACCGCGACAAAAGCTGGATAGCTTTAATGTGGGCGAGCATGGCGGCTGCATTGCGCAGATTGCGCGGGTGCAGTATCAGCAATTACAGGATATTATTTCTTTTGTTGTTGAAAAGGGTGAAACACCTTTGTTTTTAATTTTAGATGGTATCACCGATATCCGCAATATTGGCGGCATAGCCAGAACCGCCTGGTGTTGCGGTGTTCATGCGATTATCATACCCGATAAAGGTGTGGGTGCGTTAAATGAAGATGCAATCCTCACTTCTGCCGGAGCTTTGGAAAAGATAGCCGTTTGCCGCGTGAACAGTTTAATGAAAGCCGTGGATGAGTTGCATCTCAATGGCGTATCTGTTTTTGCTTCAGAAATGACCGCCTCAAAAAATATCTCAGACTGCGATTTTTCTGTGCCTGCCGCCGTTGTGATGGGAAGTGAAGAAAAAGGCATTTATCCGGCTTTGCTCAAAATTTGTGATGAACGGATTCGTATCCCCATGAAGAATAATTTCGAAAGCCTGAATGTTTCGGTGGCCACCGGAATGATTTTATACGAAGTGATGAAGCAACGCGCAACCCTTTAAAAATTAAAAACTCATTTCCTGTACCGTGGAATTCATGTCATCGATCCATATGCCGCAATTGCCAAAGCCAATGGCTTACGGCGATAAAATATTGCTGATCGGCTCCTGCTTCACCGAGCATATCGGCAATGCCCTTGCAGAATACAAGTTTGAAGTGTTGCAAAATCCACATGGTATTTTGTTTGAGCCGGCCAGCGTGCGCCATAGCCTTATTGCGTATGTGGAAAATCGAAAATATACCGAAGCTGATTTATTTTATCTTAATGAACTTTGGAATTCCTGGCACCATCACTCGCGTTTTTCAGGCATGGAGAAAGGTGAAGTGTTGCACCATATAAACACATCGGTTTCGCAGGCGCACGACTTTTTAAAAGAAGCAGATTGGGTGGTTATTACACTGGGGTCCGCATTTTCTTATATCCTTTCTTCCGACATTCCTGAAAAAGAACGTCACGATATGCACGTGGCCAATTGCCACCGCGCGCCCGCACAATGGTTTTACAAAAAATTGCTCGGCATTGAAGAGATTATAGCCGCAATGGATAATACGTATCATCGGCTTCGCACTTTTAACCCAAAGATCAAGATCCTGTTTACGGTCAGCCCCGTCCGGCATTTACGCGATGGCGTTATCGATAACAACCGCAGCAAAGCAAGGCTTATCGAAGTGGTACATCACCTTGTTGATAAGTTTCCGGACGTGTATTATTTTCCGGCTTATGAATTAGTGATTGATGTGCTTCGCGATTATCGTTTTTATGATGTGGACTTCGCGCATCCCAATTATCAGGCTACGGAATTTGTATTGGAGAAATTTACGGAAAGCTGCATAGATCCTGCTTCACAGCAAATTATGAAACAGGTACGCCCCATTACTATTGCGCGAAAACATAAGGCTTTTCAGCCGAAAACAAACGCCCATCAACAGTTCCTTAAAACTCATTTTGAAAAAGCGAAGCAGCTTATGTCAAAATATGCTTTTCTCGACTTTCGCGAGGAAATGAAATATTTTCAGGATGAAATGAGTTAAATATCGGGCGTTATAAATTTGTACACTGTCTTAGTTTGATAAACCTCTCCCGGCCTTAAAATCGTATTGGGAAAACTTGTAATCCTGATTGCATTCGGATGTTTCTGCGTTTCAAAGCAGAATCCTGAAAACGCAGCGTATGGGGTTCCGTTTTTTCCTGTAATGGCGGGCGACCAGCGCGAATTATACAAATGTACCAGCGGCTCGGTCGTAAAAACCTGAAGCTTTATATCCTGGCCTTCCACCATAGCTTCGGCCGCCACCTGATTTAATCCTGTTTCATCCAGCGGAAAGCTAATGTCGATGCCTTCTTCAGGGTTTTCAATGTCGCCGGTTTTGCGAAAGTCTTTAAAATTATTCCTCGTTCCTTCCACAGCGATGGCCTTTCCTGTGGTGCAATAATTATCATCCTGCTCCAAATATTGGCTGGCGTTTACTTTCAATAAATGATTATGAATATTGCCTTCGCCATTGTTTAAATTAAAATAGCTGTGATGTGTCAAATTTACCGCGGTAGGTTGGTCGGTGGTAGCGTGATAGGCATAGCTCAGTTCGTTTTCGTCATTCAGTTTAAAACGAATCTGAACCGTCAGTTCGCCCGGAAAACCTTCTTCGCCGTCGGGGCTTATGTATTGCAAAATCAGCTCATCTGCGCGCCCGTCGATTCTTTCCCACACTTTTTTATCAAAACCTTCCACGCCACCGTGCAATTGAAAACCAGGATTGTGGCTGTTTAATGGATAAGTTTTATCATCAATTTGGATCGAAGCCTTATCAATGCGGTTGCCATAGCGGCCAATAGCGGCGCCATAATAAGGATAGTTTGCCAGGTAGGCTGCATTCCAGTATTGAGCGGGTTCTTCAAAGCCCAGCACAATATCGTTATAAGTGTTGTCGGATTTCTTTATTTTTATCGCCATAATGATGGCGCCGTAGTTGGTGATGTGAACAATGGTCCCGGGCTTGTTTTGTAATGTATAAACAAAAATTGCTTTGCCGTTCGGATGCGTGCCGCGTCGTTGCTCAGATATATTAATCATACATTTATTTTTGTTAAAAATATAAAATTGACATGACTATCGATAATTTGAAGATTGAATTTGAGAAGAAATTTAATAAAGCAGCTGAACATATTTTCTTTTGCCCCGGGCGGGTAAACCTGATCGGAGAACATATCGACTACAACGGAGGCATGGTAATGCCTTGTGCTATTACGATGGGCACTACGTTGCTGGTAGCCAAAAACGATGAAAATATTTTCAGGTTCCGCGCTGTTGACTTCCCCGAAACAACTGATGTGGCGCTACAAAGTGCTTATAGCAAAGCCGGCGACGAATGGTTTAACTACCCTGTTGGTGTCATCCATGAATGCTCAAAAGCGGGTATCGATCTCACGGGTCTCGATTTTCTTTTTTCAGGCAACTTACCGATAGGTTCGGGTTTGTCTTCTTCCGCGTCGATAGAAGTGTTGACGGCTCATGCCCTCAACGAAATGTTTAACGCAGGTATGAGCAGGGTGGAATTAGCGCTGCTGGGCAAACGTGTTGAGAACGACTTCATGGGGTTGAACAGCGGTATCATGGATCAGTTTGCGGTGGCAATGGGCAAAAGCTCCAATGCCGTGTTGCTCAATTGCGATACGCTGGATTATCAATATCTGCCATTTGAAATCGGCGATTATGTCCTCGCTATCATCAATACCAATAAACCGCGCAAACTGGTAGAGTCGAAGTATAATGAGCGTTTCAACGAATGTCGCACGGCCCTGAAGGCCCTGCAACAAAAGCTGAATATCACACATCTTTGCGAAATAAGCATGGAAGATTTCAATGCTAATAAACAGCTGATTAATAATCCTGTCGTTGAAAACCGGGCGCTCCATGTGGTAGCGGAGGATGAAAGGGTAAAGAAAGCAAAGGATGCATTGCTATCTGGCGATATTAAAACCTTTGGTGAGCTGATGTATGCTTCGCATGATTCTTTGCAAAACCTCTATGAAGTGTCAGGCGCTGAGCTTGACACGATTGTTGAATTTGCAAAAACTTTTGAAGGATGCATTGGCGCCAGAATGACCGGCGCTGGATTTGGCGGTTGCGCCATAGCCTTGGTAAAGCGTGAGCAATTTGATGATTTTAAAGAGCAAATAATACCGTTTTATGAAGAGCGGATCGGATATAAGCCAGGCGTCTTTTCTTCTGTTATAGCGGAAGGGGTGCGGACGATAGTGTAGGAAATAAAATCTCCATTTGCATATTATTATTTTAAAGCAGGCAGGCGTTTCAGCGGGAAGCCCTGCTTTTTTTCTGTCCCGTTCACTAGGCCCGATATTTCAGCAAAAATAGAATCTTGCGTTATTTTCCTGTAGCTGATCTTAGTAGGGTAATCATGCTTTTTATTTTCAAAAACAAGCATTGAGTCATCTTGACTTGTCAGCTGAAAAGACACAGGGGCCGGAGGCTTTTCGTTGCGTAGCGACACATTATAGAAAGCATCTTTTACTTTCTGAGAAAAGGTTACTGATTCGTAGAACACCGTGTCGCCGCGCACGACGGTAAAGCTTTCCCCTGCAAATACCGAATCGCTCAGCTTTGTCCAGTTTTCTGTAGTGACAGCTTCGTCGACGGTTTGCGTCCAGGAGCCCAATATCCACTGCGCTCTTTTTAAAATGGGCGCATACACATTTTTGCTTTCCGCAGTAGGCTGGGTGTTGCAGGAGACTGCCAACATCAGTAAAGTGGTGTTTCTAAATAAATAGATCCGTTTCATGCTTTGGTCTTTTTTGGTGTGAAAACGGTATTTAAAAGGTCTTTCCAACGAACCTAAAGCTTGAAGAAGTTGTTCACCTCTACACCATTGCCGCAAGTTGTTTGGCAACGGACGGAGCAAGGGCGAGGCCCATGCCGCTAAGGCGGACGCCGCAAAAAGTTCGATCACTGAGTTGTTTGACAATCGGCATTTTCTCGGAGCCCGTTGCCATGATACCCGCCCACCTGTGTGTAATTTTTGGTTGTTGCCCGGGCAACACCATTTTATATAAAAAATCTTCCAGCGCCTGTTGAATAGGCAGGGTGGTAATGTTATCCTGCGTGTATTCCGAAGCGATTGAGGTGTTTCGGGCGCCGCCGAGCAGTACACAGTTGTTCAGGTTCCGGAAATAATAATAACCTTCATCAAAATGAAAAACGCCGCTCCATTTCAAATCGGGCAGCGGCTCTGTCAGCAGTATCTGGCCGCGCGTAGGGACAATGGGTAAATCAGGCAATAAATTTTTCGTGAAGGCATTCGTGCAGAATATAACCTGTTGCGCTAAGAGCGCCTGTTTATGGGCGGTCTGAAGCGTTACACCCTGGCTATTTTCCTCAAAACTTTTAATCTCTGTCCCATACATCATTTGAATGTCGAGGGCCACGGTTTTTTTCAACATCGCGCTGAGCAGTTTTCCCGGGTGAAGCGCGCCTTCAAATTTGTTTTCCATCAAATGCGAAACGCCTTCAAAACCAAAGGAGGCGATCATCTCGTTCTTTAAGACAAAGGTTTCGGTTGAGCCGGTGATATCATACAAAAGGCTGTTAACCGCAGACAATTGGCTCAGGGGCTCATCGGTCGTGAGCAGTTCGAAGCCCCCGGAGTTCGTGTAATCGATGGTGATATCGTTGAAATACTGGCGTATTGTTTTCAAGCCTTCAAAGCGCCAAAGCAACAGTTGTGCTGTTTTTTCGGCGCCCAGGTTTTTTATGTCCGAAAGTATTTCAGTGAGGCTGCCGAAACAGGCGAAGCCGGCATTGCGCCCCGAAGCGCCCATCGCCGTTACGCCTCTTTCTACAACGGTGATCTTTTTGGACGGATATTTTTCTTTCAGGCAAATGGCGGTCCACAAGCCGGTAAAGCCGGCCCCAACGATCACGATGTCCTGGGGCGCATAAAACGATTCCAATTCCCAAATGCTCAATTGTTGCAAGAGACGATTTTTTATATTTGCGAAAATATAATCGAAAGTTAGATCATTTCACCGAACACAAAATCATAAATCTAAAATAAATATGGCGTACTGGCTTATAAAATCAGAACCTTTTAAATACAGTTGGGATCAATTGGTAAAAGACAAAAAAACGGTATGGGATGGAGTAAGAAATTATGCGGCGCGGTTAAACCTGCGTGCCATGAAAAAGGGCGATCTCGCGTTTTTCTACCATAGTAATGAAGGAACGGAAATCGTCGGCATTGCGAAAATCGTTAAAGAAGCCTACCAGGACCCTACAACAGCAGATGACCGGTGGGTAGCCGTGGATGTGGCCCCGGTTAAAAAATTGAAAAAGCCGGTAACGCTGGCCCAGATAAAAGCCGAGAAAAAACTGGCCGATATGGACCTGGTGCGGTTGGGGCGGCTGTCCACGCAGTCCGTTAAACCGGAAGAGTGGGAGTTGGTTTTGAAAATGTCTGAAGCTTAGCGATTAAAAAGTTTGCAGGTTTAGGGTTGATTAGAAAGCCTTTGGACGATGCTAATCAACCCTTTGTTTTATATATTAACAAAGTTTATGGATTACCATTTTGTGGATGCGGTATCAATAAGTGTCTGATGAAATGCAGCACAACCAAGCATGCAGTCAAACATCCGGCGTTTGCGGGAACGTTGCTGTCGCGATAGGACTTGCTTTTATTATAAATGAAATGAAGCATAAAAAAGTTTGCATTTGCAAAGCGTGATTGCTAGGCGGCTCTTTGCCCGTGAAGTCAGATGGGCACCTGCACAAAGAAAAAATGCTACCTGTTAACTGTCTTTCGATCCAAAAATCCTAAAAATATACAAATGAAAATCTACATTAGGAAAGGCTTGTTTTTTGCGATGATTGTTTTGCCCTGCCTTCTGCAAGCCTGCTCTTCCCTTCAAAACAAAGAAGTAGCTCCGCATGAAATATCAGCAAATGAAGTGATGCCGCAACAAGCTGAAAACCAGGCCCCAGCTGGTGATGCTGCGATAAATGCTGAGCCGGCACCGCAGTATAGCGGATCGGATATTGCCGGAGCACCCGTAGCCATTCGGGTTCCAGCAGCTGTTCATAAAGAAAAGCAGATCATAAAAAACGCTAACGTTTCGCTGGAAGTAAAAAAGCACGGGCCCTACACATCATTCATTCGGAATCTGGTAAAAAGGTATGGCGGCTATATATCAAAAGAATATAGCAGCACCAACGATTATAGGATACAAACTGTGATGGCCCTTAAAGTGCCGGTATTGCAATTTGAAACGCTGCTAAACGAGCTGGAAAGCAAAGATGCCAAACAACTGGAAAGGGAAATCACGTCAGAGGATGTAACCCGGGATGTCATTGATATGCAGGCACGCCTGGAAACCAGAAAAGCAACGCGCCAGAAATATATGGAGCTGCTAAAACAAAGTAGCAAAGTGGAAGATATATTAAAGGTGCAACAGCAGATTAACGATATACAGGAAGACATAGAGTCCGCAACAGCCCAATTGGCGCAGCTTTCGGGTGCCGCGCGATACAGTACGATCAACCTCACCTTTTTTGAACCCCTGGCAGGTTATAACGCAGAGACTGGAAGACAGGGTCTGGGTAGCCGGATTGTCAGAGCTTTCTCGGACGGCGGAAAGCTCTTTACAGATTTATGCATCGGCCTCCTGACTATTTGGCCGGTCTGGATAGGAGTGCTTGTATTTCTTTTTATCTTAAAAAGATTCCGCAGGAGCAGGGCAGTTGTAAAAAGGAATGTATAAGTTTACGGTATGAAGAAAAAACTGGCAGTGCTTACGGGCGCTGGCATCAGCGCTGAAAGCGGTATTAAAACTTT